>NZ_CP035088.1:2370625-2688750 GCF_004786035.1 Pseudomonas viciae
GTGAATATTGGCCACGAAACTGCCGCTGCCATGAGTGCTGACAATGTATCCCTCGGCGCCCAGTTTGTCGTAGGCCAAGGTGACGGTCATACGTGAGACCTTCAATTCTTTGGCCAGCGCGCGAGTTGCAGGCAGGCGATGACCTGGGGCCAGCCGCGCGTCAAGGATCGCTTGCTGCACCACTTTGTAGATTTGCCGTTGCAGCGATATTCCGCTGCTTTCCTTTAGCGTGGCGAGAATCAGGTCAGACAGTAGATTGGGGTCAAAAGTGGACATAACAACTAGTTCCGATTGGACATAGGGGCTCAGTCCATATTGTCATAGTTTGTCTGTAACGAGGAGCGCAGCCGGGTCGTGACGTGCTGGTTGCCCTGCCACAGTTTTTACAGACGAGCGTGAGAGTAACTATGAGCACTACACAAGAGTTCGTGATTGATCTGTTGATCGACGGCAAGCTGGTTCGCGGCGAAGGCCACGCGGAAACGCTGGTGAACCCGGCCACCGGTCGAGTGCTGGGAGAAGTGCCGGAAGCCAGCCTCGAACAGATTGATCAAGCGGTGGCAGCCGCTCGCAAGGCGTTCCCGGCCTGGTCGCAGTTGCCCCCAGGAAAACGCTCGGCGCTGCTGCTGAAAATTGCCGATCGAATCGAACAGGAAGGCGCCGCTTTTGCCCAAATCGAATCGTTGAACGTGGGCAAGCCCTACGAGCGCATGCTTGAGGATGAGATCCCGGGCGTGGTCGACAACATTCGCTTTTTTGCTGGCGCGGCGCGTTGCCTGACCGGGCTGGCGGCCGGCGAGTACGCAGCCAACCATACGAGCATCATTCGTCGTGACCCGGTTGGGGTGGTCGGGGCCATTGCTCCCTGGAACTTCCCGCTGGCCATGGCCACCTGGAAGATTTTCGCGCCGATTGCCGTGGGTAATACCGTGGTGATGAAACCGTCGGAAAACACCCCGCTCACCGCATTGAAACTGGGCAGTATCCTTGCCGAGATGCTGCCACCTGGTGTGGTCAATATCGTCACCGGACGCGGGCACACGGTCGGTCAGGCCCTGGGTGAACATCCGGACATCAACATGATGTCCATCACTGGTGATGTCACCACTGGCCAGAAAGTCCTGCAAGCGGCAACTGGCAATCTCAAACGTACCCACCTCGAGCTGGGCGGCAAGGCGCCGGTGATCGTGATGGCCGACGCGGACCTGGAGGCGGTGGTTTCCACCGTACGCTCGGCTGGCTTCTACAATGCCGGTCAGGATTGCTGCGCCGCTTGCCGAATCTACGTGCATGAAAGCGTCCACGACACCCTAGTCGCGGCCCTCAAGGAGGCTGTGTGCTCAATCAAGCTCGGGCCCACCGACCAGGCCGGTACAGAGCTCGGTCCGCTGATCAGCGCCCGACAGCGTGAACGCGTTGCAGGTTTTGTCGACCGTGCGAAGGATCAGCCGCATATCCAGGTCATCACGGGTGGCAAGCATGTGGCGGGTAATGGTTTCTACTACGAGCCGACCCTCGTCGTCGGAGCCTTGCAAACCGACGAAATCGTCCAGCGTGAAGTGTTCGGCCCTGTGGTTTCAGTGACCTCCTTCCAGGACGTCGATCAGGTCATCGGTTGGGCAAATGACAGCCGCTATGGCTTGGCTTCGTCAGTCTGGACCCGTGATGCCAAGACTGCTGCCAAGGTCAGTGCGCGTCTGCAATACGGCACCACCTGGGTCAATCAACACTTCACCCTCCTGAGCGAAATGCCTCATGGCGGCATGAAGATGTCCGGTTATGGCAAGGATCAGTCGATCTACTGCCTGGAAGACTACACGGTCGTTCGTCACGTCATGATGAACTTCGAATGATATGACGCCCCCGCTCCGGCGGGGGTACTCCCGATATTCGAGATTCGGGACTCTTGTGAACGCACTGTAGAGCAACCTGTTTATCAGGTTGCGGCTGGACCGTGCTTCGAAAACGGGTTCTGAATAGCATTAGGCAGTATATCCAATGACTATTAACGGTCTTTCGCTATCACTGAGCAATATGACGACCGCTGTCGAAGAGACGCCTTTGGCGGAAGTCGAAGCGCTTGTTCTGGGCCGGTATGGCATGAGTGTCCGATGCACGCGAATCAGTTGTGAGCGTGACGAGCTGTTCCATGTTTTTTCAGCTGACGGCTTGCAGTACATCCTGCGGATGTCGAACCCTGCAGATGATCACGCGACCATTGATATGCAGATTCAAGCACTGGCCTGGCTGGCCGAACGCGCACCGCATATTCCAGTTCCCCTATTGATTACGTCGCTCAACGGTGAAACGTCCTTTGCGGCGAAAGTGGGTGACAACCCGAGACGAATTATCTGGATGACTTCGTTTCTGGAAGGCTTGGCGTTGCCGAAAAGTGTCAGCTCGCAAGCCCAGTTGCGCAACATCGGCATCAGTCTGGCCGAGCTTGGGTTAGCGCTGCGTGGTTTCAATCACCCGGGTGCTGATCGAGTCCTGGCGTGGGACATTCAGCAAGCGGCGGCTTGCCGGGAGATGCTGCCATCAACGCAGCATACCGATGACAATAAACCCTGGTACCTGGTCCGGGCAGGCTTCGATTATTTCGACGAAGTCGTCTACCACCGACTTATAAAAATGCGCAGCCAAGTGGTTCATGCCGACTTTAATCCACACAACATCCTGATGGATGAGGGGCGCCATGATGAAGTCTCGGGCATCCTCGATTTTGGCGACATGGTGGCGACCCAACTGATCAACGACATCGCCATTGCCGCCAGTTACCACACCGACGGCGACCACCCGTTGAGCAAGGTGGTCGAGATGCTTGGGGCCTATCACCGCGTGCTGCCGCTCCTGGTCGAGGAAGTGGACTTGCTTTACGACCTGATTATCACGCGTCTGTGTACCGCGATTGCGATCACGGAGTTTCGGGCACGTCTATATCCCGCAAACCGTCATTACATCCTCAAGAACACAGGCGTTGCCTGGGATGGGCTCCAGCGATTGGCGCAAGTCAGTCGAGCGGATGCCCAGTCCATTCTTCGCAAAGCATGCAACCTGGAGTGAAATAATGAATCGTCCATTGATGATCAACTCGTTCGATCCTGCTCAGGCTCATGGCCTGGACCCAGTGATCGAACAACTGCTCAAACGCCGCGCAAAAGTGCTGGGCCCGTCCTACAAGTTGTTTTATGAAAAGCCTGTGCACTTCGTCCGCGCTGAAGGCGTGTGGATGTACGACTCGCACAACACGCCGTACCTGGATGTGTACAACAACGTGCCTTCGGTAGGACATTGTCATCCTCATGTCGTGGAGGCGGTTTCCAAACAGATGGCACTGCTCAATACCCACACCCGCTATCTGTACGACACTGTACTGACCTACGCCGAAAAGCTGATCGCTACCTTCCCTGGGGAATTGGCGAACGTCATGTTTACTTGCACCGGTAGTGAGTCATCGGACCTTGCGGTACGAATCGCGCGTTGCCATACCGGTAATACTGGCATCATCGTGACTGAAAACGCCTACCACGGCATTACTGCCGCGATTGCCGAGATGTCCCCCTCTTTGGGTGAAGGCGTGGCGTTGGGCAGCATGGTGCGCCTGGTCCCGGCACCGGATGCCTATCGTGCGGGTGACAAGGACGTCGGCGACGCGTTCGCCGAGTCGGTTGAAGCGGCAATCGCGGACATGCTGCGTCACGGCATCCGTCCGGCGGCGCTGGTGACAGACACCATATTCTCCAGTGATGGCGTCTTCTCCGACCCGCGTGGTTTTCTGGTCAAGGCCGTCGAAGCGGTCCGCCGGGCTGGCGGGCTGTTCATCGCTGATGAGGTCCAGCCTGGTTTCGCGCGTACCGGCGATACGTTTTGGGGCTTCCAGCGTCACGGTGTCGTGCCAGACCTGGTGATCATGGGCAAGCCAATGGGCAACGGTCTTCCCATCGGCGGTGTGGTGGCGAAACCGGAACTGCTGACCCGTTTTGCAACGACCGCGCGTTACTTCAATACCTTTGGCGGTAACCCGGTTTCCACCGCCGCGGCGATGGCGGTACTGGAGGTGATCGAAGCGGAAAGCCTGCAAAAGAATTCTCTGGTGGTCGGTGAGGTATTACGTGCCGGTCTGCGTGATCTGGCCAAGGAATATCCGGTGATCGGTGATGTTCGGGGTGCGGGTCTGTTCATCGGTGCCGAGTTCGTCAAGGACCCGCTTACCAAAGAACCGCACGAGGAACTGGCCATGCAAGTGGTCAACAAATTGCGCGACCATAATGTGTTGATCAGCGCTTCCAGTCCGTTGGGCAACGTTCTGAAGATACGCCCGCCGTTGCCATTTACCGCCGACAACGCCGCCTACTTCCTCGACATTCTGGCCGACGTCATGGCCGATCTGAGCAAAACCACCGGTGTGAGGGGATGATGATGAAAACCTACTCCATGCTGATCTACTTCACCGGCAAGGCCGAAGCCATCGGCCACGCCACCGGTGTCGTAAGGTCCCGTGCCCAGGGGCTGATTCTTGCACTCGATCCAGTGGCGGATGTGCAGGGCGAGGGGGCGTTGCAGGTTCCGACTGGTGTCGCACACTTCGATACGGTGGTGACCGTGCGGGGCGAGCAAAGTTGGGAAACCGGCCGCGTCGACTTCCCCGGGATCGACAGTTATCTCGATGTTGAAACGGTCATGCCAGGCCAGTTTAAAGTGCAGGCAAGCGGCTACAGCACCGGTTCGATCGCTTGGCGCGTGATTCGTGGTGGTGGCCGATTCGAAGGCGCGACCGGCATTGTGACGGGCAATTTTGTCGGTCACCCGGATGACACCTTCACCGATCACCAGTTGTTCAAGTTGGTGCTGCCGGCCTGAGTCGCTGGCCGTGCAGGCGGCCTGTTCACCGAGCTGGTGGACAGGCATTTGATTTCACATTCAGATGGAATGACGCCGTGAGTAAGCATAACGATCTTGATGCCCTGATCATTGGTGCCGGCCATAACGGGCTGGTGTGCGCAAACTATCTGGCCAGGGCAGGCCTCAAGGTGTTGGTGTTGGAGGCCCGGCCGATTGTGGGGGGCGCCTGTACCAGTGAAGAACTGATACCGGGCGCTATTTTCTCTTCTTGCTCGTACATTCAGATGATGTTTCGACAGGAAGTGGTCGACGATCTGGAACTGAAAAAATACGGACTGGAGTCGGTGGCTCCGGGCTTGCAGGAAATGGCGCTATGGGACGACGGCGATTGTGTGATGTTCTGGCAGGAGATCGACAAGACCCTGCGTTCGATCGAAGATCACAACAAGGCCGATGGCGCCAACTTCATGCGTTTCGCCACGCGGCTTAAGCGCTTCGGTGAGCTGACGCATGAAATCCAGCTCAGCGACCCGCCGACTCAACAACGCTTGAAAGCGATCTTTGACGACGCCGGTGAAAGCGCGCTGTACGACGAGTTCATGACGGCTTCGGCCGAGGACCTGCTGAAGGACTACATAGAATCCGATCGTCTTCGCGGCTTCATGATGTTCATGGGCCTGGTCTCCACGTGGGGAAGTCCAACCACGCCAGGCACGGCCTATGTCTATGGCTATCACGCGTTGGGAGAGTTCGAAGGTCAGTTCGGACGTTATGGCCTGCCGAAAGGCGGGATGGGCATGATCAGTGAATCGCTGGTCAGTGCCTTGCAAGCATTCGGCGGAAGGGTTGAAACGAGTACGTCCATCCAACAGGTGTTGATTGAAGAGGGTAAGGCAGTGGGGGTTCTGCTGGCCTCGGGCGAGCAGATTCGCGCGCCGCTGGTCATTTCCGGTGCAGACCCGACTCGCTCTCTGGTGGGGTTGTTACCCGAAGGGGCGCTACCCGAGGCGGCGGCAGCCGATGCCAAGGAGATTGATCAGCGCGGCTCCATGGCGCGTATTCACCTGCTGGTGGACGCGCTGCCGGATTATGTCGGCTTTCCGGCCGGCAAGCTGGGGCCCCAGCATCAGGGTTTGAACATTCTCGGCCCATCCCCGGCCCTTTATGAAATGGCCTGGCAAGCACAGCAGCGTGGCGAGTTTCCGGATGACATGGTGGTTGAGGCGCTGATTCCCTCTGTGACTCACCCGGGACTGGTGAGCCAGCCAGGTACTCATACTCTCTCGTTGGGGGTGCAGCAATTGCCATTTGACCTGGCCCATGGAGATTGGGACACACGCAAGGAAGAGTGGGCTGACAAGGTGCTGGAGATCTATTTCCGCTATGCACCGAACATGCGCAATCACATTCTCGCTCGCCACGTGATAACCCCACTGGATCTGCATCGCGACTATCACATCACCCGTGGAAATATCTTCCACCAGTCCATGATCGGCCTGGACAACCTCTTCGACAATCGCCCCATCAAAGCGGCGGCGCATTACCGGACGCCGGTTCCCGGTTATTACCTTTGTGGCTCTGGCAGCCATCCCGGCGGCGGTGTCAGTGGTATGCCCGGGCACAACGCGGCGCAACGCATCCTTGCCGACCTGGCCGGGCAAACCGATACGGCAGCGGGGCGCAAGGTGCTCAAGGCGGATAACGGACTGATCGGCAATTTTTTGAAAACGGATGTCGGGCAACGCCTCGGCTATCAGGTCGCCAGGTCGCGCATTTTTCGAAGCCTCACCGAACGCCTGAGCAAGTGACAGCGATTGTGTACGACGTGCCTTTCTCTTGATGGGAAGGCGGCATAACCGAATAGGTGGATCACTACATGAAACTTCCAATCTTTACACCGGGCTCGAACGATGGCGGTCGTCGCAAGATGTTCGTCAATGGTCAATGGATCAGCGCCTTTGCCTGGTTTCCGGTGCGCTCTCCTGCGACCGGGGAAATCATCGCCGAGCTTCCGAGTGCCGGTATTGAAGAGGCAATGTTGGCTGCCGATGCCGCCAGTGCCGCATTCCAGACCTGGCGTCAGACAACCGCTCATCATCGGTGCGCACTGCTGCGTGCCTGGTACAACGCCGTCATCGAACACACCGAGGGCATTGCCCGTACCATCACCATGGAAATGGGCAAGCCGATTCAGGAAGCCCGTGGAGAAGTCCTTTACGCCGCTTCGTTTATCGACTGGTTTGCCGAAGAAGGGCGGCGTGTCGGCGGCGAAAGCATGCCGAGCCAACATGGCAACAAACGGCTGGCGACCCTGCAACAGCCGGTTGGGCCTGTGTATGCCATTACACCGTGGAATTTTCCTGCGGCGATGATCACCCGCAAGCTGGCGCCGGCGCTGGCAGTGGGGTGTACGGCCATTGTCAAACCTCCCGTGCAAGCACCGCTCACAGCACTGTATTTCGCCAAACTGTGGGAAGAAGTAGGGGGCCCTCCCGGAACCTTGCAGGTGATTACCACCACGGATCCGCGGACGGTGTCTCAGGTGATGTTCGATGACCCACGTATTCGCAAACTCACCTTTACCGGTAGCACTGAGGTGGGCAAGCGTCTGTACGAACAATCGGCCAAGACACTGAAAAGGATGTCTCTGGAATTGGGGGGGCATGCGCCGTTCATCATTTTTGAAGATGCCGATCTGGACGCGGCCGTGGATGAGGTCGTGGCTTGCAAATTCCGCAATGCCGGACAGACCTGTGTATGCACCAATCGCATCTATGTCCATCGCTCGATCGCCAGTCAGTTCGCCGAAAAACTCGCTGTTGCGGTCAATCGGCTCCAGGTGGGCGACCCATTGCTAGAGTCCACCCGGATAGGCCCGTTGGTGGATGAACATGCACGCGATAAAGCACTCGGCCATATCGCCGATGCGGTGGCCCAAGGTGCTCGAATCATCGCCGGAGGTGTCCGGATGGAAGGCTTCTATGTTCAACCGACCGTGCTCCAGGACGTGACTGCAACGATGTTGATCATGCAGGAGGAAACCTTTGGTCCGGTGGCGCCGCTGATTACGTTCGACAGTGAAGCTGAAGTGGTGGCGGCAGCCAACGCATCACCGTACGGCTTGGCGGCCTATCTGTGGACAAGGAACCTGACCCGAGCGCAACTGGTGGCTGAAGCGTTGGAATACGGAATGATCGGCGTCAACGATGGCGCGCCATCGACCGCACAAGCGCCGTTCGGTGGCAATAAGGACAGCGGACTGGGCAGGGAAGGTGGTCACTGGGGACTTCAAGAGTACCTCGACGTGAAGTTCATATCGACCAAACTTGAACGTTGTACTTTGGAGTCATAAACACACGTCTTACATGATGAACGTCTGTTCTAAAGTATTTGATTTGGGCGCGAACAGTCCGGAGAGATCTTTTGGTTGTCGCGGTACAGGGATATGACGGATCTACGAACAAAGTCTGCACCGATTCATCAATAATAAGGACACTTGTTACTCCGAAAAACCAGAAAGTGCCGAGGTGTATATAGGCACGCTGCCGAGTATTGCTTGTTTAACGACTGCCTCGCTTTACCGAAATAAAAAACTCACTACCTACAGGGTTTTAGCGATGTCATACGAATATAGTAATAAACCAGCTACGCTGGACGTAACGGGATCAACACCGAGAAAGACCATGACCCCAAGTTCTGATAGCCGAGACCTCGAGCGAAACAGTATCGGCATTATGGGTATCGTGTTCTTTGTGATTGCCGCCGCAGCGCCACTGACGGTGGTTGTCGCGTTGTTCCCTGTGATCATTGGCTCTGGAAATGGCATTGGCATTGCCGGTGCGTTTGTGGCGGTTGCCCTGGTGCTGTTGCTGTTCGCTGTGGGTTATGTGGCGATGAGTAAACACATCACCAACGCCGGGGCGTTCTACGCCTACATCACCAAAGGCATCGGCCGCCCCATGGGACTGGGCTCTGCCTCTTTGGCAATTTTTTCCTATAACGCGATTCAACTTGGTCTGTACGGAGGTATCGGCTATTACCTCAATGAGTTGCTCGGCAAGCAACTCAACCTCCATCTGCCGTGGTGGGTGTACTCCTTCACCGCCATGGCGATGTGCCTGTGGCTGGGGTTACGGCGATTGCATGCAGGCGCCGTGGTATTGGCGGTCCTGCTCACGCTGGAGACGGTAATTATCCTGATACTGGACCTGGGCATTTTGTTTGGCGATCACTCGGTGCCGGTGAGCCAGTTTTCGTTTGAACCATTCAGTCCGTCGGCGACATTCTCAGGCGCAATCGGTGTCGCTCTGATGTTCGCCCATGCATCGTTCATCGGGTTCGAGGGCACTGCCATTTATGGTGAGGAAGCACGCGACCCCAAACGCACGGTGCCGATAGCGACCTATATCGCGGTGATTTTCATGGGCGTGTTTTATGCGCTGACAGCCTGGTTGATCATCAATGCAATCGGTACAACCGAAGCAGTGGCGGTGGCCAAGGACCAATCGGGCAATCTGATTTTCTGGGTCAGCGATAAGATCCTCGGTGGCTGGGCGACGGAGTTGTTTCAGGTGCTGGTGATTACCAGTCTGTTTGCTGCCATCGTAACGTTCCACAGTAACGTTGCCCGTTACCTCTACTCATTGGGGCGCCAGGGGTTACTCAGCCAGAAACTGGGCTCGACTCACCCGGTCCAGAAGTCGCCCCATGTGGCGTGCTACGTGCAAACCGCAATGGTGGCCATAGTGGTCGCGATCTTCGCGGTGCTCGGGCTGAACCCCTACGACACGCTATTCACCTGGTTTACCGGTGTCGGTGCGGCCGGGATCATTACCATCCAGTGCATTGCCAGTATTGCGATTTTTGTGTTTTTCCGTCGCTCCACGGTGGATAAGCGGATGTGGCACACCTTTCTCGCGCCGCTGTTAAGTGTCGCAGGTCTCCTACCGTTTCTTTATTTTGCTCTGACCAGCTTCGATGTCTTGCTGGGCGTACAAGGCGCACTTGAGGTGTTCTTCATGGCGCTGTTGTTTGGTTCGTTTGCGCTGGGTTTTCTGGGCGCATTCTACTTGAGTGTCCGGTCACCCGAGAAATATGCACGGTTGGAGTCCTCGTTAGGCGATCAAGTCTGACAACTCGGTGACCTGTCTTTGCCGCTGCTGCGATGGGCGCAGTAGCGGCTAAATTAATGATAATGAACGTAAAGTTCTTCACCGCGCTTTGTCATTGCTTAAGTCGATTTAATTCATAGCTATTGCTGTTTGATAATCAAAAGAGGAAGTGTGATGAGCAAGACGTTTCGAATTGCCGCGATTGCCGGCGACGGAATCGGCGTCGAAGTGATGCCTGAGGGTATTAAAGTTGTGCAGAAGGCTGCTTCCAAGTACGGTATTGAGGTTGAATTTCAAAATTTTGAATGGGCCAGTTGCGACTATTATCTCGCCTGCGGCAAGATGATGCCCGACGACTGGTTTGAGCAACTTAAAGGTTTCGATGCCATTTATTTTGGTGCTGTTGGTTGGCCGGACAAAGTGCCAGACCATATTTCTCTTTGGGGGTCCTTGTTGAAATTTCGCAGGGAGTTCGATCAGTACGCGAACATACGCCCGGTGAAGCTGTTCCCTGGTGTGGCATGTCCCTTAGCCAATCGCAAGCCTGGAGACATCGACTTCATCGTTGTCCGGGAAAATACCGAGGGTGAATATTCTTCAGTGGGGGGCCGGGTCTTTGAAGGTACTGAGCATGAATTCGTGCTGCAGGAATCGGTATTCACCCGGCGAGGTGTCGACCGCATCCTCAAATACGCCTTCGATCTCGCCCAGACACGATCACGCAAATATGTGACCGCAGCTACCAAATCAAATGGCATGGCAATCAGCATGCCGTACTGGGATGAACGCGTTGCGGCGATGGCGGACAACTACCCCGACATCAAATGGGACAAGCAACATATCGACATCCTGTGTGCCCGCTTTATCTTGCATCCAGATCGCTTTGATGTGGTGGTGGCGTCCAACCTGTTTGGCGACATCCTCTCTGACCTCGGCCCGGCCTGCACGGGCACCATTGGTATTGCACCTTCGGCCAACCTCAATCCGGAGCGCAAATTTCCTTCGCTGTTCGAACCCGTCCACGGCTCGGCGCCGGACATCTTCGGCAAGAACATTGCCAACCCTATTGCCATGATTTGGTCGGGTGCGTTGATGCTTGATTTCCTGGGTGACGGTCCGGAGTTTCGTGCTGCTCACGATGCAATCATGCAGGCCATTGAGACGGTCATTGCGCAAGGTCCTAAGACGCGTGATTTGGGCGGACAGGGATCTACCCAAGAGGTAGGCCAAGCGATCGCCGACGCTCTTTAACTTCGCCTGTTTAGCAAGTGGTGGTGCTTTCTTCGTTGGGCCGCCACTTGCGTTTGTTTAGGTGTTATCCCGCAGCGTGTGGGAGCAGAGCCAGCAGGACCATGCACTCGAATGACTGACGAGTTGTTGCAACTCACGGAGCGTTGACATGTCCATTTTCAGCTTTTCCATAAAGCTTCGCATAACGCTGCTCGCGGGCATTTGCATGTTGGGCGTAGCGGCCATCTTGATAGGTTTCTCAATCTACCGGATCGACGCTATCTCGACATTGAGCAATGAGTCCAGCTCACTCACCATCAAAGAGGGGGCATTGCAGTACATGACCAAGCTGGGCGAGCAGCAAGCCCAAGTTGTGAGTCAACGATTCGTCACCAGTAGGGTTTTTGGCGACACGGTCATGCACCAAGTCATCTTCCTGCGTGAACAAGCAAAGCGATTAAGCTCGGACAGCAAAACATTGCGTAGTGACCTATTCAAACTTATGCAGTTGCAAGTGGCTGCTAATCGGGACGTACTAGGTTTAGGAGTAGGATTCGAGCCCAATGCATTGGATGGCGATGACGCTCGTTTTACGAACCAGAAAACCGATGGAGGGAATGAAAAAGGTCGTTTCGCTTCCTACGCCTCCACGCTTGTTCCGAGCTATACCATGAGCGAAAAGGAGATGGCCGATGATGGGGCTCCAGGTACTTTTTGGTACACCTGTGCGTTCAAGACCAAACAAGACTGCGTAAGTAACCCGTATGCGTTCACTAATGCCCAAGGCATCACGACGCTGATGTCGACTGTTTCAGTCCCTTTGATGAGCGGTGATTCTGTGCTCGGCGTTCTCTGTGTGGACTTAAGTTTGGCGAGCCTGCAAGAGCTGGTCGAAAGCTCGAGCGGTGCGCTTTACGGCGGCAATGCACAGGTGAGTTTTATAAGTGCTGACGGTGTTATTGCCGCTCGAAGTGGTGAACCCCAAGCGGCGGGAAAGCCTTTGGTGAGCGTAGATCCTGAGCTTGGAAAACAAATCTCGGCGAGTACGAAAGGTGATACTCCTGAGGTACTTGAGCGTGACGGGAACGTCGTCGTCATCATGCCGTTTTCCCCCATTCCAGGTGCACAGCATTGGAGTATTGTCATTCAGGTTCCAGAGGTGGTCCTGCTGGCCTCAGCTCGACAGCTCAAAGAGTCGCTGGACAAAGCAAACAAGGATGCGGCTGGCATTCAACTCATGGTGGGTATTTTGGCGGCATTATCAGGATTGGTGCTGATATGGATGCTGGCTCGTAGCATCACGCAGCCGATCCTACGTGTTGCGGCGATGTTCCAGGATATCGCAAGTGGTGAGGGTGATCTGACACGGCGGGTGGACTATGAAAGACATGATGAAATCGGGAATTTAACGAGTTGGTTCAACCGGTTTCTTGACAAGCTGCAGCCCATTATCGCTCAAGTGAAATCATCAGTTGATGACACCCGTCGTACTGCTGACCAGGCAGCAGACATTGCTACGCAAACCAATAGCGGCATGCAGCAACAATTGCTTGAAGTTGACCAGGTCGCAACTGCATCTCAGGAAATGAGCGTGACTTCGCAGGAGGTGGCCCGCAATGCTGCGTTAGCAGCTCAAGCGGTTCGTAATGTTGATCTCGCGACCCAGGAGGGTGTGCAGACAATCGACAGAACCACTGATTGCATCACACAACTTGCTACGGAAATGCATCAGGCGATGCAACAAGTAGAGGCGCTGGCCAACAATAGCGAGCAAATTGGGTCAGTCCTCGAAGTCATTCGCTCTGTTGCCGAGCAAACGAATCTTCTTGCCTTGAACGCTGCGATTGAAGCGGCTAGGGCAGGTGAGTCTGGTAGGGGATTTGCGGTAGTCGCGGACGAGGTGCGTCATTTAGCCAAGCGAACGCAAGAGTCGGTAGGTCAGATTCAACACGTCATCGAACATCTTCAATCAGGCACTCGAAGCGTGGTTCAGTCGATGCAAAACAGCCGCAGCCAGGCCGATGGCAGTGTTGCACAGGTGAAACGTGCTGTGGGAGCGCTTCAAAAAATCAATCAGGGTATCGAGATTATCAGTGAGATGAATATTCAGATTGCCAGTGCAGCGGAAGAGCAGAGCGTCGTTTCAGAGGAGGTGAATCGTAACTTGTCCAGCATACGGGACGTCACGAATGTTCTGGTACGCCAATCGAAAGATTCCGCGAGCATCAGTCAAGCCTTGAATTTGCTAGCGAACCATCAGCAGCAACTTATGGGCGGTTTCCGCACCTGAAGTTGAGTCGTTCCTGTATTGATACCTGAATTCACAACATCTCCTGCGCTGTGTTCCACCGAAGGCCCAAGGCAGCCTCCGCCACCGGAAATGTCCGGAATTTGGAGTAAACCAATTGGCCTCCTGGCCCCACGACCTTATACGTGAAGACAGGGTTTGAAAAAAAATACTAAGACAAACTGGTGGGGTGACTGAATAACTCATGATGCCGTCACCTCATCTGAGTTTCATGAGGATGCTATGGATACTGAGCACATTCAAGCTCATTTCCTCACTCATGTCGGCCAGCTCTTGCGTCAGGAAGTGCGGCGCATCTATCCATTTTTTGAGCGTTCCGAAGGGATGCTACGTAATTGATGCCTGAAACTTGGTGGTTGTTCGTCCATTGGCTAAGGGTAATTCTATAGCCTTGCTGAAAGTTAGTTTTGTTGCTGTTGAAATACCCCAAAAACTAGTCCAGAATTAAGTCATTTCCTGCTTCGTTAAGAAAGGAAACCCCTTAGATTTCAATGAGTCGGACACCAGATACGAGTCTCGTTTCCCGCTCCAAGATTCAGAAAAAAGCCACTCAGATGAGTGGCTTTTTTTTGTGCCTGTTTCACTGGCCAGGCTGTGACATAGATCCGACAGGCATCAGCAGAAAGGTCGCGCGAATTACCCTGGGAGGTCTGCCCGTCTGCCACTGTGCTGCCGAGCGTCGAAGGGGCGGGATTGGATGTGCAGAAGTCAGCTGAAGCCGTAGTAAGTGGCGGTTAACCGCGCCATCAAGGGCCGAACAGGTTGTGCCGCCAGCTCATCAGCTTTGGGAATTCTCCGATGTCACAATCTGCAGCGGAATATGCACCCGGTGACGCACAGGATCGAACTGCTCCGCAGTCTGCAATTCCACCAGTAGATCCACCAGTGCCGTTGCAGTCTGGCGCGGCTGAGAGTCGATCACCACGTCGACCAAACCCTGGGCCAGGGCTTGGCGTGACAGCTCGGTGGACTCCTGCAAAATGCAGCACAGCGCCGGGCGCTTGGGCAGTTGCGCCAGGGCGTTGATGATCCCGTCGCCACCGCCGCCTACCACGCACAGCCCGCGCAAATCGTCATGCCGAACCAAGAGGTCGAGGGTTGCTTCTTCGGTGATGTCGCAGTTGTCCAGATTGATCAGCGGCTCCAGCGGGCGCAGCCCAGGTGCGTGTTCGGCCAAGTAGCTGTGCAAACCTTCGACCCGCTCCTGGTGGCCAAGAAAGCGATGGCCACCGAGCAGAACACCGATGCTGCCTTTGCGCGCGCCACAGGTGCGGGCCAGCAGCCACCCCATCGTGCGCCCGACTACCTGATTGTCTTGGCCGACATAGGGCTCGGCCGCTGCCTCATGAATGCCTGACAGCAGTGCCACCACGGGCACGCCGGCCTCGCGAATCTGGGCAAGGGCGGCGTTGATCTGCGGGTGGGCGAAGCTGACCACCGCCAGGCCGTCGCACTGCACCGCCAGCTGTTCGATCTGGGCAATGATGGCGCTGGGGGTGCGATCAAAAACGTATTCGAATTGGCAGGTCAGGTTGGCCCCGGCCTGGCGCTGCGCGGCCTCGGTGATGGCTTGGGCCAGGTTGGCGTAGAACGCCTGGGCGGTGCCCAGCAGCAGGATGCCGAAACGGTACGTGGGGCGGCGTTCGAGAATGCGCTGGCCGATCAGCCGCGCAGCAAAATAGCCCACGGCTTCGGCGGCCTGAAGCACCTGTTTGGCAGTGGCTGGATTAACCGGGGCGCGAGCGTTGAGCACGCGGTCGACGGTGGCGACGCTTAAACCTGCGTGTTCGGCGACCGTGGCGATGGTGGGGCGTTTATTGTTATTCATGATGAGCCTTCAAAGCGTCTTGATAGAAAACTATCAAGCCCTGCAGGAACTGGATGATAGCTTGATAGGGAATGTATTCAAGACCTTGAGGGTACCTTCCACGCTCTCTATATTTTTTTACGCAAAGCACCTGACATCTCACGCTTGCGGAGAACAATAACAATGCCTCAAGACAACACAGCCTCTCCCCGGGACTATCGCCTGACCGGCCCTGAAGCCGCCCGCGCGGCCGAAAAAGGTCTTGTATCGGCCAGTTGGTACCAGTCGCCCATTTCCCGTCAACGCATGAAGCAACTGATGCAGCGCCGCGACGGCCCGGCCTTGCTCGACACCGCCATCTGGCTGCTGACCCTGGTGATCACCGGCTTCGGCGGCTACTGGTTCTGGGGCACTTGGGCTTGTGTGCCGTTTTTCCTTGCGTATGGGGTTTTGTACGCCACCGCCTCCAACCCGCGCTGGCATGAAGCCGGTCACGGCACCGCCTTCAAGACCCGCTGGATGAATGATGCGCTCTACCAGGTGGCGAGCTTCATGTGCATGTTCGAGCCCCATGTGTGGCGTTGGAGCCATGCCCGGCACCATACCGACACCATCGTCGTCGGCCGCGATCCGGAAATCGTCGAACCGCGTCCACCGAGCTTGTTCATGATGCTGCTGAGCCTCTTCCAGATCCCGTTGCTGCTGAAGACGATGGGAGGCCTGTGCCGGCACGCGGTTGGCAAAATGGATGCCCAGGAACAGACGTTTATCCCTGAGTCCGAATGGTCCAAGGTGTTCCTGGCGGCCCGTATCTGGCTCGCGATTTACGCCGTTGTCTTTGGCGCGGCGCTTTACCTGCACAGCTGGTTGCCGCTGATGTATATCGGCCTGCCCATCCTGTATGGCGGCTGGTTGTCTTACCTGTTTGGCCTCACCCAACATGTGGGCCTGGCGGAAGACGTGCTGGACCACCGCAGCAACTGCCGCACCATCTATATGAACCGGGTGCTGCGCTTTCTGTACATGAACATGAATTATCACCTTGAGCACCACATGTACCCGATGGTGCCGTACCACGCCCTGGCGCAACTCCATGAAGAGATCCGCCACGACTGCCCGCCGCCTTACGCCAACATAGGCGAGGCCTTCAAGGAAATCATTCCGACCCTCTTGAAGCAGCGCAAGGACCCGACGTATTTCGTGCGGCGCCCCGTCGGTAACTCAAGGCCTGCCGCTGGTGCTCATCCACAGGCTGAAGTCACGCTGGTCTGACACCCTCCAACTGCATCCCGAACAAGAGAAAACGCCGTGAACGATCAATGGATCGATGTATGCGCCGTGGGCGAAATTAATGAAGAAGACGTCATTCGCTTCGACCACGGTTCGCACACCTATGCCGTCTACCGCTCTGCCGATAACGAGTTTTTCGCCACTGCTGGCCTGTGTACTCACGAGTCGATCCACCTGGCTGACGGCCTGGTGATGGACCACGTCATCGAGTGCCCCAAGCACAACGGGCGCTTTGACTATCGCAACGGCAAAGCCTTGGGGGCGCCAGTGTGCGTCAATCTCAAGACCTATCCGGTACGGGTCGACGGGGGGCGGGTTCTGCTCGCCATTTCGGCTTGACCGCCAGGAGTGCACGCCATGAATGCTCCACTGATTATCGTCGGCGCCGGCCATGCCGGTGGCCGCGCGGCGCTGACTTTGCGCGAGCAGGGTTATACCGGTCGGCTGATCCTGATCGGCGATGAACTCCATCGGCCGTACGAGCGTCCTGCGCTGTCCAAGGGCTTGCTGCAGGGCACGATGGACCTGGACGATTGCAGCTTGTGGGGGGATAGCCGGCTCACTGAACTGAACATCGAACACCTGGCGGGCAACCCGGTAAACAGTCTGGATCCGCAGCACCACCGCCTGCAATTGACCGACGGACGTTGGCTGTCCTACAGCCGATTACTGCTGGCGACCGGAGGCAGAGTGCGTCGCTTGCCCCAGGTGCCTGAATCTCTGGCCAACGTGCTTTACCTGCGCACCCATGACGAAGCCCTGGCCCTGCGCAGCGCATTGAGGCCCGGCACGCGCCTGGTGATTGTCGGCGGTGGCTTTATCGGCCTCGAAGTCGCGGCAACGGCCCGAACCCTGGGCTGTCAGGTGACGTTGCTGGAAGCCGGGCCACGACTGGCCGGGCGAGTCTTGCCTGAAGCCGTATCCCAGGCCTTGTTGGAGTTGCATCGGCAACAGGGCGTGGACGTGCGGCTGAACGTAGCGCTTGAAATTGTACAAGGCATCGAACGCGCTGAGGCGGTGCAACTGGTGGACGGCCAGGTGCTGCCCTGTGACTGGGTGGTGGTCGGTATCGGCATGCAACCCAACATCGAATTGGCCGCGGCGGGGGGGCTTGAGGTGGGCCAGGGAATTCGAGTCGATGCCCAGTTGCGCACCAGCGCGCCAGACATCTTTGCCGCCGGCGATGTGTGTGAGTTTCGCCTGCACGCCGACGCGTTATTCCAGCGCCAGGAAACCTGGCGCAATGCCGAGACCCAGGGCCGTCACGCGGCATTGAATCTGTTGGGCGGCGAGTTGCCGTTCGAGGGGGTTCCCGGCTTCTGGTCTGATCAGTACGACTGGGGCTTGCAGACGGTGGGCGTGATCTCACCGACGCCACCTTCGGCCGTTCGCGCCCTGGCAGACGGTGGTCTGCTGCTGTTCTACCTGGACACCGAGCGACGTTTGCAAGGCGCCTGCGGTTGGGGGCAGGGCAACAGCGTTGCCAAGGACATCAAGTTGTGTGAACGGCTGATTGCCAACTTGACCCCACTCTCTGTGGACGCATTGGCCGACGCCGATGTGTCGCTCAAACATCTGCTAAGGCCATGACATGCGTGAATTCCTGGTATTCCAGTCCCTGTGGGCCATGCAAGATCACCGTGGTCAATGCGATCTTTCCCTTGAGGCGCAGGTGGAGAAGATTGCCGCTGCTGGCTTCGATGGGATCACCGACCATTTCTGGATCGCGCCACAGGCCGAACGTCTGCATGCCGCTGCCAAGGCGCAAGGCCTGCAAATCGAAGGTCAACTGTTTCCCCGCACCGTGAGTGACTTGGCGCAAGCGCTTGAGGTTGCCTCCCGCTACGGCTGCCATCACCTCACGCTGCAAGCCGACGTCCGGCCGCGCACGCTGGCACAGGCGATCACACTGATCGAAGGCTGGCAGTGTCTGGCCGAGCAGGTGGACTTTCCGATCCTGCTGGAAACCCACCGCTATCGTCTCACCAGTGACCTGTTGTTCACCCTCGACTTGCTTGCGCAGATGCCCGACCTCAAATTGTTGGCTGACTTGTCCCATTACGTTGTGAGCCGCGAACTGCCTGAGTCGGCCACTGCCGAAGACGACGAACAGATTCACACCATCTTGCGACACAGTTGGGGTTTTCACGGGCGGGTCGCTAATAGTGAGCAGGTCCAGGTGCCCTTGACCTTCGCCCAGCATCGCCCTTGGTTGGACCGGTTTTTGGGCTGGTGGCGTTACGGAATCAAGGACTGGCTGGCGCGACCGAACACACCCGCGAGCCTGTCCTTCACTTGCGAGCTTGGCCCGCCACCCTATGCGATCACGGGGAGTGATGGGCGCGATATAACGGATCGCTGGGGCGAGGCGCTGATGCTGAAGGAACTGATGCGTGGTGTTTGGGATGAGTGTCAGGCGGGGCGCTGATCATAATGCATGATGGTTGTGATGCTCTGTATACGTGGATAAAACCAGAGAGGTCCAGATTGGAAAACCGTTGTTGGGGTGTTTCAAATCGCATAGTCCGAAGCCGCCTCTTATTGACCCTTGATGCACCTCAAAAACAAGTCCGGGATTAAGTCTTTTCCTGTTTCGGCAAGAAAAGAAACCCCTTAGATTTCAATGGGTCGGACACCAGATAAGAGTCTCGTTTCCCTCCAGGATTCAGAAAAAAGCCACTCAGAATTTTCGTTCTGGTTTTGACCGTTGAACCGGCCCTAAAACGTTTTTACACAGCCTCGGCCAAAAGCGGACGTTCCGAGGACTTGGCAGACCTCCCTTGAGGCTTGGAGGTGTCTACGAAGCCAGGGGCGATTCAGTCTTGGGGGGAATCCATATGTGCACTGGGCAAGTTCTGAAGGCCAGGGGCACAAAGATCCAAATTGATACAACCCGCTAACTAGCGGAAGTCAGTGTCAATCTTTGGTTTCCCATCAAGCGGATCCGCCGCGCGCTGTGAAGTAGCGTGAGTTCCAAGAACTTGCCAGTCAAACCGTCACGTCGACCTTATTGGCGCCTACGGGCATCTGGGTGACTGTTTCATGCGTCATCCGCTCGCCCTTGCTCCACAACTGGGAGGAGAAGAAGCCGTTCAGGGTCTCAGCGTTTGGGGTTGTCCCTTTTTTAAGGAATAGGGCACCCAGATCGATGGTGTTGGCGAAGTTGTCCTTGTTCAGAATGTACCCACCCGTAAAGTTGCCACCCCACGTAGCGTCGGCGGCCACCAGGGCGATGGAGGCGTCGCGGTAGCTGCTCGCTGCCGATTTCAACTCACTGGAAGCATTCAACCGCTCGTTCAGCCGATCCATGTCGGAAGCGCTGAGCTGGCGTGAACTGTCGAGAACCTTGAGGCTGCCATCCGCTTCGATGGTGAAGCCAAATTTCTTGTCGGCGAGATCCGGATCGGTGTGAACCAACGCTGATTGGAACTCTTCGAAAGAGAGTTTCAGCGATTGATGGGCGCTTTTGTGCCCCTCGGCAATTTGCGGGTAATCCGGCGACTGGGTGCGTGCGATCATGCTCTCGATCGATTCCGTTTCCGGGCTCGGCGCGGGGGCTTCATTGATTGGATGGTAAATTGCCGCAGGATTGATGTTGACCGTGGTTTTCAGCAAGTCTTCACTGAGGGATTTGGTGGTCAATGGCTGGCTGGTTTGGCTCAGCTGAGCGGCTGGTGGCCGGATAAATACGGAATTGATTGAAAGGGTCATGTCGTCATTCCTTGAACGTCTGAATTAGCAGGGTATCGACGGCCTATGAAAAAACATGAGGGTGGAAGGGAAAGTCCAGGCGGATTGCATACGTGAAGCCTTGTTTTAAACGGTCAGCTCCAGCGCGGCGTTTTGGCAGCGATGAGCCGTTCAGCCAGCAGGATCGCGCCCGCCACCAACATCATCGGGATGTGCCAGGACCCGCTGACAAGCGGTACGACCATCCAGGCCCAGCACGAAACGATACAAAAGAGGCCGTGCGCCAGGCCTCGGATCAGGCAATCCCTGTTGGCAGCCCAGCCGAACAGGCTTAGCCGCCCCATTCGGTGGCCACGATTGAGGGCTGCGCGGTGCCACGGGCTCGCGCTCCACAGCATCGCAACCAGCAGCGCCACGGCCAGGGCATTTTCTGCGGCAGCCATCTGTAGCAACAGCGCCAGGGCGATCAGGAGCGGGCCATGGCCATAATGGCTGAAAACGCCTGTTTGAGCAGATCGAGCTCGGCGTTGGACAGCGTGGTGATGTCCTTGCGGACCCTGGCCAAGGTTGAAGATCGGGCACTGCTTCGACAAGTTGACGTATGCATGAATCTGCACATATAGTCCTCCGCATGACAAACCCAACCTCCGCACGTACCCGTGCAATTGATGCTGCTATCGACTCGCTCGATGGATCCTTCTTCAAAGCTCTGTGCGAGCCGTCGCGAGTAGCTGTGCTCAAGCGAGTCATGCAACTGGGGCGAGCGGATATCGCCGAGATTGCCGAAGGGCTGCCTCAAGAGCGTTCAGTGGTGTCCCGACATCTACAAGTGCTATTAGAGGCGGGCATCGTCCGTGCTACCAAGGTCAGTCGGCAGATGTTCTACGAGGTGGATGGACCGGCAGTGGTGACACGGCTCGAAGCCATTCTCCAGCACATGAAGAGTCTGGCCCCGTTTTGCTGCCCTGGTGCACCAAAGTAGTTTTTATTTATCTTTATATATGCATGGATGTGCACGCATGAACATAATTAATGAGTCCACGGATGTCATCGTTATTGGTGCAGGCCAAGCCGGGCTCGCGTGCGGTTGGCATCTGCGGCAGCAGAATCTCAGGTTTCTTATTCTGGATGCCGAGAGCCAGCCAGGTGGAAACTGGCGCAATTATTACGACAGCCTGAGACTTTTTTCCCCTGCGGCTTACTCATCGTTACCTGGAATGCCTTTTCCGGCGCAAGCCAAGCATTACCCGTTACGCGATGAAGTCATACGTTATCTGGAGCAGTACGCGGACGCTTTCCAGCTACCCATTCGGCAGAACACACGCATCCAGAACGTGCGTAGGGAGGATGGGCTGTTTTTGCTTCAGGCATCTGATGGCCAGTCTTACCGCTCAAAAGCATTGATCGTTTGTACGGGCGGATTCAATCAGCCGTTCATCCCTGACATTCCAGGGCTGGAGAGTTTTCGCGGGCAACGTTTACACAGTGCGGATTACCGAAATGCCGAGGGCTTCAGCGATCAACGCGTCGTGGTCATCGGTGCGGCCAACTCAGCCGTACAAATTGCCCATGAGTTGGCTCAAGTCGGTCGCGTTGTGTTGGCGACACGGGAATCGATTCGGTTTTTTCCGCAAAAGATCCTCGGTATTGATTTTCATGCTTGGCTCAAGTGGACAGGACTGGAGAAGACTCGTTGGCTGAATGATCAAAGTACCCCTGTGCTGGATGACGGCACCTATCGTCGAGCCATAAAGCAGGGACTTTTTGAGCGCAAGCCGATGTTCGCGGAGGTAACGTCAACGGGTGTGATCTGGGCTGATGGGCAGCACACTGAAGTGGACAGTCTGGTTTTCGCGACCGGGTTTCGTCCGAACCTTGGTTTTTTGGCAGGTCTGCACGTGGCGGGCAATGAACGCCTGAGGCAACGTAACGGGCAGGCGGAGCATATGCCGGGTTTGTATTTTGTGGGATTACCGAAGCAGCGTAACTTCGCCTCGGCCACCCTTAGGGGTGTCGGGCCAGATGCTTCTCACATCATTCCTGGCTTGATGCGCTTCATCGACAATGCATCGGCCCCGCTGTTCGCTTGATGCCGGTTATCGATTTTCAAGCTCCAGGTTGGTTGGATCGGAGCCGAGGCTACCCTCAAGTGTATGACAGACTTATTACAAAATTCATATATTCGACTATCCAGATGCGCATGGGGCTTTCTGCTGATGAATATTCTGTTAGCCCCGTAAATACTGGGCTTAAGAGTGGCGTTATTGGCAGGAGTCGATTTTTACAGCGTTTTCTTTGCCGTAGGGCTTTACCGTGTATGCATAAAAACATATATTCGGAAAACCGTATGTGAGCTGAGATCTTCACGATGACCAGCAAAGCCCGAGTTCTGTTCGTTTGTACCGTCAACGCTGCCCGCTCACAGTCCAGGCCCGACGCATTTCGCCACACGCTTCATGAAATTCATGAGCGCATCAAGATGTTCGTCTTGGTGAAAACCAAACGCTGAGAATCGACATGGCTGACCATCTGACACCCACCACTGTTTTCAAATGCCTGGCTGATGAAACCCGTGTCCGCACCATGTTGCTCATCACTCGGGAAGGGGAGCTTTGTGTCTGCGAACTGACCTGCGCGTTGAACGAGAGTCAGCCAAAAATCTCCAGGCACCTGGCGCAGTTGCGCACATGCGGTCTGCTTTCGGACCGCCGCCAAGGCCAATGGGTTTATTACCGGCTGCACCCAAATCTCCCCGATTGGGTTCATCAAGTGCTGACAACTACGTTCGAAAGCAACAAGCATTGGTTAAGCCCTGATGCCAAACGCCTTGATGAAATGGGTGACCGTCCTGAACGTGCAGCCGCGTGCTGTGAAAACAAGGTCGCTTGATTCCGCCCTCGACGACGAGACCGCTCGATGAAAATCCTTTTTCTCTGCACTGCCAACAGCTGCCGCAGCATCCTTTGTGAAGCGGTCTTCAATCACTTGGCAGCTGACGGCATGAAAGCCTACAGCGCAGGCAGTCAACCCAAAGGCGAAGTGCATCCGCTGAGTCTCAAAACGTTGGAAAAGGCTGGTATCTCGACGTCCGGGCTGTTCAGCAAGTCCAGTGATGCCCATATGAGCTTGGCACCTGATTTCGTCATCACGGTGTGCGACAAGGCTGCCGGGGAGGCATGTCCTGTATTTTTCGGGCCGGCCACCAAGGCCCATTGGGGGTTGGCTGATCCTTCGCAATACCACGGAACTCAAGAAGAGATAGAGGCGGCGTTTGAAGTCACCCTGGAGCAGATCAGAACCCGCATCCAAGCCTTCCTGGCTCTACCGCTTTCTCAACTGAGTGCCGAGCAGCTCAAGGCAGAGCTGGCTCTCATTGGCACGCTGTAACCACAGGAGCAATGAAACGCCGCTGGTTCGATGACTCCAAGAGCGCCATTGCGCAGGACAATGACTATGTACGATGACCACATCCCCCAACTCAATACTGAACTGATCGATCTACCTTCGACAGACAAACTCGGCATCGAAAAAATCTCCATCCACAAGCCACGCATTTTGCTGCTGTACGGGTCCACTCGTGAGCGCTCCTTCAGTCGTCTGCTGGTGGAGGAGGCCGCTCGACTGTTGGAGCTCTTCGGCGCCGAGACGCGGATTTTCAATCCGTCAGGTTTGCCACTGCCCGATGACGCCCCCGACGACCATCCACGCGTGAAGGAGCTGCGTGACTGGGTGTTGTGGTCCGAGGGGCAGGTCTGGTGCTCTCCAGAACGTCACGGAAACATCAGCGCTGTGTTCAAGGCGCAGATCGACTGGGTGCCACTGGCCATGGGCGCGGTGCGACCGACTCAGGGCAAGACCCTTGCGGTGATGCAAGTGTGCGGCGGCTCGCAGTCGTTCAACGTGGTCAATCAGTTGCGAGTGCTGGGGCGTTGGATGCGTATGTTCACCATCCCCAATCAATCGTCCGTGCCAAAAGCCTATATGGAGTTCGACGATAACGGCCGGATGAAGCCTTCTGCGTTCTACGACCGTGTCGTGGATGTGATGGAGGAGTTGGTGAAATTCACGCTGCTACTTCGTGACCGTCAGGACTATCTGGTGGATCGTTATTCCGAGCGCAAGGAGTCGGCAGAGGAACTGATGAAGCGTGTTAACCAGCGGTCGATTTGAAAGGGGGGGCGCGCGTCACCGTTTTCGGCTGGAACGAGCCTTGTGCCGCATTTTTCAAGGCAGGCCAAAGAACTTCTACCTCTGCGGTGTTGCGTCCGCGTGCCATCCAGCCTCCAGCCCACATTGAATACATCGGCCGTTTCGACGTCCAGTCGAACGCCCACTGACAACAGAGACAGAGCACAACGACATGACTATTAAAATTGGTATCAATGGTTTTGGCCGGATCGGTCGCCTTGCTCTGCGGGCAGCCTGGAATTGGCCTGAGTTCGAATTCGTGCAGATCAACGATCCAGCGGGCGACGCGGTGACCCATGCGCACTTGATCAACTTCGACTCGGTGCATGGCCGTTGGAACAACGAAGCCAGCGCCGACGGCGACAACGTCGTCATCGACGGTAAACGGATCAAAGTAACGGCCAACAAGGCGATTGCCGAGACAGATTGGTCGGGCTGCGATCTGGTGATCGAGGCCAGCGGCAAGATGAAAACCGTGGCGGTGTTGCAGGGCTACCTGGATCAGGGCGTCAAGCGTGTAGTGGTCTGCGCTCCGGTGAAAGAGCCGGGCGCGTTGAACGTTGTCATGGGCGTCAACCAGCACCTGTTCGATCCTGTGCAGCACCGCATCGTCACCGCGGCTTCGTGCACCACCAACTGTTTGGCCCCCGTCGTGAAAGTCATCCACGAAAAGCTGGGCATTCGCCACGGCTCAATCACCACCATCCATGACCTGACCAACACCCAAAGCATCCTCGATCAGCCGCACAAGGATCTGCGTCGTGCACGTGCTTCGGGCATGAGCCTGATTCCGACCAGCACGGGCTCGGCCACCGCCATCGCCGAAATTTTCCCGGAGCTGCGTGGACGCCTGAATGGTCACGCCGTGCGGGTGCCGCTGGCCAACGCTTCGCTGACCGACTGTGTCTTCGAAGTCGAGCGGGCTACCACTGTCGAAGAAGTGAATCAGTTCCTCAAGGACGCTTCCGAGAACGAACTGAAAGATATCCTCGGTTTTGAGGAGCGTCCGTTGGTGTCCATCGATTACCGCACCGACCCGCGTTCATCGATCATCGATGCGCTGTCGACCATGGTCATCAATGGCACCCAGGTCAAACTCTATGCCTGGTACGACAACGAATGGGGTTATGCCAACCGCGCCGTCGAATTGGCCAGGCTGGTCGGTCTGGCAGTCTGAGGAGCGGTCATGAAAGCCTTGTCAGCCCTCGCACCGGAAGTTCGGCAGTACCTGCTCGTGACGGGCAACTACTGGGCCTTCACCCTCACCGACGGCGCCCTGCGCATGTTGGTGGTGCTGCACTTTCACGCGTTGGGCTACAGCCCACTGCAAATCGCCGCATTGTTTCTGTTCTACGAAATCTTTGGCGTGATCACCAACCTGGTGGGGGGGTATCTCGGCGCTCGACTGGGTCTTAACCGGACCATGAACATCGGGCTGGGCATCCAGGTCGCAGCGCTGCTGATGCTCACGGTTCCGGTTGCCTGGCTGACCATCCCCTGGGTAATGGGTGCCCAGGCGCTCTCTGGGATTGCCAAAGACCTGAACAAGATGAGCGCCAAAAGCTCGATCAAGCTGCTGGTCCCCGATGGGCAGCAAGGCAAGCTCTATCAATGGGTGGCTGTCCTCACCGGCTCGAAGAACGCACTCAAGGGCGTCGGCTTCTTTCTTGGTGGAGCCTTGCTGGCCCTGATCGGCTTCAAAGGCGCCTTGCTGGCCATGGCGGGTGTCCTGGCGCTGATCTGGATCAGCAGCGTGATTTTGTTGAAGAGGGACCTGGGCAAGGCAAAAGCCAAACCCAAGTTTCGCGATATCTTGTCCAAAAGCCGGGCAGTCAACATCCTTTCGGCGGCGCGGATGTTCCTGTTCGGCGCCCGGGATGTCTGGTTCGTGGTGGCCTTGCCGGTGTACCTGAGCAGCGTGTTCGGCTGGGATTTCTGGAAGGTTGGCGGCTTCCTGGCGGCCTGGGTGATTGGCTACGGTATTGTGCAGTCCTTAGCACCCAACATCACCGGCAAGAAACGTGGGCGTGTACCGGATGGTCGTGCAGCTTTTGTGTGGGCACTCGCGCTGGCGGGCCTACCAGCCTTGATTGCGCTTGGGCTCGACAGCGGGTGGTCACCACAGACGGTACTGCTAGGCGGCCTTATGGTCTTTGGCGCGTTGTTCGCGGTGAATTCGTCCCTGCACAGCTACCTGATCGTGTCCTATGCCAACGAAGACGGCGTATCCCTGGACGTGGGTTTCTACTACATGTCCAACGCCATGGGACGACTGATTGGCACCGTGCTCTCCGGCTGGGTTTATCAGCTGTACGGTCTGGAGGCGTGCTTGTGGATCTCGAGCGTGTTCGTATTGCTGGCCGCCCTGATTTCCATCGCATTACCAAGGCATGCCCAGCCACTCCTTTGAGTGGCTTTTTTGTGTCTGGGATTTCCCAATGTCAGTGGTTGTGTGGCGATCGACTGTATTGTTTCCGCGCAACTTCGTCGTCCTTGCACGGGCTGCAATCCCGCATTGAGCATGACATTGGTTAATTGCATACCTCGCAGTAGCCCTGGGTCGGTGAGCAGCTTGAAGAAAGCATGGGCATTGCTGTTCGTAGCGTGTTGGCGCATGCGGTGCTGTTGATGTCGGACGATTTGGCGTCTACGGATTCACTCGTTCCCGCGAAACTCGCCAGCGTTAGTTCATGGATTTCTGAACTAACTATTTGCTACAGCCTATTCAATCATTTGTCACGATGGCCTTAGGATCCTCCACATGGGACTGCCGCCATCAGAGCAGCAGCCCGCAGCAGCCCCTTTTCGACTGCCCAGCAACGCCACCCGCCCAATCCGCCAGTGGCCCGACGCAGTCGAGAGGAATGCATGAAGCTAGAGATTTTCCGTACCTTATGGGGCTATACCGCCAGCCATGCATCCGCCCTGGATGAATTGCTCGCCGCCGGTTTCGATGGGATCGAAACACGCTTGCCACTGCAGGCCAATGAGCGTGGCGAGTTCGGCGTTTTCCTACGCAGCAATCACGTCCCCTACATCTGCACCCTGTTTAGTGCTTACGATGTTTTGCCTGATCAGCGCGCCACGCCTGCCCAGCACTTGGTCGACATCGATCGTAAGCTCGGCTGGGCCACGGAGCTGACCCCCCGTTTCGTCAATCTGCTCGCAGGCAATGATCGCTGGCCCCTGGCGCAGCAGGTCGAGTTCTTCGGTCAGGCCCTGGAGCTGGCCGCCAGGCATGGGGTGTTCTGCAGTTTCGAGACTCACCGCGCCCGCTCCCTGTTCAGCCCTTGGGTGACTCTGGAACTGATTCGCCAACTGCCGGAACTGCGTTTCACCAGTGACATCAGCCATTGGGTGGTGTGCTGTGAGCGGTTACTGGACGACCCGGCCGACGATCTGTCGTCCTTCGTCGAGCGCGTTCATCACATTCAAGCTCGGGTCGGTTATGACCAGGGCCCGCAAGTGCCCCATCCCGGCGCCCCGGAATATGCCCGTGAACTGGTGTTTCACCAGCGCCACTGGGAGGCGGTCTGGGCTTCTCAATTTCAGCGCGGCTATGCAGTCAGCACCCTGACCCCGGAGTTCGGTGCCGACGGGTATCTGCATCACATGCCCTTCACCAACATGCCGGTGGCCGATCTCTGGACCTTGAACCAGTGGATGGCGCGAACCGAGCGCGAACACTTCAACCGTTTTACCTGTGAAGGAGCCCACGATGAATAAGACTTCGCTGACCCAGGCCAACTTCAATCGCATTCCAGTGGTGAACATCGCCGGCCTCTTCAGTATCGAACTGGAGCATCGCCTCGCCGTGGCCGAGCAACTGGGTCGTGCCGCCAGCGATGTGGGGTTTCTGTACATCACCGGGCACGGCATTGATCCGGCACTGATCGAGGGCCTGCGCCAGGCGAGCAAGGATTATTTCGCGCAGCCCCTGGAGACCAAGATGCGCCATTACATCGGCGCCTCGGAAAGCCACAAGGGCTTCGTGCCCGAAGGTGAGGAGGTGTACTCCAAGGGCAAGCCGGACCACAAAGAGGCCTTCGACATCGGTTTCGAAGTGCCGGTGGATGATCCGCTATTCCTGAGTCGAACGCCGCTGCTGGGCCCGAACCACTGGCCCGACGTGCCGGGTTTTCAGGCAGCAGTACAAAATTACTATCAGGCCGTGTTTGCCCTGGGCCGCCGATTGTTCGATGGTTTCGCCCTGGCCCTTGGCCTGGAAGAGGGCTACTTCGACGCACTGGTCACCCGTCCGCCTTCCAAGCTGCGGCTGATCCATTACCCCTTCGACGCCACTGCCGTGGATGCTCCAGGCATCGGCGCGCATACCGACTACGAGTGCTTCACCATCCTGCACGCCGATCAGCCGGGGTTGGAGGTGCTGAACGACCAGGATCAGTGGATCGATGCACCGCCAATGCCCGGTGCGTTTGTGGTGAACATCGGCGACATGCTGGAAGTCATGACCGCTGGGACCTTTGTGGCCACCGCTCACCGAGTGCGCAAGGTGGCTCAGGAGCGCTATAGCTTCCCGCTGTTTTACGCCTGCGACTACCACACGCTGATCAAGCCGTTGCCGGCATTCATCAATGACGCTCAGGTCTACGAGGCGCTGACGATTGGTGAACACATGTGGAGTCAAGCCCTGCAGACCTATCAATACCTGCGCAAACGCGTCGAGAACGGCGAGCTTGAACTGCCGTCCCGAGCCCGCAAGCCATCGAGCTTCGGTCGCCTGAAAAACACTGCCACTCATTCCTAAAAAAACCAACGGAGCTTCCCATCATGAAAACCCCCTACGCCCTGACCGGACTGAGTCTGCTCGCCGCTAGTCTGTTCTGTGCCAGTGCCGTCTTCGCCAGCACCGCGACCCCGGGTGTATTGAAGGTCGGTATGGAAATCACCTACCCACCGTTCGAGTCCTATGACGCCAACAAGAATGTGGTCGGCTCCGATCCGGAGTTGGCCCATTCCCTGGCCAAGGCAATGGGGGTCAAGGCCAACTTCGTCGATACCAAGTTTCCCAATCTGCTCAACGGCCTCAACGCCGGGCATTACGACGCAATCATCTCCGGCATGTACATCACCCCGGAGCGCCAGGCCCAGGCCCGGACCATTGCTTATGCCAACACCGGCGCGGCGATCATGGTGCCCAAGGGCAGTGAGTTGAACCCGCAGGTTCCCGAAGACCTGTGTGGCCTGAAAGTCGGGCTGGAGCAGGGCACCACCTGGGTCGGCAAGTTCCGTCAGTTGTCCAGCGACTACTGCGTCCCGAACAACAAGGGCGCCATCACCGTCAGTGAGTTTCCCTCGGCACCCGAGGTGACGCAGGCGCTGCTGTCAAAGAACATCCAGGCTCAAGTGGAAATTGCCGGCGCCGCGCACATGATCGCTCAGCGTACCAACGGCCGTGTGATCGTCAGCTCGCAGAAGTTGGTTTACCCGCAAACTTTGGGCATCTACGTCAAGAAAGACGCCGACGCGACCTATCAGGCGCTGGTCAAGGCGTTGGCTGAGAGCAAGGCCAACGGCGAGTACGCCGCCATTCTCAAGGCGTATGACCTGGAACCGGTCTCTGAGTAATGCCTGAAACCGCGCCCTCGATCGGGGGCGCGGCTTGCGCGAGGTGTCTATGCAATTCGATTGGGATTACTTTTTTTCGCTGTTCACCCTGGCTGACTTCTGGGCGGCGAGCCTGACCGTCATCGAACTGAGCACCCTGGCCTGGTTTCTGGGCATGCTGCTGGGTTTCGTCCTGGCATCGGCCAAACTGTCGAGCGTGCGTTGGCTGCGCATCCCCGCATCACTCTACATCTGGTTCTTTCGCAGCATTCCGCTGCTGGTGCTGGTGGTCTTCGTCTACAACCTGCCGCAGTTGCTGCCCGGTGCCGGGCCGGTGCTGTCGGTGCCATTTTATTCCGGTCTCTTGGCACTGGTGGTCACTGAGGCCGCCTACATGGCAGAAATTCATCGTGGTGGGCTGATTTCGATCGCCAAGGGCCAGAAGGAAGCGGGCCGTGCCCTGGGGCTCGGGCTGCTTGGCGTGCAGCGGCTGATCGTCATTCCTCAAGCGTTTCGTATCTCACTGCCGACGTTGATTAACGAATACATCACGGTGGTCAAACTGACCTCGTTGATCTCGGTGATTTCACTGACCGAACTGCTGACTGTCGGCCAGCGTCTGTATGCCCAGAACTTTCTGGTTATGGAGACCCTGGCTGCGGTGGGCCTGTACTACGTGCTGATCGTTACAGTGTTTGGCTTCGCCTTGCAGCGTCTGGAATGTTACCTGGACCTGAACCTGCGTACACCGCAAACCCTGGAGAGCGCCCCGACACAAGTGCTGCGTGACAGTCTGGCACCTAGGGTATCGAGCAAGGTCAGCCCCCCAGCCAAAGGTGCGGCCCCGGCCCTGCACCTGCGGGACGTGCACAAACGCTACGGCGATCATCATGTGCTCAAGGGCATCGACCTGAAGGTGCAAAGCGGCCAGGTGATTTCCATCATCGGCCCGTCCGGCTCCGGCAAGACCTCGTTGATCCGCACCATTAATGGCCTGGAACGCATCGATCAGGGTGAAATTCTGTTGTTCGGGGAGGGCTTCATTAATGCCGAGGACAAACCGGATGGCTCTCGGGTTCGTCAGGGCGTACAGCGCATCGGCATGGTGTTCCAGAACTTCAACCTGTTTCCGCACCGGACACTGTTGGACAACATCAGCCTCGCCCCTCGTTATCATGGCGTCAGCCGCGCACTGAGCGAGCAACGGGCCTGCCAACTGCTCGACAAGGTCGGCCTGCTGGCCCACGTTCACAAATATCCGCATCAACTGTCTGGCGGCCAGCAACAACGTGTGGCGATCGCCCGGGCCATGGCCATGGACCCGGACATCCTGCTGTTTGACGAACCGACTTCGGCGCTGGACCCGGAACTGGTCGGCGAGGTACTTACGGTGATCGCCGACCTGGCTCGCGAAGGCATGACCCTGCTGATTGTCACTCACGAAATGGAATTTGCCCTGTCGATCTCTGACCGGGTGATTTTCATGGAAAACGGCAACGTGCAGCTGGATGCCTCGCCACAGGCGATCCGCGAAGGGCATGGCGCCCAACGGGTGCGACGGTTTATCGGGTTGGAAGAATCAGAGGAGGAGCGTTGTCTGTTGATGGGCTGAGTTGAGCGCGTTTGGTCGCACGATCCGCTTTATCGTGGGCACATCGCTCTCGGGCCAAGGCGTGCCCGCGCGATCGAACATTTCACCCTTGAAACCCTGGCAAAACAGGTCGATGGACTCGCCCATTCTCTGGGCACAAGTTAGCTATGTCCGTACAGGTTTGGAGGCCGTTGCTTTCGATGGTCCTAGCCCTGAAACCGGTGTAAGCCTATTTCAGAACTAGACACTTTCAATTCAGACTGGCGTTTGGCCTCGTCCGCGGGGCAGCATCACTCGGTTTTCGCCGCCATCAAAGCGTTCAATTCGCCGTATGTGTGGGCTTTCAAGGTTTGGGTGTCGAGTTGGCCGTTGTCCAAGAAACTGCGGACCAATGCTCCCATGGCGCCGTGCAGAAACTCGGCGATGCTGGAGCCCGCACTGAGTCGTCTGACGCCCAGACGCTTCAATTCGTCGGGGGAGGGCAGTCCGTCCCGGGACAGCAGGTTGACTGGTAGTTTGGTGTCCCGGCAGATGGTGGCAATTTCGTTCGAATCGACCACGCCAGCGGCAAACAGACCATCCGCCCCGCCGCTGGCATACAGTGCGCTGCGCTTGAGGAGTTCCTCCAGGCGTTGTTCGGCAGGGAACAGGTTTTTCAGGTAGACGTCGGTCCGTACGTTGATGAACAGTTTGACGCCCGCCTGGTTCGCCACCTTTCTCGCGACGTCGATCTTGCGGACAAGCAGCTCTGGAGAGCCCAGGCCGTCTTCGATGTTGATCCCGACCGCCCCAGCGGCGATGACGGCGTCAATCACTTGGCCGACCCGCTCCAGGTCATCCGAATAGCCGCCTTCGATATCCACCGTGAGCGGTACGCTGAGCCCCCGTACCATCGACTTGACGGTGGTACTCAGCAGGTCGAGAGGCAGCTTGTTGCCATCCTGATAACCATGCGACCAGGCCATGGCCGCGCTGCTGGTCGCTACAGCCTTGCCGCCCAAGCGTTCGACGATGCGCGCACCGCCCGCATCGGCCACATTGGCCAAGACCAGTAGTCCATTCTGATGCAGGCTGTGAAAAGCGTTATCCAGTGTGGTCATGACAATTCAACTCCTTTGAACGTTATGTTTTTAATGACAAGGGCGGCGTCTTAGGCAGGGCTATCACAATGATTGAATCAGGTAAGTGGTTGCTGGCGGTATGCAATGTCTGCGCAAGGGAGTCTTGGAGGGGAGCACTGTTTTTAAGTGTAGGCGGACAGTGCCTTGGCCGAGTTGGTGTCCGAAGGGATGCTGATGCGCCGTCGCACAACCGACACCGCGCTTTCAATAGGCACTTCTAGCCGAGTACCGCACTATGCCACGATCCGATCCGCGCGCTCGGCCCAGGGGATTACCGTCCGTGCTGGCGCCGAGGGTGTCAGGGTGCTTGCTGTATCGAGGCGGCTGATGTGCTCGGAAGAAAGCTCAAGCGACAGCGCGCCGAGGTTGTCGGTGAGCTGGGTCATTGAGCGTGGCCCGATGATCGGCACTGCCCCGTGGGTGCCTGCCCAGGCAATGGCGACCTGACCCGCACTGGCGCCGATCTCGCCCGCGATGGCAATGACGGTGTCGAGGATTTGCGTACGCTGCGCCGAATTCTCCGGCTGGAACACCCGGCCGCCCAAACCTTCGGCACGACCTTTCTCCCCTTGGCGGTACTTGCCCGTCAGCATGCCGCCGCCCAGCGGCGACCACGTGACGATACCAAGGCCCAGCGCGTGCGATGCCGGGAACAGGTCGGCTTCGGGCTCGCGATGAACCAGGCTGTGCTCGAACTGCGCAGCCGCGATGGGAACAGTACGAGTCAGTTCGGCCAGGGTCACTGCACGGGCGAGTCGCCAGGCGGCGAAGTTCGAAAGGCCTGCATAGAGGATCTTGCCCGCGCGTGCCAAGTCCTCGAAGCCACGGACGATTTCCTCGGCTGGCGTGAGGCCATCGGGATGATGCACCCAGTAAATGTCAATCCGATCCGTCTTGAGTCGCTTCAGGCTCGCTTCCACGGAGGCGACCATGGCCCTGCGACTGTTGCCGGTGACCAGCCTATTGGCATTCGGCTGCGCGCCGCTGCTGTACTTCGTCGCGATGACGAAATCTTCGCGTCGTCCCTCCAGCAGGCTGCCGATCTGTTCCTCCGATTGTCCGAACTGGTAGACATCCGCTGTATCGATGAAATTGCCTCCAGCCTCGGCATAGGCGTTGAAGATTGCTTTGCTGGTATCGGGATCGGCGCCATGGCCCCAACCCGTGCCAAAGTTGCCCGTGCCGAGCGCCACCTGCGAAACCCGCAGGCCGGTTTTGCCAAAGGATGTGTATTTCATGACTTTCTCCGTTGATCGAGGCGGAACCACGAGGTTGCTCAGTTCAGACCGCAGCGCAGAGAACAATGTCAGGCTTGTTCATGTGGACGCCTCGGGGAAGGTGCAGGGAAATCGAAGATCAAGCATGTCGTGGTGGCGTGCGCGTACAGCTTGCCGTCGGGGCCAACGATTCGGCCTTCGGCCGTGGCAATCCGACTTCCTGCATGGATCAACTTTCCCTCGGCGCGTACTAGCGGCACCGCGTCGGTCAAGGCGCGGACCATGTTGACTTTCAGCTCCAGCGTAGTGAAGCCCTTGCCTGCGGGTAAGGTCGAATGCACGGCGCAACCCACCGCCGAATCGAGCAGCGTGGAAAACCAACCGCCGTGCACGGTTCCCAGCGGGTTGTAGTGCCTTCGTTGCGGTCGACCTTGAAAGACCGCTGTGCCTGGTTCCATGTGAATGGGCAGGAAATCGAGCGTATCGCCGATTGGGGCGGGCGGTAGTTGCCCGGCAAAAATTGCCTCGAACAACTCCATGCCTGTCAGGCTGGTGATCTGTTTGTGCGTTGCGGTGTGGGAGGTGTTCCAACGGGCACGAATCGCTTTTTCCTCTTCCTCCCACCGAGCAACGACCTGGTCAGCCTGCATCACGAACTCCTTCCTCATTCTCAATACTTGTATATGCAATACTTGTAGATACAATCTATAACATGAAAAATATGACCAAGCCACAGGGTTGCACCAATCTGAAGATTCGCCAGCTCAATCGCATGGTGACGCGTCACTACGATCGCTATATCGCCGAGTCCGGATTAAAAAACACGCAGTACTCATTGTTGTCACACGTCGTCAGACTGGGTCCCATTCGCCCGAGCGACCTGGCTAGGCGAATGCAAATGGAGGCTTCGACGTTGACACGGAATATGCAGCCACTGGTTGCTCAAGGCTGGTTGACGGTCGGGGCAGGTGGCGACGCGCGCAGCCGCCTTGTCCAGGTGACCGAAGCAGGACTGGCAAAGCAAGCCGAAGGGCGGCGCGCCTGGAAAGAGGCGCAATTGGCACTTAATGAGCGACTCGGCGTGCATCGCGTTGCGGCGCTCCATGAATTGCTGGATGCATGTATCGAGTGCCTTGATGATGAGCCTGAAACTTGTACGGACTGACTGGTAGACGATTGGCCGTTTCCCAAACAACGTGCGACGAAATAGGAAACGGAGCAGAGGCAGCTAGGGTGGCGACTTCATTTGCGTCTAACCATACGACCGCTGTTCAATCTCTTCGGACGTGTTTTCAGCTCAGTTTGGTCAGATACTCCGGCACTTGTTGCTCAGGTAGCACGGACAGAACTTTCAACCGCTGCAACATGCGTTGGCGGGCGCGGTGAAGGTGTTCCTTGAGGTTCAGCGCTGCTGCGTCGAATGCGCCATGCAATAGCAGCTCTAAAATCAAACGGTGCTCGGCCAGCATGGCTTCGTCGGGACCGAGACCCAACTGACTGTAGAAAATCCGACTGATGATCCTGGGGCTCTGGCCCTGCCGGATCAATGTAGCGATCTTGCGATTGGTGATTCCGGCGAGGCAGTGGTAATGCAGGTCCTCCTCCAGTTGCTCGATCTCTGCCAGGCTGCAATGGGGATTGCTCTGTGCTTGCGCAACTCGAGCCAGCATTGCTTCAAGAGACTCCCGGCTCAACCCCGGTGCACTCTGGCGTAACGCCTCAGGCTCGAGACAGGCGCGCAGTTCGTAGTCTTCCGTGACTTCCCTGGCGGTGAGCGGGCCGGCGAGCCACTGGGAGTAGGGTTCCTTTTCCACCAGGCCGCGATCACGCAGACGCATCAACGCCTCGCGGACTACCGCTCGGCTGACGCCGTAATGCTCGGCGGCCATTTGCTCGTCGAGTCGATAGTGTCCAAAAGCAATGCAAGTCGATAAAGCCGAGCCGATTTCATCGAATATCCGCTCGCCCAGTGGCCGAGTATCGACCAATTCTTCGCTGCTATTAAGGCCGAGCTGTTTGTGGGTGAGGGCTAGCCGCAGGGGTTCCACTTCAATCCCCTTCGGGTTGACCAAATAACCGCGGCCATCAAATCGGCTGATCAAGCCTTCGTCATGCAACAGATTCAATGCTTTGCGCACCGGCACTCGGCTGGTCCCAAACAGGTCAGCCAAGGGGGCTTCGAGCAGCACGAGTCCCTGAGCCACCTCTGCGTTAACGATGGCGTCACGCAGGACCTGCCGGATCATGGCGTAGCGGGATGCGGTGCGGTAATCCTCGGCGGTCATCGATTTCATACGCTTCTCGAAGGGCAGGGGGGCAATTCTCGCACAAGTACGATTGTCACCGTGGGCTACGTCGCTGCGCGCGTTCATGGGGCTCCTGTTACTTTCTTGCAATAAAATGGATCTTTTTGAAAATGTCCATCATTGACGATGCTTTCTCACCTTGGGCGATAGCGCACTACGAATGGGAGTTTTTAATAGTGGCTGAAGGCGTCTAATCCGGTCGTCTGACTGAAGCCGCGCACCTCGGCACCTACTCTGACCCGGATTAATGTTCACTCTGGCACGTTATCTGCCTTTATAAAATGTACATTTTAACAATATGTACATTTATTGAGTGAGTCAGATGTCCGACACCAATTCTCAAATCAGGCCCGTAGCCGATGCGTTAGTGATGGCTGAAGCATTTGCGTCGGGCAGGAGTGACCCGGTTCAGGCGTTGGAAAAAGTGCTGGCTAAGACGGCGGATGTCGATGATGTGTTCATCTCCCTCTGTTCGGCACGTGCCCTTCGTGAAGCACACGCATCAGCCGCACGCTGGAAGGCCGGACAGCCGGCAAGCGCGCTGGACGGCGTGCCGATCGCATGGAAAGACCTGTTTGACGTCGCAGGCAGTCCGACAACCGCAGGCGCAGCCGTGCGCCGCGACATTTCGCCAGCGCTGCTCGACGCCAATGTCGTAGGTCTACTGGCGCGAGCCGGGATGGTCAGTGTCGGGAAAACCAACCTTAGCGAATTTGCTTACTCAGGCCTCGGACTCAATCCCCATTTTGGCACGCCGCGTAATCCCGTAGGCCTCGACCAGCCACGCATTCCGGGCGGCTCGTCCTCAGGCTCAGCGGTCGCCGTCGCGGCGGGAATCGTGCCGATCGCCATGGGCACGGACACCGCTGGCTCCATCCGAATTCCAGCGGCCTTCAACGGATTGGTCGGATTTCGCAGCAGTTGCAGACGCTACAGCCGCGAAGGCGTCTTCCCGCTCGCGCATACCCTCGACAGCGTGGGGCCTCTGACACGCAGTGTGCGCGACACCTTATCCATCGACGACATCCTGCTTGGGCGCGCCAAACCGACATCGCTCGTCCCCCGAGATTTGTCCGGGCAGCGATTTTGGCTTGATCAGGCGGTCATTGAGGATGAGCGCATAGAGCCTGCGGTGCGCGACAACCTGCTGCGATGCGTGAGCGTGTTGAAAAATCACGGTGCGCTGATTGACCTGCGACCCTCGCCAGCCTTTCAGGCGGCACTTGGGCTCATTGAGCAACAAGGCTGGCTCGGTGCTCCTGAGGCTTTTGCCCTGCATCAGTCTCTGCTGGACAGTGATGCCGCCGCACGACTCGACCCCCGTGTTCGGCGCCGTCTGGAAGCGGCACGTGCATTCCCCGCCAGCCAGTTGGTCAACCTCTACGGCGCACGCAAACGCCTGCAGCAACAAATCACCGATGAGCTTGATGGCGCGTTTTTGATTACCCCAAGCGTGGCCCATGTGGCGCCGCCGTTGGCGCCACTGGAAGCCGATGACGAGCTGTTCACGCAGACCAACCTCGCTACGTTGCGCCTGACGATGCCCGGCAGTTTGCTGGATATGCCGGGTGTGTCATTGCCCAGCGGCTGCGATGCGCTCGGTTTGCCCACCGGCATGTTGATAAGCGCGCCGCCGGGCGAAGACTCGCGATTGTTGCGAGCTGCGCTGGCGGTTGAAGCCGCGTTGCGCCACCACTGAAACACCCCCGATTGATCTGATAAATCCGCAGGAGAGAGATGATGGCTAAAGACATTCTGTGCGCCTTCGGCGTCGACGTAGACGCCGTGGCAGGCTGGCTCGGCTCATATGGTGGCGAGGATTCGCCTGACGATATTTCCCGTGGCCTGTTCGCCGGTGAAATCGGCGCGCCGCGCCTGCTCAAACTGTTCGAGCGCTACGGCCTGCGCACCACCTGGTTTATCCCCGGCCACTCGATGGAAACTTTTCCTGAGCAGATGAAGGCCGTGGCCGACGCCGGCCACGAAATCGGCGTGCATGGCTACAGCCATGAAAATCCGATTGCGATGACCGCCGAACAGGAAGAGATCGTCCTGGATAAATCCATCGAGCTGATCACCCAGGTCACTGGCAAACGCCCCACCGGCTATGTTGCGCCGTGGTGGGAATTCAGCAAGGTCACCAACGAATTGCTGCTGAAAAAAGGCATCAAGTACGACCACAGCCTGATGCACAACGACTTCCACCCTTACTACGTACGCAAGGGCGATAGCTGGACCAAGATCGACTACAGCCAGCACCCCGATACCTGGATGAAACCCCTGGTACGCGGCGAAGAAACCGACTTGGTAGAGATCCCGGCCAACTGGTACCTCGACGACCTGCCGCCGATGATGTTTATCAAGAAAGCTCCCAACAGCCACGGCTTCGTCAACCCGCGTCACCTGGAAGAAATGTGGCGCGACCAGTTCGACTGGGTTTACCGCGAACACGAACACGCGGTGTTCACCATGACCATCCACCCCGACGTGTCCGGCCGCCCACAAGTGCTGCTGATGCTTGAGCGTCTGATCGAACACATCCAGAGCCATGCCGGCGTGCGCTTCGTCACCTTTGACGAAATCGCCGACGACTTTATCCGCCGCCAACCCCGTACCTGACCCTTTGCTCACACCCTCGAGGCGCGATTTATGTCCATCTACAACAAGCTTGACCTGACTGGCTGGAAACCCCGGCAACTGACGTCCCAGGAAGTACGCTTCGCCACCTGGATCGCGTTTTTCGCCTGGGTGTTCGCGGTGTATGACTTCATCCTCTTCGGCACCTTGCTGCCGGAGATCGGCCGGCACTTTGGCTGGGGTGAAGTGGAGCAGGCTGAAATCGCGACCTGGGTGGCGGTGGGTACCGCCGTCGTCGCCCTGGCCATCGGCCCGATTGTCGACAGGCTGGGGCGGCGCAAAGGGATTATTTTCACCGTGGCCGGTTCTGCCCTGTGCTCGGCGCTGACCGCAATCGGTGGGGCGTGGGGCAAGTCGCCGTTGATTCTGATCCGTTCGTTGGGTGGCCTGGGCTATGCCGAAGAAACCGTCAATGCCACCTATTTGACCGAGTTGTATGGCGCCTCTGAAGACCCACGGCTGACCAAACGTCGCGGCTTTATCTACAGCCTGGTGCAGGGCGGCTGGCCGGTCGGTGCGTTGATCGCCGCCGGGTTGACAGCGCTGTTGCTGCCGATCATCGGCTGGCAGGGGTGTTTCATCTTCGCCGCAATCCCGGCGGTGGTGATTGCGATCATGGCGCGCAAGCTCAAGGAGAGCCCGCAGTTCCAGATCCACGAACGCATCAGTCAGTTGCGTAAAAACGGCGCCGTGATCGAAGCGCAAAACGTCGCCGTGACCTACGGCGTGGACTATGACGAACACAGCAAGGCTGGCCTCAAAGCCGCGTTCCGTGGCCCGGCCCGCCGCGCCACATTGGTGATTGGCGCCGCGCTGTTGCTCAATTGGGCGGCGATCCAGGTGTTCAGCGTGCTCGGCACTTCGGTGATCGTCAGCGTGCACCACATCTCGTTCGAGAACTCGCTGATCATCCTCGTGTTGTCGAACCTGGTGGGTTACTGCGGCTACCTCAGCCACGGCTGGATGGGCGACAAGATCGGCCGTCGCAACGTGATTGGCTTGGGTTGGATGCTCGGCGGCCTGTCGTTTGCCGGGATGCTGTTCGGCCCGAGCAATATGCCGATGGTGGTCGGGCTGTACAGCCTGGGCTTGTTCTTCCTGATCGGGCCGTATTCGGCGGCACTGTTCTTTATCAGTGAAAGTTTCCCCACCAGCATCCGCGCCACCGGTGGCGCGATCATCCATGCCATGGGCCCGATTGGCGCGGTGGTCGCAGGGTTTGGTGCCACCCAAGTGTTGTCCGCCGGCAGCGACTGGCAGACCGCCGCGCTGTGGTTCGGCGCCGTGCCGTGCTTTTTGTCCGGCGTCCTGATGTTTGCCGCGCGCCATGTGCGCCCGGAAACCGTTCAGTAAGGAGTAGTCGATGAGCTGTAAAGTTGCCTTGATTACCGGTGCCGCTAGCGGCATCGGCCAAGCCCTCGCCGTGGCCTATGCGCGCAGTGGCGTGGCGGTGGTGGGCGGTTATTACCCGGCCGACCCCCATGATCCGCAGACCACCGTCAGCCTGGTGGAAGCAGCTGGCGGCGAGTGCCTGATGCTGCCGTTGGACGTGGGCGATACCGCCTCGGTGGACGCACTGGCTGCGCAAGCAATACAGCATTTTGGGCGGCTGGATTATGCGGTGGCCAACGCCGGCTTGCTGCGCCGTGCGCCGTTGCTGGAAATGACCGATGCGCTGTGGGACGAAATGCTGAATGTCGACCTGACGGGGGTGATGCGCACCTTTCGCGCGGCGACTCGGCATATGGGGGAAGGCGGTGCGTTGGTGGCGATTTCGTCGATTGCCGGCGGCGTATATGGCTGGCAAGAGCACAGCCATTACGCAGCGGCCAAGGCCGGCGTGCCGGGGTTGTGTCGTTCGCTGGCAGTGGAATTGGCGCCGAAGGGGATTCGCTGTAATGCGGTGATCCCTGGGTTGATCGAGACGCCGCAGTCGCTGGATGCCAAGAACTCCCTCGGGCCTGAGGGTTTGGCCAAGGCCGCGCGGGCGATTCCATTGGGGCGAGTAGGGCGGGCGGATGAGGTGGCGTCGCTGGTGCAGTTCCTGACCAGTGAAGCGTCGAGTTACCTGACTGGGCAGAGCATCGTCATCGACGGTGGCCTGACCGTGCGTTGGCCCGACTGACTGTACTCAATTCAAATGTGGGACCTGTGTTTGCTTCAGGAGAATTTACATGCCTCAACTAACCAACCGCCGCGCCGTCATCACCGGTGCCGGCAGCGGCATCGGTGCCGCCATCGCCCGCGCCTATGCGACTGAAGGTGCACGGCTGTTGTTGGCCGACCGCAACGCCGCAAGCCTCGCGCAAACAGCCATCACCTGCCGCAGCCTCGGCGCCGAAGTTTTCGAATGCCTGGCCGACGTGGGCGCTGTCGAAGGCGCCCAGGCCAGTGTCGACCGTTGCGTCGAGCATTTCGGCGGCATCGACATCCTGGTCAACAACGCCGGCATGCTCACTCAGGCGCGCTGCGTCGACCTGTCCATCGAGATGTGGAACGACATGCTGCGCGTCGATCTCACCAGCGTGTTCGTCGCCAGTCAGCGCGCCTTGCCGCATATGGTGGCGCAGCGCTGGGGGCGGATTATCAATGTCGCCTCGCAACTGGGTATCAAGGGCGGCGCCGAGCTGACTCATTACGCCGCCGCCAAGGCCGGGGTGATCGGCTTTACCAAGTCCCTGGCCTTGGAAGTGGCCAAGGACAATGTGCTGGTCAATGCCATTGCACCGGGGCCCATTGAAACGCCCCTGGTGGGCGGTATCAGTGACGACTGGAAACGTGCCAAGGCCGGCGAGCTACCCCTGGGCCGTTTCGGCCTGGCCGATGAAGTTGCGCCGACGGCGGTGCTATTGGCCAGCGAGCCGGGTGGCAATCTGTTCGTCGGCCAGACCCTGGGCCCGAACTCCGGCGATGTCATGCCATGAGCGGGGTGTAGCCGTGTGCGGACTCTGCGGATTGCTTGGCGAAGACCTGCACTGGAGCGACCCGTTGGGCGATGAGCTGCCCAGGCGCCGCGAACGCCTGCGCCGTATCGCCGCGATCAATCAGGTACTGGCGGTGTTCCGGCTCAAGGTCGAGGATTTCCAGGGCGCCTCTTATCTGTTGTTGGGTGCCACCGGTAAACAGGCGTTGGCGAGTGGCCTGGACCAACTCTGGCAGGCGGCCGAAACCATGCTCGGCCGGCCCTTGGACCCCCTCGATCAGCGGCTGTTGGAGCACTTGGAGTCAGACACATGAGCATCGCCCTAAATGTGATCACCGGTTTCCTCGGCAGCGGTAAAACCACCTTGCTCAAACGCCTGCTGCAAGGCGAAAGTCTTGGCGATACCGCGTTGCTGATCAACGAATTCGGTGACGTCGGCATTGATCACCTGTTGGTGGAAGAGGTCGCGCCGGACACCGTGCTGCTGCCCAGCGGCTGCGTGTGCTGCTCGATCCGGGGCGAGCTGAAAGACGCACTGCTCGGCCTGCTGCAACGCCGTGAGCGTGGCGAAATCCCGGCGTTCAAACGGGTGATCCTGGAAACCACCGGCCTGGCCGACCCCGCGCCAATTCTTGCCACCTTGAACAACGATGTGCAGCTGCGCGGGCGTTTTCATATCGGCCTGGTGGTCACTCTCGTAGACGCCAGCCACGCCGCGCTGCAAGAGCGCCTGCACCCGGAATGGCTGGCCCAGGTGGCAGCGGCGGACCGTTTGCTGCTGAGCAAGACCGACCTGGCGGGTGACTGTGTTTCACTGCGCGCGCACTTGCAGGCGCTCAATACCGGCACGCCGATCCTCGATACCCAGGACATCCACAGTGGCGACCAACTGCTGCTAGGCGAAGGCTTGCGTAGTGCCGAACCCGCGGTGGAGGTCAACCGTTGGCAACTGCATCAAACCACCACGGCCACCCATGGCGCTGCGCAAGTGTGCAGCCTGACCTTCGACCAACCGCTGGACTGGGTGGGTTTCGGGGTGTGGTTGTCGATGCTGTTAAGATGTCACGGCGAACGAATCCTTCGTGTCAAAGGGCTGCTCAACGTGAACGCCAGTAACTCCCCCATCGTCATTCATGGTGTGCAGCATTGCTTGCATGCCCCGGTGCACCTGCCTGCCTGGCCGGGCACTGATCGGCAATCGCGTCTGGTGTTTATCCTGCGTGGCCTCGATCCCGTGCTGCTGCGGCGCTCCTTTGACGTGTTCTCCCGGCGGTTCGCCGCATGATCACACTCCGCGTCCTCGGTACCTCAGTGACCTTGCTCGAATGCCTGCGCGTTCGCGCTGAACAGGAACTAGGCATTCGCCTGGTGTACCAGGTGCACGACGTTGAACAGGCCCAGCGCATCGCGGTGATGCAGCCCGACAGCTACGACCTGTACGACCAATGGTTCCACAACGTCGACTTCGTATGGCCGGCCCGGGCGATCCAACCCATCGACACGCGGCGCATTGCGTTGTGGCATGAGATCAACGACCTGCCCAAGCGCGGGCGGCTGTCGCCCGATGACCGGCTGGGCAGCGGCAGCGTGCCCAGCGAACGCCTGTTCGTGCAGCACGATGGCAGCCTCGGCAGCACCGTCACCGAACGCATCAGCATGCTGCCCCTGACCCATAACGCCGACAGTTTCGCTTACCGCCCCGAACGCTTGCCCGACGGTTTTTCCCACGACAATGAAAGCTGGGGCTGGTTGCTGGACCCCGCGTGGAGCGCGCGCACCGCTCTGCAAAGCGACGCCGCCATCGGCGCCCTGGATGCCGCGCTGGCGGTGCAGGGTGCGGGGCTGGCCAGCTTCAAGGACATCGGCAATATGAGCATCGAAGAGATCGATGTGCTGGCCGACATCCTGGTGCGCAAACAGCGGGAAGGACACTTTGCGGCATTCTGGTCCGATGATGAGGAGGCCGCACAATTGATGCTCAGCCCGAGCATCGATATCCAGAGCCTATGGTCGCCGACCTTGATGCGCCTGCATCGCGCCGGGGTGAAATACCGTCTGGCGGTGCCTCGCGAGGGCTACCGCGCCTGGTTCGGCGGTTTGTCATTGTCGCGTCACGCCCAGGGCCCGGTGCTGGATGCGGCCTACGCCTACCTCAATTGGTGGTTGTCCGGCTGGCCCGGCGCGGTGATGGCGCGCCAGGGTTACTACATCGGCAATCCGGCGCGCAGCCGCGACCATCTGAGCAGTGCCGAGTGGGATTACTGGTACGCCGGTCAACCTGCGCGGGAGGAGTTGCTGGGCAGTGATGGTTTGCCGCTGATTGACATCGGTGATGTGCGCGATGGCGGTTCCTATGAGCAGCGGATGGGGCATATCGCTGTTTGGAATGCAGTAATGGATGAGCACAACTATCTAGTGCGTCGCTGGAGCGATATTTTACGGGCGGGGGCGAAAAGCTCCCGCAGGCCATGAGTTTCTGAACCTGGCCAGGCAATACCGTCATCGAGTGCGTTTGAGTGCCGAATGAGAGTCTCGAATTCGGGCGTGCATTGAATTGGTTTGTTGCTGGAGCAGCTTGGACCGCGAGATGAGCATCTGGCCCTGACTCTGGGGAGATGCCACTTTGTCTCCCTGACACAGCGTTTTCGCACAGCAAAGGCCGACATCAGCCGCTGCGCTGTATCTGCTCCAGTATCTGGCTGTCGGTGATGTTCATGTCGTCCAGCAACAGAAACATCTTGCTCAGCACCTCGGCCATTTTCTTGTCGGTGTCGGCGAACGGCAGGTAGAACTCCGTGAGGCTGCTGCCGGCGGGTACGATGCACAGGTAGTTGCCCGGTTCGATATGGATGGCTGCGCTGCCCAGATGAATGCGGTAGTTCGCACGCTGGCCGGTAATGTACAGAAAATGCCCTTCACATTTAACGTTTCGCAACCCTAGCCCCTGAATCAACTCGCCAACCAGTTCGGTGCGTCGTTGCAGGGTTTCGTTGCTGGTGCTGTAGCTGTCTGCGGCGTGGGCCACGGAGACCAGCAGGTCGGCGTCGCGCATGATTTCTGAGAACAGCAGCGGCGGTACTTGCTCAAGGGGCATGGCTTTCTGGTCGCGGTAGAACGCAATCGTGTCGAAGGTAAAGTGCTCTGTTTCCGAGAGGTAATGGCCGGTATCCAGAAAGTTGAACAGGGCGTAAATGCCGTGCTCTTTGCTCTCGTAATAGATGTCCTCGACGCTTGAGGTCGACCAGTTGCGCACCTGCAGCAACCGGGCGGCGACTTTGCCTTTCAGGCGGTGGCCGGCAAATCGGTTGGACCACAGGCCGGTGTCTCGTTCGGCAGGTGTCAGCAGGTACAGCTCGCGAAAGGCCTGTTTGAACGGCTGCACGCGGCGATGGTTGACCACTTCTTTCTGCCAGGCCGACAGTTGCCCTGCCGTGAACAGATGAAAAGGGTGCGCAATACGCAGGTTCTTTTCAGCGACGTGTTGGCGGCCTTCAAGGTCAGTCACCGTCAGCGTCGCGGCATCGAGCCAGCCCAGCGCAGCGTCGTCGGCCTGCACGATCAGTTGCTCCAGCAGCAGGCGAACCGCCGGCATTTTCAACAGCGGCTTCAGGTCGTCCAGCGCCAGGGTTTCGCCGCTGCTCATCATCGCTTCCAGGGTACGGCAGAAGCGTGCGATCTGTTCCTTGAGCTGGGCCTGCTGCGTTTTGAGCGCGACGAAGTCGGCGTGCTTGCGAATCGCAGGTGGTGCGCTTTTGAGCGTCTTGCCGGCTTTGCAGATGTGCAACGTAGGCGACAAGCCGTCGATGACGAGCGTGATGTCATAGCCATCGATGGTGGCGGCCGTCAGGGCGGATTCGGCGATCTCCGATTCCATGGCCCATTCCAGGCGAATCGCTGAGGGATAACCGGCGACACGCGCCAGGTTTTCCAGTCCTGCCTGCACCGCTGCATGGGAGTTGGCCTGTCGTTGAGCGCCGTATTTACGCACCTCTTTGTGCAGTTTCTTGAGCGTCAGATAGCGCTGGCGTACGTCGTCCGGTCCCGTGACGGGCAGTACGCCATAGATGCGCATTGCCGGCTGTGCGTGGCGGGTCAATTTCTTTTCCAGCGCCGGTCGGCCGATGCCCTGGTAGGCGTCGAGCAGTACACGCGTCTCGGGAAACGCCCAGTGCGAGGGTTCGAGCGCCGCGAGGTATTCGCGCAGGTGGTCTGGGTCGGCTTCGGCCAGGGCCTTGTCCAGCAGGTAACGGTCCACCACACCCACTGTTTCATCCGGCGTATTGGGCAGGTCGCTGCCCCAGCCGGACCGAGGCGCCAGGGCAATGTTCAGGTATTCACGCTGGAAGGCTTGCAGATCACTCCAACCGAGCGCGTCGAGCACCACTCGGCTGGCTTGGCCGGCGTAGGGCAGGGCGGTGAGCAGGGTGTTTCTTGAAAAGCCGGACAACGCCGCGCGCAGCTCTGCCGATTGGGTCCTGGGCAAATCCTGAAGCAGTAGGAAGCATTGGAGCACCGCGGCCGTATCGCCGAAGCTATCGAAGTCATCCGGCGTCATGCCCAGTCGTTCGATGACCGCCAGGGCCTGCAGCAGCCAGCGGGACTGATACACCTCTACCAAACGGAAGGTGTCAGCCAGCTTCTCGGCATTATCGGGCAGTCCAGCCAGGGCGTCCTCGACGTAACGAACGGTGAAGCTCGCCAGGATAGGATGCACTGCAACGGGTTCTTCAGAGGGGATGTCATCGCTCTGCGGCGACTCATCATCGATGCCTTCGTCTTCCGGAGCCTCGTCGTCTGAAGTGTCCTCGTCGAATCCTTCATCGGCGTACTGATTCAGGTCCACATCATCGCTGTCCAGTCCTGTGTCGTCCGAGTAGAACATCATGGCGCGGCCCCAGGTATTGGCCGCCCGGACGAAACGCGGGTAATCGAGGCGGTCCGCTTCCAGCAGGCCCAGAGCGATGCGCTGGATTTCCTTGTGCACGTAGATGTACGCGTCGGCGACTTTCCTTTGTTCTTCATCAGGCGGGGAAGGGGGCTGCACGCGGTTCCAACTGCCGTCCAGCAACCATTCGGCGAAGGTCTGCCAGGCCGGGGTGGACGGGTAATGGCTCAGGCGATTGATGCAAGCCTGAACGTCAGGGAAGGCCCAGGCCTGGTCCGGACTTCTTCGGTAATAGGCAGGGCTATCTTCGTCAGTGGGCAATGGATAGTCGCTGTCCTCGAAGGCAAATTGCAGCATGTGCTGCAGTCGCGCGCCGATCTGCTCCAAGGCATAGGCATCCGGATGCGCAGTGATCCACGCATCGCAGAGTCGATATTGCAGGCCATAGCGCTGTTGATCGCGGCGGTCTTCCAGATCGTCCCAAACGGTCGGGAACACAAAACCATCGGCCAGTGCTTTGGGGCCATCCTGGGGGTGCTGCCTGACCCAGTCATCGGCTATGCGCAGGAAGTCGATGCCGTCCCAGAAATCGAGCTCGAATTCGTCATGTCGGCTGAGCTCGGGATAGTCATCCAGCGCTCTATCGCAGAATGCTCGCAGCGCAGCGAGGCGTGTGGCTTGTTCGGGCACAGGACGGCGTGATTGCATGAGGGAATCCGAGGAAGTGAGCGACGAGGATCAACCGCCAATCAGCGGCACCAGGCGGATAAACGCGAGCGAGGAAGGGGGGCTCAACTCGATTGACTCATCGAGTCTTTGCAGCATGACGCCGTTGTGCAGAACGCGGAACGCACGGGTTTCAAAACCCTTCAAGGCGCGCTCGACCTCAACGCCGACATCCAGGTCTGGAGACGCGCTAGGCTGAGGCATGACAACCGCGCCTTCACTGGCTTGCTGAAGAATGTCCCGCTCGCTCAGGTATTGGCGGTCGAGCACTTCACGCACCGACACGTGTGCCAGCCAGTGCTGGACCGACAGTGCGGCGATCTGTTCGGCAACGGTCAGGCGAATGAGCTCGGCGACCGTCAAGGTCAACGAGGTCGGTGTCAGGGTGACAGGGGGCAGCAAAGGCTCCTGGCGTGCGCCTTTCAGGCAATAGCTATGAACCACGAATTCCATGACGCATTCCTTGCAAGCCAGGCCAGCCGGGCGGATGGCGCTTAGCATATCCCGGTCTGCAATAAACTTCATCGCGCGGCGGCGTTGTGGCTGCGATTTCAACAGCGCCCGGCGGTATCCGGCGCAGGAGTCCCCGAGCATTGACCATCAGGCATATTTGCAGGGAGGACAATTCATGTTTCCCGTGCTGGAGCCATGCCACCAATGGAACCTAGATGCGTGGAAAACCATGGTGCCTGGCGGACCACACCACCGTTAACGTGATGATCAGAAGAGCGATCAGGGCAGGCGCAAACGCAGCGACGCCCAGGTAATCCAGCAGCACGCCCCCAATGATCCCGCCGCCCGCAATGGCCAGGTTCCAGGCTGTGACCAACATGGACTGGGCGACATCCGCCGCATCTCCCGACGTCTTGGCTATTGCAGTCTGGAACAAGGTTCCCGCGCCTCCGAAAGCGATCCCCCAGGCCCCAACCGCGATATAGATCACAACCAGGTTGTCGTTCTTCACCCACAGCATCAACGCCGCGATGGCGAACAGTGTCGTGCCGGCAAGCGTCAATGGCCGAAGATGCCGATCAATCAGTACGCCGACGACCCAGATGCCCAGTAGTGACGTGACGCCGAAAACCAGTAGCACCTGCTCTGTGCGCTCGGCCAGTCCGGCCGCACCTAGGAATGGGGCGATGTAGGTGAAGAGAATGTTGTGTGCCAGCACGAACGAAAGCACCACGAACAGGACCGGTCGAACGCCCGGCAGCGTGATGACGTGGCCCAAGCCAAAGCGTTTGTTGGCGGTTTGGCCAGGGAAGTCAGGCACCTTCAGCCGCACCCAGACCATCAAGGCTATTGCAAACAGGCTCATGAGCGCGAAGCTCATCCGCCAACCGATCAGGTTGCCGAGCAGGGTCCCGGCAGGCACACCCAGGGATAATGCCAGTGGCGCACCGACCATGGCGATCGCGATGGCTCGGCCTTTTTGGCTCTCTGGCACCATGCGGGCGGCATAGCCTGCCAACAATGCCCAGAGCAGCCCGGCTGAAACGCCACCCAGCATACGGGCAATGATCGTCAAGCCGTAGCTGGTTGAAAGCGCCGTAACCGTGTTGGCAACGGCAAAGCCCGCGATCGCGGACAACAGCAGCGACCGTCGCCGCATGCCTTGGGTGGCTGCCGTCAGTGGGATAGCCGCGAGTAACGAGCCGATGGCATAGACCGTCACCCACTGGCCCGCGAGCGCCTCGGAAATGGCCAGCCCTTCGCTGATCTGAGTGAGCAGGCCGGCGGGCAATGCTTCGGTCAGGATCGTAATGAATGCGGCCAACGCCAGGGCAAACAATGATCCGATGGGCAGTGGCGCAGGGGCTTGCGCAACGTCTGGAGGGAGCTCGATGTGGGTATTGGCAATCGTCATGGTTCACCTTTTGGCGGCGCTGTTGACGCACTCGACGGTGTCGTCAATTACGGGGTCGGTACTGGCCACTACGGTAGGTGCCTGCCTTGGATGAGACAAGAATGCTAGAGTACGTAACACATCGGAAAAAATGTCCGCAATGGGGTTGTCATGGCATCGTTAAGCGGGATTGATTTTTTTGTTCGGGCCGCTGAAACCCGCAGCTTTTCGGAGGCCGGGCGAGCGCTGGGTATTTCGTCCTCGGCGGTGGGCAAAAGTGTCGCCCGGCTGGAGACACGCCTGGGCGTACGGCTGTTTCACCGCAGCACACGGAGCATCACGCTGACGGCGGAGGGCGCGCTTTTTCTCGAGCGTTGTCGGCGCATTCTCTGCGAAGTGGAAGCGGCGGAATTGGAGTTGTCCGAAACCCGGAAAGCGCCACGGGGCAAGCTGCGGGTGAGTGTGCCGCTGGTTGCGGATTTGATCATGCCCACGCTGATCGCCTTCATGCGTCGCTACCCGAGCATTGAACTGGACCTGGATTTTTCCGATCGGTTGGTGGACATCATCGAGGAAGGTTTCGATGTGGTGATTCGTACCGGGGAGCCGAATGACTCCCGGCTGATGTCGCGTCCATTGGGCACGTTCAAGCTGCTGGTGGTCGGTTCACCCCAGTACTTCGCCAAACACGGTACGCCGCAGGTGCCTACGGATCTGCTGCAGCATGCCTGCCTGCTCTATAAATTCCCCAGCACTGGCAGGCTGCAGGTCTGGCCAGTCAGGCAAGAAGGCGAGGTTGAGCTCAACCTCCCGGCAGCCTTGCTGTGCAATACCACCGAGGCCTTGCTTCATGTCGTGCGTGATGCATTGGGGATCGCCTGTGTGCCGGATTTTACCGTGCGTGATGCCCTCGCTAACGGTGAACTGGTCACCGTCCTGGACGATTTCAATCAGCACCAGAGCACCTTCCGGATGCTATGGCCCTCCAGCAAGCACCTGGCACCGAAGCTTCGGGTGTTCATTGATTTCATGAACGCGGAGCTGTTCAAGCGCTGAGCCTGCTACTCGCCCGGAGCCGTGGTTGGGCTCCCGTTGCTCCAACACTCGGGCCAATTCAGGGGCTGCACAGGGTCTGGCCATCAGCTCATTTGCCACCGGTCACGTCGAGGAATGTACCGGTAACGAATGATGCCTCTGCACTCGCCAGCCATAGAATGGCCCGCGCCACTTCCTCCGGCTGACCACCCCGGCCCATGGGGATCGAGTCCTTGACGCGATCGACCCGCCCCGGCTCGCCGCCGCTGGCATGCATTTCGGTATAGATGTGACCGGGGCGAATACAGTTGACGCGTATCCCTTCCCGGGCGACCTCTTTGGCCAACCCGATGGTGAAGGTTTCCAGGGCTCCCTTTGACGCCGCATAGTCGACATATTCATTGGGGCTGCCGAGGCGTGCCGATGCCGAGGAAACATTGATCACCACGCCGCCCGGACCGTTGTGCCGGTAAGACATGCGCTTCACCGCCTGTTGAGCACAGAGGATCGGACCGATGGAATTGACCGCGAAGATGCGCTGCATGCGTTCGAAACCGAGGTCCTCCAGGCGTGATTGAGTCGACAGTACCCCAGCGTTATTGACCAGTACGTCGATGCGCCCGAACGAGCGGTCGATGGCCGCGAACAAAGCGGCGACCTGTTCGGGGTCCGCGCTGTCGGCCCGCATGGCTAACGCCCGACGTCCCAATGCCTCGACATCTGCCGCCACAGCCAGCGCTGCGGGTTCGTTGGCAACGTAGCTGATCGCGACGTCATAGCCTTGCGCGGCGGCTAGCCGCGCGGTGGCGGCACCCACTCCGTGGCCGCCGCCGGTTATCAGAATCAGCGGTGCCTGCGAGACGTTTTTCATCGAGAGTACCCCCTGCTACGGTGAGAATTTGGCCATGTCAGCCGATGATGAGGGTGCCGCTGGCGATCACTGCGCACGCCAGGAGCCGGCGAGCGGTCAGTGTCTCGCCGAGGAACACGTAGCCAATCAACGCCGCAAACAGCACGCTGGTTTCGCGCAAGGCTGATACCGCCCCCAAGGGCGCTTCGTTCATGGCGTAGATGACTATTCCATAGGCCAGCAAGGAGACCAGCCCGCCGAACAGGGCGGTCAATAGGCCGGGCCGGACGGAGAATAAGCTGCGGGTGTCGCGTAGGCCGATGTACACCGCAGGCATCAACACGCCCCACAAGTGCACATCCACACGGTGTAGGCGAGCGGTGCGCCGGAGAGCCGGGTGCCGATGCCGTCGGTGACACTGTAGGCCGCGATGAAACAGCCCGTTCCCAGCGCATAGGGCAGGCTGGGCACCGACAGGTTGCGTCCCCTGAAGGCCAGCGAAATGATTGCGCCCGACACCAGCGCAATACCGAGTAACGCGCTGGGGGCGATGTTTTCTCCAGCAAAGACGGCGGCGCCCAGGGTGATCAACACCGGTGACGATCCACGGGCAATCGGATAGGTCTGCCCCAGGTCGCCGACCCGGTAACTGCGCACCAGAAACAGGTTGTAGCCGACATGCAGCAACGCCGAAAGCAGCGCATAGCCCCAACTGGCAGCCGCGGGTGGCGCCAGGAACGCTGCGGCGACGGCACTGGCGATGGCGACGGCGATGCACATGATCGTCATTGACCACAGCCGATCGGCGCCGCCACGCAGTAGCGCATTCCAGCTGGCATGCAGGAGCGCGGCGAAAAGAACCAGCAAGGTGATATGGATAGGCATGCGCCATTTTAAGCAGCCCAATTGCCCGGACTACAGCGAAGTCTCCTCATCGATTCATGAGTAAAACCTCATGCATCACCCATAGGCGCATTGGACTTTCAGCGCCTCGCTCATCAACCACTGGCGGAAGCTGACGATGTGCGGCTGCGATTCGATGCCTTTCGGACAAACGAAATAGTAGGCCAGCGGTGATGGGAACGGCACATCGAACAACCGCACCAGACGGCCATCGCCGATTTCGGTTTCAACATGCCCGCTGCGCACCAAGGCGACGCCCTGGCCGAGCAAAGCGGCCTCGACCGTCATGTTGGTATCCCCAAATCTGACGCTTTCCTTGAGCGGCAAGAACTCCAGCCCGACCTTTTGAAACCAGACCTCCCATTTAGGCACGAGCTCGGCGCCATCTCGGGTCAGCAGCGGGTAGTGCAACAATTCGGCAGGGCTGCGCGGTGTCCCGAAGCGCTGCAGCAGATCGGGACTTGCCACCGGAAACACCTGCTCGCCGAACAGGAACTCCGAATGAAGGCCTGGGTAAATGCCCTTGCCGAGCCGGATCGCAACATCGGCCTGGGCGCTGGAGAAGTGGATGATCTTGTCCGTGGTGTCCAGCGAGACCAACAGCTCGGGATGCTGGCGGGAGAGACTCGGCAAGCGTGGCAGCAGCCATTTCAACGCGAAGGAATACGTGGTGCTGACCTCGAGCCGGACCCTGCCTTTCTGCTCGCGCAGATCGCCCAGAGTCGCCTCCAGGCTCATGAAGAATTCCCGCACGATGGGCGCCAGCGTAGCCCCCGCTGCCGTGAGGCTCAACGACTTGCCACGCTCGAACAATTGCAATCCCCAAAGCTCCTCGAGATGCTTGAGCTGGTGGCTGACTGCGCTTTGAGTGACATGCAACTCGTTTGCGGCAGAGGTAAAGGTTGTGTGTCGGGTGGCAACTTCAAAGGCACGCAATGTAGCGGTCGGTGGCAGATCTCTCATGTATAGGGTGTCCAGGCGAGTCATCAGAAATGCGTGTCATGAGCGCTGGCTCATGATAGAGCATCATGGCCGCAATGGCCTGGTCGGTCGTTCAGTTGGTTGAAATCCTCTACGGTCGCGCGCGAAGCGGCCACGTTGAGACTATGCTGATGACCACATGGTCGATGCCTTGACTTGGAAATGGCAAATGGCACGGAATGCGACGCACCAAACGCTCTGCATTGAGTTCGGAAATGGGGCATGCGCGCAGGCGCCACTGAGAACTTCCCAGCAGATCCATTACGACTCACTGACCGAACTGCCCCATGACGCCTCCCCCGGCGACCGTTTGACTCCGTCGATCTTCCTTTCCAAACGCCCCAACGAACAATGGGCGGTGATGTTTCTTGGACTCGATCGTTTCCACCGCATCACCAATGTCCTTGGCTACCCGATGAGCAAATACGTCCATGAGCCGAGCGTAAATCCCAAGCGTGATGGAGAACCGCATGAACACTAAACCGATCCACAAAATCTTGTGGCGCTTCGCCGGCTGCGTGACCGGGCTGGCGATGGTTGCCGCCAGTCCGGCCCAAGCTGCCGACGGTGGCATCGCCAGCGGCCCTACCGCAAGCCATAGCATTGCCTTCAGCAATTCCTACGCGGGTAGCGATTTCCGCAAGGTGATGGTGCGCAACTGGCAGGAGATTGCGGCCCAGGCGCAAAAGGATGGCTTGATCCGGGAGGCCCCGGTGGTCAGCGCCAATAACTCGGCGTCGGAGCAAGCGGCCCATATCCAGGACATGATCGTCAAGGGCGTCAACGCCATCGTCATCCTTGCCGCGTCCGACACGGCCCTCAACGGGGTGATCCGCGATGCCTGCAACGCTGGCATCGTGGTGGTGGTCATGGCCAGCCTGGTCACCGAACGTTGCGTTTATACCGTGGACTACAACTGGTCTGCCATGGGGCGAGTGGAGGTGGACTATATCGCCGAGCGCCTCAAGGGGAACGGAACGCTGCTAGAGATCCGTGGCATTGCCGGCGATGCCACCGATAAAAACATCAGCGACGGCATTCGCAAGGCTGCCAGCGACTATCCGGGCCTGAAGTTCGCCAAGACCGTGTACGGGAACTGGACGGCTTCCGTGGCACGCAAGGAGGTGGCGCTGGCGCTGCCGTCGCTGCCCACCATCGATGCGGTCGCTACTCAAGGGGGCGACGGTTATGGCGCGGCCATGGCGTTCAAGGCGGCGGGACGCCCTTTGCCGATCATCGTGATGGGGAACCGTCAGGACGAACTCGCCCTGTGGAAACAGGAGCGCGATGCCAATGGCTACGAGACCGTCTCGGTTTCCGCCTCACCGAGCGTCTCCCAGGTGGGTTTCTGGGTGGCCCAGCAGATTCTGGCGGGCAAGCAGGTGCCGAAGTTCGTCGAGGTGCCACTGGTACGCATCGATGCGAAAGACCTGGACGCCTGGCTCGCTACTATGCCGGTGGGCGGGGCCGCCAATCCTTTCTACAGCCAGGCTTCCGTTGCGGCGATGATCGACGCGGGCATCAACCATACGGCGCCGCCGGCGCCTTTGCCGGAGGTTACGAAGCAGTAGCGGCGGGCGAGGATGCGAGGCGCCATGTTGACATTCAAACCCGTCAGGGACAGGCCCATTGCCGTCAAAATTGGCCTGGCGGTCGCCGCACTGGTGTTCCTGATGTTGGCGGTGTCGCTCGTGAACCTCTACGGCCTGCGCGGCATGGTACGTGCGGTGGATTCCGCCAGCCATTCCGCGGAAATTCTGGCGTCGGTCAACGGGGCCACCGGGCGGGTGGAAAACTTCATCGCCACCCGCGACCAGGAAAGCCTGAGCCAGGCCGAAGGCATGGTGGCGACGGCTATCGTCGGCCTCACCGCCATTCCGGTGGCAGAGGCGCAATCGCTCAAGGGCAGTCTACAGAGGCTTGCCTCGGCGATCGCTGCCTTGCGGGCGGCGACCCTGGCCATGGATGGCGAAACGGAGAACATGACAGCCCACTACGGCCGGATGCGAGAGGCGACGATCCTCGTCGAACAGGGCATCGCCGACGGGCTGAAGGAGATTGATTCCCGCGCCGCCGACCACAAGGCGCGGGTAAGCAACATCGAAAGCGCCCACCGCATCCTGGATATCCTGCGCAACAGCGAAAGGATCATCACCGCCAATGTGGCCAAGATGCTGGTGACTGGTGATGGGGCGGCCGCCACCGCGGCGCAGAACGCTGGCGCGGCACTGCCGCCCGTGGTCGAGCAATTGCGCGAGTTGATGGGGGCGCCGCAGGAGGTGGAGACCCTGGAGCAATTGGCGACGGCGGTCGCTGCTGCCAGCCTGGCGGTCGAGCACCTTGGCGAGGCGCCCAAGCTCCGGGGCGGTGAGGCTTTGCGGCATCTCGCCGCCGTCGGGGATGCGGCCGGGCGCCTCGAGGCGATGTTGGATGAAGTGGGCGAGCACGTTGCCCATGACGCAAACGACATTCAGGCCGCCACGGGTTTGCTGCAAAATGCAGCCGCGTTGTCCAAGCGTTTCGCCGAGCGCGTTGCGACCCTGGAGGCGCAGACCTTGTCGTTTCGCTTGTCACCGTCGGCCGAGGTCGCCAGCTCTGTTGGCACCCTCCTGGACGAGCTCTCTCGTCTCTCTCGGGTTCTCCCTTCGTCCGTAGGGCTGCAAACCAAGGCTACGCCCCTGACGGTCTACGATCAGATTGCCGGCTACCGGGCGGCATTCGCCAGGTTCCATCAGGCGAGCAACGCCTTGAGTGGCGCGCGCGATCAGGTTCGCAACGAGGCACGCAGCGCCGGTCTGTTGGTGGCGCGCTTCGCGGGTGAAGCGCGCTCCGAGGCCCTGGTTCACAATGATCGCGGCATGCTTGCGACGGTGCTCGCGGGTACCGTCGCCATCCTGCTGGCTGGCGCCATCGCCTGGAGCACGTCGCGGTTTGTCGCGCAGCCCATCGTGGCCCTGGCCTCGGTCATGCGCCGGCTTGCGGCCGGCGACCTGAACGCCGAAATCGCCAGCGCCGGACGCGGCGACGAGATTGGGATCATGACCCGTGCGGTACGGGTGTTCCAGGAGAATGCCCTGCGCATCCGGGTGCTGGAAGCCGAGGCAGAAGCCGAGCGACAGCAAGTCCAGGCCTCTTTGGAAAGAATGGTCGCCGAACGGACCGACACGCTGCACCAGCAGACCGAGGTCCTGGAGGCGCAGGCCGTCGAGCTTATTCAGGCGCGCAACCAGGCCGATACGGCTAACCAGGCAAAGAGCGATTTCGTTGCCACCGTCAGCCACGAACTGCGCACCCCCCTGACCCTCATTCTCGCACCCCTGGAGCAGCTCTCGGCGGCGACCACACCACCGGCGGACTGGCATGTGCAAATCGACCGCGCCCAACGCAACGCACTGCGCTTGATGAACCGGGTGAACGACATCCTCGATTTCTCCAAGGCCGAAGCGGGCAAGTTTGAGTTGTGTCCAACGCCAATGGACTTGAGCAAGGTGGTGGGTGTGCTGGCCGAGGATGCCGCCATGGTGGCCGAGGGCAAAGGCTGCACCTTGACCTGCAGCATCGATCCCGCGCTTGGCACGGTGTTCCTGGACCCCCGACACTTCGAGAAGATTCTCCTCAACCTGGTGAGCAATGCCATCAAGTTCACGCCCGCTGGCGGCACCGTGCACCTGGCCGTCACTGCGCTTGATGGCGAGCGATTTGAACTCGCGGTGCAAGACTCCGGGATTGGCATTGCCCCAGACAAACTGCCGCTGCTGTTCCAGCGTTTTTCCCAGATCGATAATTCCGCCACGCGCCACTACAGCGGCACAGGCATCGGTCTCGCCCTGGTCAAGGATCTGGTCAAACTGATGGGGGGCGAAGTCGGCGTCAACAGCGAGCTCGGACGGGGTTCGTGCTTCTTTGTTCGACTTCCGCTGGGGGCTGAGCAAGACACCGTGTCGACCGAAGCCAGCGCTATGCACGAGCGATCGTCAGCGAACGCAACGAGCACGACCGAGCAGCGCCACCTGCGTTTCGACGACGGCGGCCATGGCAGTGGCAACGACCGAGCTTCGATGGACAGCGCAGACGGGCAGCCCCCGCAACACGCCGCGCAATCCAGAGTGCTGGTGGTAGACGACAGCCCGGAAATGCTGAGCTACCTGCGCGAACTTTTGCACAACGACTACATCGTCGCCACCGCAGTTGATGGAGAGCAGGCCTGGGCACTCCTGCAGCGTCGCCCCATCGATGTCGTCCTCTCGGACGTGATGATGCCGCGGCTCGACGGCTTTGGCCTGACAGCCAGAATCAAAGCCAGCGCCGGTTTCGCCCATTTACCCGTGATCTTGTTGACCGCCCGAGGCGGCAGCGAGGCCTGTGTTTCCGGGCTGGAGAGTGGCGCCGATGACTATATCGCCAAACCCTTCTCGCCGCTGGAGCTCAAGGCTCGCGTTCGCGCGGCGCTACGCATGAGCCAGGTGCAAACCGAACTGCATGCAAAATCCCGTCAGGCGGGCATGGCCGAAATCGCCACGACTGTGCTGCACAACGTCGGCAACGTTCTCAACAGCGTGAACGTATCGGCAGAACTGGTCAGCAGCCAGATGCGCACCTCCAAAGCCCAGGGGTTGGGCAAGGTGGCTCAACTGATGAACGAACACATCCATGACCTGGCCGATTTTCTCACCACAGACCACAAAGGAAAGATGCTGCCCGGCTATCTGCTCAAGCTGGCGGAGGTGGTGAGCGCAGAGCAACTGAGCATCATCGAAGAACTCGAGCAACTCACCAAGGGTATTGACCACATCAAAACCATTGTCGCTGCCCAGCAGTCCTATGCCGTTGCTGTCAGTATTGTCGAGACAGTGCCGGTCCCGGAGTTAATCGACGATGCCTTGCGCATGAGTGCTGGATTACTGGCGCGCCAGGAGGTGACGGTGGTCAAGGACATTGCCGACTTGCCCCTGCTGTCGCTGGACCGGCATCGGATGCTGCTGATTCTGGTGAACCTGATCAACAATGCCAAGCAGGCGTTGGACGGCGTGATCGATCGCAGCCCATGCATCACGTTCAGCGTCTCCCTCGCTGACGGGCCGGTATTGCGTATCACAGTGGCCGACAACGGCAATGGGATTACGCCTGAGCACATGGCGCGTATCTTTTCCCATGGTTTCACGACGCGCAAAGACGGTCACGGTTTCGGCCTGCACAGCTGCGCGCTGGCCGCGCAGGAAATGGGGGGCAGCTTGAGCGTGCATAGCGACGGGGCCGGGCAGGGCGCGACGTTCATACTCGATATTCCCATTGATGTTGCGCAGAGCCAGCTGGATGTCATGACGAGATAGCTGTCCCGTCAAAGCCTACAGTCCTGTGTAAGCAGGGCAGGGACATGTGCGCCCATTTCCTCAGGGCATGATGGGTAGTTCAATGAGATTCAGGCAACCTGAGCGAATACCTTCTTCGACAGCTCCCGCAATATCGCCGGCGCGCTCGATCCTGCGGGAAGGGATCCCCAGGGAAGAGGCGAGGGCCAGGATATCGATCGCCGGGGCGCAGAACCTCATCTGATCTGGAAGCTTTAATCTAGCTGGCTTGCTGTGGTCACTGTCATGCGGCAATCGGATTGCCCGAGCCATGGTGATATCTGGCGAATACAGCTTGATTCCCTCATTGTGCAAAGCATCAACCGTTGGTCGGCTCTGTCTCTTGGCACCGGTCTCTCCATTGCGCCGACCTCGCTGTATATCCAGGAACTTATTTAATTTACGCCCGATCTTTCCAGTGACTGGCTCCGGACCGAACCGTTACCCGTGGCCTTCAAAATCGCATTGCACAAGGCCCGGGCGACAGGTGCGTAACTGGTCTGGCTGGGCTGTGCGGCTTCGGGAGCTGCGGTGGGATTGATCAGGTGCACCGCGATCTGTCCTGGCAGCCATGAGACGAGTGGCCAACGGGTGCGATAGGCAGGTTTAGGCCGGGTATCTCCGGTGCTCGGAGCAAAATCGCAGGATGTCACAAACGCTATCCCTATCAGGCAAGCGCCTATGAGCTGCGAGCGCACGCGACCAGGATTTTTCAAGAAACCCAAGTCCGCGACAACGACCGCGTCATGAATGATCAAGCGGCCTTCGTCGCTCACCTCGATGTCGAGAACGACCGCCATGCAGGTCTGCGCGTCATAGTGGGCAGCGATGCCTTGCGCCCGACCATGTCTTGGGGGCTTGCCCCAATGAGCTTTCTCTGCCGCTTCGGTGATGACGCTCCGCATTCGATGCCCATCGACGCATGATGAGTGCCGAGTACCGTCGTTCACCGTCGAGGCCGGATCAATCAGCGAAAGCAGGTAGTCCCTGTGATCCAGCTTGCAGGCTCGCACCTGCGCGGCCATGAATCGCTGTTCGGCGAACAGGCGCAGCAACAGGCCTTTTCTGTCCAGATTGCTGTCGAGCGTCGATTGCCAAGTGAATGGATCAAGAGCACTGACGTGCGCATCAGGATGGCTCATTGCGTTTCTCCTTCCGGCTGATGGCAAGAGGTCCAGCTAAAGTGATGTGTCCTTGGTGCCTGTAACGCTGGCACCGCAAGTGCAGTCATTGGGGGATACTTTAGTGAGAAGGATCTGACGTCAGAGTGACCGGAGGCTGACAGGAACATGTCAGGCGTTGGGCTAGTCGGCTATTCCAAATAGCCGTTGCTAAAGCACTTTGATCAAGCCGCTCGAGCCGACCCGATGCCAAAGAGCGGCGGGTGCGGCCAGGCGCAGGCGCGATGGTTGACACGGCCACGGCTGGATGACCCCGAGGGGTTATTCTGCTGGCTCGTATCTATGGCGATCCGAATTACAGGGACACGATGGCCGAGCGTGGCCTGCGCCAGCAGGACGCTTACGGAGAGAAGTCTTAGTGATGATCGCGTATTGAGGATTTGCCGCGTAGGAAAATCCCTACGCGCCCATCTGTAATCCCTAGACCTAAATAAGATTGCTCTGATTCTTTGATTGATGGCGCATGGCTATTATTCAAGGGCCAGGGTGGCATCCTGATGCGTACTCCAGACATCCCACGCTGGGTTAATGCGTTCGGGCAATTCAGGGAAGGCGGTTGCAAACAGAGAGGGATCTGCATCGTGCTGAAACATATCGGTGTGAGCGATCTTTGCGTAGGAATGTATGTCCAGGAGCTATCCGGTTCTCGTGAGGAGCGTCCGTTCTGGAGCAAAGGCTTCCTGATTCTGAATGAAGAGGTGCTGGAGAAAGTCCTCGCCTCGGGCATTGTTGGTGCATGGATCGACCCGTCCAAGGGCGCGGACGTGCAAGCATCTACGCCTGATGAAAGCGTTGTGCAGGTCGGTCAAGGTGGCCAGCAGCCTGCTTGCCTATCGATCCGACCTTGTGCAGAGGTCCCTGGGCCGCGTCCGAGGGTGGCAATGAGCGAAGAGCTGTTGAGGGCGATCAACCTTTGCGCCAGTTCCAAGGCTGCTGTCATGCAGATGTTCGGCGATCTGCGGATGGGACGGATCGTTCAACTGGATCGCGTCACGGACATGGTGGGTGAAATCTCCGATTCGCTGTTACGTCATCCGGATGCACTGCTCAGCCTGGTGCGCCTCAAGACTGCCGATGAATACACCTACATGCATTCCGTGGCCGTCTGTGGATTGATGATTGGTTTGGCGCGTCAGCTGGATTTACCACCGCCCCTGGTCCAAGAAGCCGGGCTGGCGGGCTTGCTGCATGACGTGGGCAAGATGGCGATACCTGCGGCCATCCTGGCGAAACCATTGCCATTGAATGACCACGAACATACGACGATGCGCACGCACCCGGAGGCGGGCGCCAGGATGCTGGCGGACAGCAGGCATTTCACTTCCCGGGTGCAGGACGTTTGCCTGCATCACCATGAGAAGGTGGACGGCAGTGGCTATCCACATAAGTTATGTGGAACCCAGATCAGCTTGTTCGCGCGCATGGCCGCTGTCTGTGATGTGTATGACGCCGTGACATCTGACCGTCCTTATCGGGATCGCTGGGGCCCCGCCGAATCGATTCGAAAAATGGCCGGATGGATCGGGCATTTCGACCAGAAAGTGTTTCACGCCTTCGTCAAATGCATTGGCATCTATCCGGTTGGCGCTTTGGTGCGCCTTCAAAGTGACAGGTTGGCGGTGGTAATAGAGCAGCACGCCGAATGTTTGCTGACGCCCACGGTAAAGGTTTTCTACTCGGCGTCGACTCGTACCCCGTTGTCTCCCGAATGCATTGATCTGGCCTGTGGGCAGGACCGCATCGTCAGCTTTGAGTCAGAGAAAACCTGGGGGTTGAAGAACCTTGAAGCGCTTTGGGTGGGCGAGGGGCAAGGCAGCGAGTCGCGGTTTGGATGACGCGGTGCGTGTCTGTGTTTTTTACCAGCGCTAGTCGCTGGTTTTCTTTTTCTGTCGTTTTGGGTTCCTGTCGCCGTCGAGTAGGAATTCTCCTACCGCGCAACCGCAATCCTTAGTTGTAAATCAGGATGCTCCGATAGTTTCAAGGCTGTCACTTGGCCATTATTTCTCTAAGCCAACAAAACCGGGCATCCCCGTAGTGGATGTCTTGCGCTGGGTCCCGTCGGATCCGCATTGAACTGGAGAGATGAAGGTGAAAGGACAGGTAATTTCCTCCCCCCTGATCTTGATGATGCTGCCCGCGGGTCTGACGGGAGTGCTTGGTTGCGCCGCGATTCTGATCAGCGCGGATTTCAATCTGCGCAGTGCAGCCAGTTGCGTGCTTGTCTTGTTTGGCGCGTTGCTGATGGGCGTGTGGGCCCAGCGTTTATCGAGCACCCAGCCGCACGCTCAGCCAGGCGACGATCAGCAACTTCACCCGGCCGCTTCGCCTGATGATGGATTGGGCGAGGTGTGCGTGCAGGTACTGCCGATCTGGAGTCACCAGATCGACGCAGCGCGCATCCTCAGTGAGGAATCGATCCTCAAGCTCAGTCACCGCTTCGCGACGCTGTCGGGGGATATCAGTGCTTCTGCTTCCCACGGCGCGGGCCAGAGTTCGGGAGCACGGTTGCTGGAAATCCTTGAAGTCGGCCAGCGGGACCTGGATTCGATCATGGTTGCCCTGCGCGACGCGCTTTTGCGCAAGGAGTCGGAACTCAAGGAAGTAATGCTCCTTTCCGACTTCACCTCTCAATTGCAAGAGATGGCCAAGTTCGTCGGCGATATTGCCCAGCAGACCAATCTGTTGGCACTCAACGCCGCCATTGAAGCAGCCCGGGCGGGGGATGCCGGACGCGGTTTCGCGGTAGTGGCGGATGAAGTGCGCAAATTGTCCAGCTTATCCGGGGAGACGGGGCAGAAAATCAGTGAGACGGTCAACACCGTCAACGCTGCCATCTCTCGCACCGTCGAGCTTTCTCGGCATCAGGCGCAGCAGGATTCACAAACCCTGGCTCATTCGGAGCAACTGGTGTCCCAGGTGATCGAGCACTTCCGGCACAACGCCCAGGCCATCGTCGATACCAGCAGCAGTCTTCAGCAGCAGAGCGAAAACGTTGCCACGGAGATAGCGGGGGTACTGGTCGCCCTGCAGTTCCAGGATCGGGTCGGCCAGATGCTTTCCCTGGTCAACAACGATCTTCGCAAGTTGCATGGGCATATCGCCGAACGCCAGCAACTGGCTCTCGCCGGCGGTACGCCTGCCCCGATCATCGCCGATACCTGGCTTGAGCAATTGGCAAGTACCTACACCATGCCTGAACAGCATGCGATCCATCACGGTAAGCCTGTGGTGAGCAGCACTTCATCCGAGATCACTTTTTTCTAGGGAGTTTCCCCATGAGCAAAACCATCCTGATTGTCGATGACTCTGCCTCCATTCGCCAAGTGGTGAGCATCACCTTGAAGGGCGCCGGATACGAGGTCATCGAAGGTGTTGACGGTCGCGACGCCCTTACCAAGCTCGACGGACGCAAGATCCACTTGATTGTAAGTGACGTGAACATGCCGAACATGGACGGCCTCAGCTTCATCAAGGCCGCTAAACAACTGCCGGCCTACAAGTTCACGCCAGTGATCATGCTGACCACCGAAACCGGCGATGCCATGAAGCAACAGGGCCAGGCCGTCGGTGCCAAGGCCTGGATGGTCAAGCCCTTCCAGCCGGCTCAGATGCTCGGCGCCGTCTCCAAACTGATCATGCCGTAACGCCGCCCAGAGTCCCTGGAAAGGAGGTTGTCATGACAAACACCACAGCTAGTCTGCGTCGGATTCTGGTTCTCGAAGGGTCGCTGACCATTTACACCGCCGCTGAACGCAAAGACCTGTTGCTGGAACTGTTTCCCTTGGCTCAGGAAGTCGAAATGGATCTGGGGGGCGTGGACGAAATGGACACCGCCGGGCTCCAGCTGTTGGTGCTGATCAAGCAGGAGTCACTGCGCCATGGCTCCAGCCTGTTGCTGAGCAATCCCAGCGCGGCGGTGCTCGATGCACTGGATATGAGTGGGCTGCACAGCTTTTTCGACGCGTCGGCCCCGACCCGTCAGCAGAGAGGTTGAAACCATGAGTTCGCCTATGAATCTGGACGACGTGCTACAGACGTTCATCGCCGAAAGCCAGGAGCTTTTGCTTCTGATGGAGGATGCGCTGTTGCAGATCGAACAGGCGCCGGATGATGCCGACACCATCAATGCGCTGTTTCGCGTCGCCCATACCATCAAAGGTTCCGCTGGCCTGTTTGGCTTCACGCCGATCGTTGCCTTTACCCACGTGGCAGAAAGCGTGCTGGACCGGGTTCGTGGACATGAATTGCGGGTGGACGAGTCGCTGAGTGCCTTGTTCCTGGAAGTGCGGGATCACTTGTGCACGCTGATTGAACTGCTTGCCTGCCACGGTGACCTGCAAGGCATGACCGCAGAGCATGAGCGGCAGGGCGCGGCATTGGTGGAGCGTCTTAACGGCTACCTGGAGCACCGTCACGAGCCGGAGCAATCCCTGGCAACGGTTGAGTCGGTGCAATCGGCTTGTACCGCGCGTTGGCATCTGTCCCTGCGCCTGTGTCCCGACGTCCTGCGCAACGGCATGGATCCGCTGTCGTTGCTGCGCTACCTCAACAGTTTCGGTCAAGTCAGCGCGGTCGTGTGCATCACCGATGGCATGCCGGACATCTCGAAGATGGACCCGGAAACGTGTTACCTGGGCTTTGAGCTGGGGTTTGTCAGTGATGCCGACCAGGCCACCATTGAAGGTGCCTTCGACTTCGTTCGCGAGGGCAGCCAGATCTGCGTGTTGCCGTGCAATGACGACCTGACAGGTTTCCGGGCGTTGATTGGCCGTCTCGAGGCTGAGCCCGAAGTCATGGTCGAAGCCTTTATCGCTTGTGGTTCCGTGACCCGTGAAGGTTGGCTGGCGAATCCGTCTTCTGGTGAATCGACGCCAGTGGCGACGCCCCTCGTGGCACCGGACCATGCGGTCCACGATGACGCGCCCAAGAGCCGGGGGGCAAAAGAGGCCCGTCCGGCCGAAGGTAATCTGATTCGTGTCGACGCCGGCAAACTGGACCAATTGATCAACCTGGTGGGCGAACTGATCATCGCCGGCGCTGGCGCCAATCTGGGGGCCATCCAAAGCGGAATCGGCGAGCTGATTGAAGCGACAAGCTCGCTCTCGCGCCTTGTCGAGGAGGTGCGCGATTGTGCCCTGACCCTGCGAATGGTGCAGATCGGCGGCACCTTCAACCGCTTCCAGCGGGTGGTGCGCGATGTGTCCAAGGAGCTGGGCAAAGACATCGCCTTGCAGGTACATGGCGGGGAGACCGAGCTGGACAAAACGGTGGTCGAGCGCATTGGTGATCCCCTGACTCACCTGGTGCGTAACGCCATGGACCACGGTATCGAGCCCTCGCAGCTGCGCCGTGAGCGGGGTAAACCGGAGCAGGGTACGGTTCGCCTCAATGCCTATCACGAGGCAAACAGCATCGTCATTGAAGTCAGTGACGACGGTGGAGGCCTGAACAAACAACGCATCCTGGCCAAGGCGACGGAGCGCGGCCTGGTTGCCGAAGGGCAACAGCTGGCCGACGGCGACATTCTCAATCTGATTTTCGAGCCAGGCTTCTCCACTGCCGATCAGGTCAGCAACCTGTCCGGGCGCGGGGTGGGCATGGACGTCGTCAAACGGAACATCGTCGCCCTGCGAGGCTCGGTCGATCTGGAAAGCGAGGAGGGGGTGGGCACCACGGTGCGTATCCGCCTGCCGCTGACCCTGGCCATCATCGATGGCTTTCTGATCGGAGTGGGCAATGCCTCTTATGTCGTGCCTCTGGACATGGTTGAGGAGTGCATCGAGCTATCGACCGACGACTGCGGCAATCAGGATTTCCTGGACCTGCGAGGCTTGGTGCTTCCAGTCCTGCGCCTGCGCGAGATGTTTGCCATCGATGAGCCTAACCATGGCCGTGAAAACATCGTGGTCGTGCATTACGCGGGAATGCGAGTGGGCCTGGTCGTCGATCAATTGCTGGGGGAATTCCAGACGGTGATCAAGCCGTTGGGCAAGATTTTCGGTACAGCCCATGGACTGGGCGGCTTCACCATCCTGGGGAACGGCGCAGTCGCGTTGATCCTGGATATTCCAAAACTACTCGGGCAAGTCGCCAGCCGGCAGAAGCACGGTACGCCCCTCAGCCCTGAATTGACTCAATAATTCTTTTTGGAGTACAGCATCATGACCGTCAAGAAAAATATCTCGCTTTTGGTTGCCTCAGCTCTGTTGGGCATCCTGATCCTGGTCAGCCTCAGTCTTTATCTGATAGGCGGAGTCAGGAGCACCGCCAGCTATGCGCAAGTCAATACGGTGCCCAGCCTGCAGTTGCTGGAGCAAGTGGCCCTGACCTTGGCGGATAGCCATAGCCTGCAATGGCAGCGTCTGTCCGAACCTGTCGGTAGTCCCCTGCAAAGCGACAAGGAATCGGTGCTCCAGGCGCTGGATCGCTACCAGAAAGAGTTCGTCTCCGACAATCATGATGCGACGCTGCTAAGCGCCTTGCGCAGTGCGGTCAACGAATACAATCGAGGCACGGAACGTTTCGATAACGCCCTCAAGAATGCAGCCCCGCAAGCCCGTGGTTTGCTGCTCGACCTGGAGGTTGCCCGCGACAAAGTCACTTCCGCCTTGGGTGATATGCGTCAGTACAACCTGGAGCTGGGGCGCAAAAATGCAGCGGTCGCGGCATCGACCGAACAGACCGCGATCTACAGCATCGCCTCGATCGGTGGCGCCACCTTGCTGGTCATCGGCGTGATCGGTTTCTTCCTGGTACGCCGACTGCTCAGCGCGTTGGGGGGTGAACCCGACGATGTACGGCTGCTGGCCGACCGGCTCGTGGCCGGGCAACTGGATGTGCGAGGCAACGGCAATGGCCCTGAACGTACCGGACTGTTGGGTTCCATGGATCGGCTGAACGGGACCCTGAATCAATTGATCAGCGAAATGAATCACATGTCCGCAGAGCATGACAAGGGCGACATCGACGTGCAGATCGATGCGGCACGCTTTGTTGGCAGCTATGGGCTGATGGCCCAAGGCATCAACGATATGGTCAGTGGTCATATCAGCGTCAAGAAGCAAGCCATGGCCTGCATCAAGTCGATCAGCGAAGGCGATCTGCAGGCGCCCCTGCAAGCATTTCCGGGCAAGAAAGCCTTTATCAACGTCACCATCGAACATCTGCGCAGCACCATCATGGCGCTGATCGAAGAGATGCGTCACATGTCGGACGAGCATGAGAAAGGCGACATCGACGTGCAGATCGACGTACAACGATTCCAAGGCTCGTACCGTCAGATTGCCCAGGGCATCAACGATATGGTCAATGGCCACATCAGCGTGAAAAAACAGGCCATGGCTTGCATACGTTCTTTCGGCGAAGGGGACCTGTCGGCACCATTGGCCCGCTTCCCCGGCAAAAAAGCCTTTATCAACGACAACATCGAACAACTGCGCAGCAACATCCAGGCGCTGATCGAAGACACTCAGATGCTGAGCGCGAATGCTGTGATCGGCAAACTCGATACCCGTGCCGACAGTACTCGCCATCAAGGTGATTTCCGCCGCATCGTGGCCGGAATCAACAGCACCCTGGACTCGATCGTTGCCCCCCTCAGCGAGGCGATGGAGGTCATGACGGCCCTGTCCAATGGAGACCTGACTCGCAGCGTCAAAGGTGATTACCAGGGCAGCCTGCAAGACCTGAAGAGTGCGGTCAACGAAACGGTGAGCAAGCTCTCGCAGATCATTGGCGAGGTGCGCAGTTCCGCCGATTCGCTGTCCAGCGCTTCGGAAGAGATTTCCGCCACGGCCCAAAGCATCAGCCAATCGGCTTCGGTACAGGCTGCGTCGGTTGAAGAAACGTCGGCGTCGATGGAACAGATGTCGGCGTCGATTTCCCAGAACACCGAGAACGCCAAAGTGACCGATGGCATGGCCGGCAAGGCGAGCAAGGAAGCGAGTGAGGGTGGACAGGCCGTCAAGGATACCGTCTCGGCCATGAAAACCATCGCCGAGAAGATAGGGATCGTTGACTCGATTGCCTATCAGACGAACCTGCTGGCGCTCAACGCGGCCATCGAAGCGGCCCGGGCCGGCGAGCACGGCAAAGGCTTCGCGGTCGTCGCCGCCGAGGTGCGCAAGCTCGCCGAACGCAGCCAGGTCGCGGCGCAGGAAATCGGCCAGGTGGCCAAAAGCAGTGTTGCCCTGGCTGAACGGGCCGGCAATCTGCTCGATGAAATCGTGCCCTCGATCACCAAGACTTCCGACTTGGTTCAGGAGATCGCCGCTGCATCTGAAGAGCAGTCCATCGGCTCGGAGCAGATCAATACTGCCATGTCGCAGATGAGCCAGATCACTCAGCAAAACGCTTCGGCTTCCGAAGAACTGGCCGCTACCGCTGAGGAAATGAGTAGCCAGGCCGAACAGTTGCAGGAGTTGATGGGCTTTTTCACCCTGCACGGTCGGGTTGCGGTTGCCGCCGTACCTCGGGCCGCCTCTTCCAGTCTGAGCGGGATGCAAAGCAGTGAGCATACCCAGGAAGGCGGTTTCATCCGCTTCGGGAGTTGAGACATGGAAGCTGCAGTCTTCAGCCATTTCGAGCATGCGCCGCAGAGTCCGTGTGACAGCGATTTCCTGCAGTTCCTGACATTCGTATCCGCCAGGGAGGTTTATGCAATCGATACCTTGTGCGTGCGCGAGATTATCGAGTATGGCCAGGTGACAAGCGTTCCGATGATGCCGGATTTCATTCGGGGGGTGATCAATCTGCGTGGGGCGGTGGTACCGGTGATCGATCTGCAGGCGCGCTTCAGCAAGGGCGCCACGCAGCAAGGCAACAGGACCTGCATCGTTATCCTGGAACTGGTTCAGGACGGCGAGCCGCAAGTGCTGGGTATCGTAGTCGACTCGGTGAGCGAGGTGATCGAAATAGAGTTGGCCGACATCAAGGCCGCGCCGGCGATCGGAAACCGGATCCGTGAAGACTTTATTCGAGGGATGGTCAAGGTGCGAGGGGCGTTCCTGACTGTGCTTCAGATCGACCAGGTGCTGTGTGTCAGCGAGATCGCCAGCCAGTTGCACTGAGGTGTAGCGCTCAGGCGTGCCTACATTGTCTTGAGAGGGAGGCTGCCGTCTACGGTGGATCCCGAGGAGTGAACCATGTCCATATCCGCCTCGCGCCTGCCGGCCCCAGGGACGACAGCGCCACAGTACCTGACCTTCAGTGTGGGCCAGGAGATGTTTGCGGTCGGTACCCTGTGCGTACGGGAAATTGTCGAATACGGTCCGATTACCCCGTTGCCGATGGCGCCGCCGAAGGTTCGCGGCATCACCAATCTGCGTGGAGCGGCCATTCCAGTACTGGACCTCGGGCTGTGTTTTGGGGGCACCCAGACCCTGGCAAATCCACGTACCTGCATCGTCATGCTGGAGGTCCACGGCAGCGGCGGCGCAGGCCTGGTGGGCATCGTCGTGGACGCCGTCAGCGAAGTGCTGGAGATCCCGGCCGAACAGATCGAGCCGGCCCCGGCACTGCAGGGGCGCCTCAGCCCTGCATTTGTGGTGGGGATCGGCAAACTCAGCGACCGTTTTGTCTTGCTGCTGGATATCGAGCACATGCTCAGTAGCGATGACTGGTCGACGCTGCTCCCTTCGAACATCGACGCAGACGGGCTGAGACCATGAATGTCGTTCTCTCCGACAACGAGTTCCAGCAGTTTCGGGCAATGATTCATGAAATTGCCGGGATCAGCTTGTCGGTTGCCAAGAAACAGCTGGTCAGTGGCCGTCTGGCCAAGCGTTTGCAGTTTTTCAACCTGACCACCTACGGCAGCTATTACCGCTTGCTGATGAAGGACCGGACCGAGTTGCAAATGGCGGTGGACTTGCTGACCACTAACGAAACCTACTTTTTCCGCGAACCCAAGCATTTTGAGTTTCTGCGCCATGTGGTTCTCCCTGAGCTTCGTGGGAATGGCCCGGTGCGCATCTGGAGTGGTGCCTGTTCCACGGGAGAAGAACCCTACACCCTGGCCATGGTGCTGGCCGACAGCCTGGGCACCAGGCCATGGGAGATCCTCGCTTCCGACATCAGTAACCGCGTGCTGGAAAAAGCCCAGGGTGGACGCTACCCACTCGATGGTATCCGCGGCATTCCCGAGGCGCTGTTGAACAAGTACTGCTTGAGGGGCGTGGGCTGCAACAACGGCATTTTCATGGTGGATCGCGCGTTGGCGTCACGGATGACGTTCACGTCGATCAACTTGAACAATGCGCTGCCTTCAGTGGGGCAGTTCGACGTGATCTTCCTGCGCAATGTGATGATCTATTTCGATAACCAGACCAAGTCCGAGGTGGTCAAGCGTTTGAGCAAACACCTGAGGCCAGGCGGCTATTTCATCGTGAGCCATTCAGAGAGCCTGAATGGCATCAGTGATGAATTGCAGTTGGTCAAACCTTCCATCTACCGCAAACCGGACGCTTGAAATGGGCCGGGTGATCGAATGTTTCTTGCAGCCCGGTGACGTGGCGTTCGGAGGCCGCCAAACGCGCCTGTGTACCGTGCTGGGCTCCTGTGTCGCACTGGTGTTCTGGCATCCGCAACGCTTGTTGGGCGGCATGTGTCATTACATGTTGCCTCGTCGTGGGGCGCATGGCGCGGGACACCTGAACGGACGTTACGCAGCCGATGCGTTGGCGCTGCTGTTCGAGTGCATTCACCGCGCGGGGGCCCGGCCCGAGCAGTTCGAGGTGAGCCTTTTTGGTGGGGCTGACATGTTTCCCGGGGTAAAGCGCGGTAACGGTATCGGGATTGGCCAACAGAATGTCGATGCCGCCAGAAGCCTGATACAGGCCCATGGGTTGCAATGCCGGGTTTATCACGTAGGTGGCCGGGGCCATCGCCACCTGGTGTTCGATGTGGGTACCGGACGCCTTCAACTCAATCATGCCGATTCCGTACTTAAAGTAACCGAATCGCCCAAGAGTAATGCCAGATGACGGATATCAAGGTGTTGATCGTTGATGATTCGGCGGTGGTGCGCCAGGTGCTGAGCGCGACCCTGAACCAGGCCAGCGGTATCCAGGTGATCGATGTTGCCGTCGATCCGGTGTATGCCATGGAGAAGATGAGCAGGCAATGGCCTGACGTGATCGTGCTGGACGTCGAGATGCCACGAATGGACGGCATTACCTTCCTGAAAAAACTGATGGCGCAAAAGCCCACACCGGTGGTGATCTGTTCGACGCTGACCGAGAAGGGCGCCAAGACCACCTTGCAGGCACTGGCGGCCGGTGCCGTCAGTATCGTCACTAAGCCACAGTCCAACCTGCGACAGTTCCTGACTGAAAGCGCGGACGATCTGGTCCAGGCCGTCAGGGCCGCGGCAAAGGCCAACCTGCGGCGTGTAGGGGGGGCTCGGGCGCCTGTTGAGGTGCCACCCCGGCTCAGTGCCGACTCGATCCTGTCTCCCGCGAACGTGGCCATGGCCCGCACGACTGAAAACATCGTTGCCATTGGCACTTCCACCGGCGGCACGCAGGCCCTGGAACAGGTACTCCAAGGGTTGCCGCGGGTGTGTCCGGGCATCGTCGTGGTGCAGCACATGCCAGAGAAGTTTACCGCCGCGTTCGCCGAGCGCCTCAATCACGTTTGCGAGATCGAGGTGCGCGAGGCTGTACAGGGCGATCGCATCATCCCCGGGCGCGCGCTGATCGCACCCGGTGGAACCCACATGCTGGTCAAGCGCAGTGGTGCCCAGTATCAGGTGGATATCGTGCAGGGGCCGCCTGTCAGTCGGCATCGACCCTCGGTGGATGTGCTGTTCCGTTCGGTCGCTCGTAGCGCGGGCAGCAATGCCCTTGGCATCATCATGACGGGCATGGGGGATGATGGTGCTCGCGGCCTCAAGGAAATGCGCGATGCCGGCGCAAGGACCCTGGGCCAGGATGAAGACTCTTGTGTCGTGTATGGAATGCCACGCGAGGCCTTGAAGCTGGGAGCGGTCGAGCGCGAGTTGCCACTGGAGCAGATTGCTGCGGCCATCCTTGGCGTTCGCGGACCTCATCCCTGAGAGCGCGCCGTCGTTTCAGACCAGGCCTTCATTCAAGGCGTAGCGCACCAGGTCTGTGCTGGTGGCAAAGCACATCTTCTCCATCAGTCGAGTCTTGTGGGTGCTGACGGTTTTATTGCTGATCACCAGTTGTTCGGCGATCTGGTTGACGCTCAGCCCCTGCGCCAGCATGCGCAGGATCTGGAATTCACGCGAGGTCAGGCTCTGCGAAGCGTTATCGGGCGTCACACCGCTGCTCTGCAATGCGATCTGTTCGGCCAGTTGTGGATCGAGGTAGCGTGCGCCGGTGCTCACCTTGCGGATGGCAGCCAGCAGCGCTTCCGGGTCGCGGTCCTTGGTCATGTAGCCCGAGGCGCCGGCGCGCAGGGCACGTTGGGCGATGTGGGCTTCATTGTGCATGCTCAGGATGAGCATTGGCAGCTTGGGGTAATGGGCGTGGATACGGCCGATCAGATCCTCGCCACTGGAACCGGGCATGGTCATGTCGAGCAGGAGCACATCGACTTCGGTATGGCGCAACAACTCCAGGACCTGGGCTCCATTCTCCGCTTCCGCCACCACGGAAAAGTCCTTTACCAGCGCGAACAATTGCTTGAGGCCTTCGCGCATGATCGTGTGATCGTCGGCCACCATTAAACGGATCATGAGTCTTGACTCCTTGAAACAGGTACGCGCAGTTGAACAGTAGTACCGCAGCCGATGCTGCTGGATATGGTGGTGGTTCCTCCCAAAGTCAGGCCCCGTTCGCGCATTCCCAGCAAACCGAGGGTCCTGGACGATTGTCCGCGTTGCTCAAAGCCTTTGCCGTTGTCGGTGATTTCCAGCGACCAGCCATTCTCGCCTTGCTCAAACGTGATGTCGACCCGAGTGGCTTCGGCGTGCCGGGCAATGTTGGTCAGCGACTCCTGGGCGATGCGAAATGCAGCTGTTGCGCTGGCATCGTCCAGACGGATTTTCTGCGGATGAATCTGCAGGTTGCAGTCGATGCCCCATTGCTGTTTGAACGTGTCGGTCAGCCATTCCAGTGACGCGGCGATGCCCATGTTGAGGATGGAAGGGCGCAGGCTGGTGGAAATGTTCCTGACCACCTGCACCGTTTGGTCGATCAGTTGCAGCAGGCGTGCGACTTGTTCACTGAGCTGGGGCAGTTGCTCGCCATACTGGAAGCGTAGCAGCGAAGTACCCATGCGTATCGCGGTCAGATGTTGTCCGAGTTCATCATGGATTTCCTGCGCAATCAGCTTGCGTTCCTCTTCCCGTGCACTTTCCCGACTGGACATCAATTGGCGCAGTTGCTGGTTGAGCGATGCCAGGCGCAGTTCGGCCAGGCGCAGCTGGGATATATCGCGAACGACAGCCAGCACAGTGGCAATTTTTCCCTGAATGTCCTGCTCGGGAACGAGACTGATGTGATAGACGCGTTGCAGTCGATGTTGCTCGGCGAGCACATATTCATGCTCCAGGGGCTGGCCCTTTTCCACCGCTTCGATGACTGCTGCACTGAATAATTGGCTCTGCAGGTTTTTCGGCAGAATCTCGAGCAGATCCTTGTGCAGCAAGTCGATTTGCGGGCGATCCAACCAGGCTTCCAGTGCCGGATTGACGAACAGCAGTTCTCCCGTGCGACTGAGTCGTGCAATACCATCCGGAGAGTTCTCGACCAATGTGCCGATTTCCTGCTGCCGCGCCAGTTCGTTGCGCTGGGCCTCCCGGATATCGGTAATGTTGCGAGCAATGCACACCAGGCGATGCCAGCGCCCATTCGAGTCGGCTACGGGTACCAGGTTGAAATGGACAACGAGTGAGCGCTGGCCGCAAGGCAACTGTGCATCCAGCTCGATGGGGGCTCCCACGGCAATGCAGTGAAGGCAGATCGCCTCGATGATATTGGCGACTTCTTTTTCCAGGCACTGGCCCAACGGTTGGCCGATCATGTCCGAATGACTTTTGGCGAGCATCTCGCACAGCTTTGGATTGGCTTCCAGGCAACTGAGTTGCTGGTCGGCATCCACGGCGAGCAGGCAAAGCATGTCTTGCGAATGGTCGAAGACTTCACGGTAACGACGTTCGCTTTGCGCCAGGTGGCTGTGGGCGGAGCTGCGCTCCCACGCGATGGCGCCAATATGACTGGCCATTTGTGCATGCTTGCGGTCCTGTTCGCTCAGCTGGCTTTCACCGCAGACGAACAACAGGATGGCGCCCATCGTGATACCGGTCTGATTGACCACCGGTTCTACCCAGCAACCTTGATAACCTGCCTGCAAGGCGGGCTGGCTGAAAGCGAGATCCGGAGCATCGCTCCTCAAATCACGAATGAAGTGATGGTGCTCGAACAGTTCGGGATGTCGATCAAGATCTTCGGCCAGGCAGGTTTCAATCGAGGAGGTGCCTGCGGCGCACGCGCGAAGGGGATCGTCGCCGGGTACTGGCTTGAAAGCCATGGCGTTACGAAATTCAGGCGTCAGAATCTCCAGGTAGGCGCTGAGCAGCGGCAGCACCTCGAGCAGCGTGTCGTTAGTGACCATCTTTTGAAAGATGGCAGAGCGTGCATTTTCGGCGCGCTCCTGCCGGCGCAACGCGCTGATATCCTGGGCCGTGACAAGTACCCCGCAAAGCTCGCCTGTTTCGTCATGCTCCGGCGTCAGGTTGCACAGGAAATCCCCGGAACGACCTGAATGCGAGTTTCTGTTTTCCAGCAGGAACGTGTTCGCTGCACCGGTCGATAACGTGAGTTTTACTTGCGTGCGAAAGTACTCGTCGAGCGGATCGGGTGTCGAGGTACGTTCCGTGATGTGCGTATTGGGAAAGCCGCGAGCGCGTTCAAGCTCGGGGTTGGCATAGATCTGTTGTCCAAGCCGGTTGTAGCGAAGGATGATGCTTTGTGAGTTTTTAGCCAGTGAAAGGTATTTTTTTTCGTTATTGAACAATGCCTGGCGCAGGGCAAGATGTTCACTGATGTCTTCCAGCTGCGATACAAAGTAAAGCGCTTGGGCTTGGGAGTTACGGGCGATGCCTACCGTCAAGCGTGCCCACAGGGTGCTGCCGTCTTTACGAATATAGCGTTTTTCCAGGGTCAGGCTGGTGCGTTGGCCCTGGATGAGCCTGTGTAATTCGTCCTTACTGACATCTGCGTCGTCCGGATGAGTCAAGCGCTGGAAAGACGTGGCGCGGAGTTCTTCTTCGGTGTAGCCGAGCATCTGGCACAGCATTCGATTGGCAGCGATCCATTCACCGCTCATTCGCAGTAAGGCCAGGCCCGTGCCGGCGGAGTCGAATGCCAGGCGATAATCCTGTTCGGCAAGGTGAACGTGTTCGGCGCGGCGGATCTTTATCAGGTACGTGGACTGATGTGCTTTGTAGTCGAGCTTCACATTCAGTGTGTCGCCATTGGACGACATACTTTGGAAATGCCAGTTCCCCTTCAGTCGTGCATGGGTGAGGTGCTGCTCAAACGTCAGCGGCTTGAGAGAAAACAGGGAGGGCAAGGGGGCAAGGGAGGCGGCGGTCTCGCTTAGCCCTAACAATGCACTGGCGCAGTCATCCATGATGAGTAGCGCCCCATGGACATCCAGCAACAATACACCCACATCATCCGCGTCCTGCGTGAACGGCGCTGCTACCGCCATGGCTGAATCCATTCGCCTCATCCTCTGGTAACCCGCTCTTGAGCATAGCTTAAGTCGTTGGGAACGAAATCGAGTGTTCGACTATGGTCATAAGGCTGTCCACGGGTTTTTGATCGATGCTTGCCGTACCCGCAAGGTTGTTCTGCTGGCGGACGAAAGGAGAGGGTTCCCTTGGACAGAAATCAAGGATGAGACCACAATGATGTCACTGTGACATCAATTGTGTGGCCAACGCAGCGAGCGTGCCTATGCAGGCAGATTCAAAGAAGAGGGTCAGTTTGCGCACATGGATCTGGCGGGCGTTTGCCAGTACCAGCCTGTTGCCGCTCGTCTTGGTGGAAGGCGTGCTGATCACCACTTATTTCATCACCAACCAGTCCATTCGAAGTTCCCAGGTCGAGTACCTGCATCAAAGCGCGACACGAGACATACAAGTATCGGTTCAGCAAAACGCGCTGTTGGTGCAAGGACAACTGGAGCAGATCCACAATGCGATTGGCCTTTATGCCAAGGCCACTGAAAATGAACTCACCGAAAACCACCCCCCCGTGGCGGCATCGCTTTCAGTAAGTGCCGACGGTGTTCGCTACAGCGCAACAAATGACGGGGTGTCTGCCTCGTTTTATTCGAATGTCACCCCGTTGGAAAAACAGGACCTCTACAAAGTCTCTCTTCTGGCGAATCAGGATTTCATGATGAAGCAGTTGAAGGACGGGGATCCTCTGATTGCCAGCATCTATTTCAATAGTTGGGATAGCTATAACCGGATTTATCCCTGGTTCAATACGCTCGAGCAGTACCCACATGATATGGATATCACCCAATACAACTTCTACTACTTGGCCGATGCCAAACATAACCCGGATAAAAAAGTAGTCTGGACGGATGTCTACCTGGATCCTGCTGGCCAGGGCTGGATGATGTCTGCCGTTGCGCCGGTTTACAGCGCGGATTTCCTGGAGGGCGTAGCCGGGGTCGACGTAACGGTCGATGGCATCTTGAAGCGAATAGAGCAGTTGAAGATGCCTTGGGATGGCTACCTGATGCTGGTCAACAACAAGCTCGATATCATGGCCGTACCCGAGGCGGGGCAGCGTGATTTTTCCCTGCAAGCCGTCGAGAACCAGCCCGCTGGAGAGCCTGTCGAGCGCGAGCGCTTGCAATCGCCGGATTTGAACCTCGCCCGTCATCCGGACCTCGCCAGTCTCAACAAGAACTTACCCGACCACCCAGAAGGTCTCGTTGCGCTGACATTGAATGGACGGCCGCATCTGCTCGCCTGGAGTGCTATCCCTTCCACCGGCTGGTTCTTGCTGGCGGTGGTGGATGAAGCCGCGGTCATGCAGGAAACCAATCTGCTGGCCAGTCATTACCGCGAAGTGGGGTATCTGTTGGTCGCGGGCCTGGTTCTGTTCTATGCCTTGTTCTTTGCCTTCATGTGGTGGCGTACACGGGACCTCAGTCGCCAGTTGAGCACGCCGGTGCAAGGCGTCTCACGAATGATGCGAGAGATCGGTCGGGGTAACTGGCAGCCGGCGACAACTCCTTCCGATATCACCGAACTGTCGTCAATGTCCAACCAGGCACTGGGGATGGGCAGGCAGTTGGCTCAGGCTGAGCTCATTCGCAGTTCCACGCAGCAGCGTCTTGAGTTGGTCATGGAGAGTTTTGCCGAAGGGCTTTGGGAGTACTACCCGAAACGGCAGCGTTTCATTCTCAAGGGGGCCTTGTGCCAACGCTTCGGCTTTGCCGCCAACGAAGTGCCGATGGCGACTCTGCTGGAGAACATTCCCATTGAGGATCGGCAGACCTTTACGCAGTTCCTTGAAGAGGCCAGGGGCAGTGCAAGCGTGGCGCCGGAAGTGGAGTTCCGGATCCGGGACGTGCATGGAAAACTGATCTGGATACTTTGCCGGGGCCGTACGCTGGAACCCTCCCGGCTTGATGATTCCGATGTCGTGGTCGTGGCGTGTGTCGACATCACGACACTCAAGCAGACTCAGTTGGATCTGCGAGAGAAGACCTTGGAGGCAGAAGCCGCCAGTACTGCCAAATCCAAATTCATCTCCAGCATGAGCCATGAGTTGCGTACGCCATTAAACGCGATCTACGGGTTTGCCCAGTTGGGGCTCATGCAGTCGCCTGCCCAGGCAGCGCAGCAGACGACCAATCTGCAGGAAATCATCGAGGCCAGTGAACACCTCATGCAGTTGGTTGATGACTTGCTTGAACTCTCCAGTTTGCAGGCCGAGAAGCCCCTGCTGGACCTCAAGCCCGTGCATGTGGCGAGCCTGTTATCCAACTGCGCTGACATGGTCCAGCAGCAAGTCTCGGCGCACGGCCAGACCTTGCACATCAATGTTCCCCTGGATACATGGCATGTCTGGGCGGATAAGCGCCGTCTCAAGCAGGTCCTGATCAATCTGTTATCCAATGCAATCAAGTACAACCGGCCCGGCGGAGATATCACTCTGGGGGCCTTGGCTGTCGAGGACGGAGCCAGGCTTCGACTTTATGTAACGGATACCGGGATGGGCATTTCTCCGGCTTTGCAGGGCGAGCTTTTCAGGCCCTTCCAGCGATTGGGCAAAGAGAACTCTTCCATCCAGGGAACTGGCATTGGCTTGGCGCTGTGCCGAGACTTGGCGCTGCTGATGCATGGCACCATGGGCTTGGAAAGCAACGTCGAAGTGGGGACGACTTTCTGGATCGACCTGTGTTCGTCGGCTTTTCCTGTGCCCGGGAGCACATCCAAAGTGTCGACGATAGCCCTGCCACGGGTCCTGCTGGTGAGTAAAAACGCCGAGGATGGTCAGGTGGCTCGAGAGGCGTTAGCCGGCGATTTCGAGTTGGAGTGGGTCAATACGTTGCCCGACGCCAGCCTCGTGCTCGACTCCACAACGGTCCGTGTTTTGATCGTCGCCACTGCGGACTCTGTGTCTGTGCTGCACACTTTTTTCAACGGCTTGCGCACCAGTATCGCAACGACTGCCATGTCGATCGTCGTGGTCCGTGCGGCTGCCGATCACGCTTCGATGAGCCACCTGGAATGCCAGGCCATCGTGTCTTCTCCGTTGGAGATGCAGAGTATTCGTAGTCTGGTATTGAGGCTCGCCATGGGGAGGGCAGATGTATGTTTTCCAAAATAAATGCTGAAAGCAGGATCGTCATTATCGACGATGTGGCCACCAATCTGCGGCTTCTGGATTCCTGCTTGCGAGCCGTGGGCCTGAATAACATCACGACATTCAGCGATTCTGGCGAAGGACTGGACTGGCTGCTTTCGAACGCCTGGGACCTGCTGTTGCTGGACCTGGACATGCCCGCGCCCGATGGTTTTGAAATCCTTGATCGCCTCAGTACACGCGACCGCACGGAGTCACCGGTCATCATCGTAACGGCCTTGAATGATCAGCAGAACAGGCGAAAAGGACTGGAAAAGGGCGCTAACGACTTCATCTCCAAACCCATTGACCTACCCGAAGTGCTGCTCAGAGTGCGAAATTGCCTGGAGCTGGCCCAGGCGGCGAAGCTGCTGCGCGACGTCAATGCTGAACTCGAGCGCAAAGTGGAGTTACGCACGGCCCAGCTGGCTTCCAGCTACAAGGCGATCAGCAGCAGCTTGAGTCGAGCCGCCAGCTATCGCGACGACGACACGGGGCACCACATTGTCCGTATTGGCGAGTCTGCTGCGTTGTTGGCCAAGGCCATCGGCATGCCCGCTCAATGGTGCGAGCTTATGAGGATGGCTGCACCGATGCACGATGTGGGAAAAATCGGCATTCAAGATGCCATTCTGCAAAAGCCTGGCGCTCTGACGCCGCAAGAACGGACGATCATGCAGGAGCATGCGCGCATTGGTTATGAAATCCTGCATGACCCAGAGGGTTCGCCGTTGACGGACCTGGCAGCGGAAATTGCCCTGTCCCATCACGAACGGTGGGATGGCACGGGCTATCCCAAGGGATTGCGGGGTAAGGAGATCCCGTTATCCGCAAGGATTGTGGCGATATGTGATGTGTATGACGCCATAAGGATGCCTCGAGCCTATAAACAGGCTTGGGATATCGAGAGTTCGAGGCGATTTATCATCGAACAAGCGGGTTCCCACTTCGATCCTTTCCTGGTGGACATCTTTTGTAATCTCTTTGACGAAGTAGATCGCTTACGCCTGGCCGATGCGCGAGAGGGCTGATTGATGTCGTTCAGGCGTCGATGGCGTGCCCGGCTCCCGGTATATCCGCTCGCCATTGTGTCGAAGGTGAAGCGTTCTGTTTCCGAATGGTAATGGCTGGTATCCAGAAAGTTGAACATGGCTCAGATTACTTTTTCACCATTGCCATCCGACGATCACTCATGAAGCACAAGAGGCCCCCCATCGCGGTCAGTGCGCTCAACGCATAGAACATCGTGGGCGCCGGGGTGTGCATCAGCAGGTATCCGCAGATCACCGGGCTCAGGGCGCCACCCAGCGCTGCCAGGTTTTGAGCGCCGTAGTAGCTGCCGCGCAGTTTCTCCGGGGCCAGGGTGTCGACGAAAAGGAATTCGGCTGGGTAAATGATCATTTCACCGAGGGTGAAAATGAACATCGCCACGCACCAGCTCACCATGCTGTTCGCCAGGCTGAAGCCGATCAGGCCAAGAACCCGTCTAATTGCTGGGCCCTCAACAGTCGGTCGAAAAATAATCGCATCAGGCTGTCGATTTCGGCCATTGCCATTCGATTAGTCCGTAGAGCCGCCACACGGACGGCTTGATCCATCCACTCTCAGGAGATATGAGCATGCGATTTATGGTGATCGTCAAAGCCAGTCCGGAATCGGAAGCCGGACAGATGCCCAGCGAAGAACTGCTGGCCGCCATGGGCGCCTACAACGAAGAATTGGTCAAGGCCGGGGTGATGCTCGCCGGTGAAGGCCTGCATCCCAGTGCCGAGGGCGTGCGCGTGCAGTTTTCCGGCAAGAACCGGACGGTGATTGATGGGCCCTTTGCGCAAACCAAGGAACTGATCGCCGGCTTCTGGATTTTCAAGGTCCAGTCATTGCAGGAGGCCGTCGATTGGGTCAAACGCTGCCCGAATCCGATGGTCAGTGACAGTGAAATCGAGATCCGCCAGATCTTCGAAGTCGAGGATTTCGGCGAGACCTTTACCCCCGAGTTGCGCGAGCAGGAAGAACGCTTGCGGGCGCAGATGTCCAGTCAATCGTGAAACCGGCTACAGGAGATCCGACCATGAAAATCATCCCTTACCTGACCTTCAATGGCCGCTGCAAGGAAGCCTTTGCGTTGTACAAGGACGTGCTTGGCGGCGAGCTGTTTTCCATGTCTTTTGCCGAGGCGCCTGAAGACGTCGGCATGCCCAAGGACGCGGACCTGATCATGCACACCTGCCTGACCGTGGGTCATTTCAGCCTGATGGCTTCCGACTGCCCGCCAGGCCAGCCATTTAGCAAGCCGCAAGGCGTGTCGGTTTCCCTCAATGTCGACAGCGTGGAAGAGGCCGAGCGGCTGTTTAACGGCTTGAGTGCCGGTGGCAGCGTGCAGATGCCCTTGGAGAAGACCTTCTGGGCGGAACGCTTTGCCATGTTCGAAGATCGTTTCGGGATTGCCTGGATGGTCAATTGCGAGGGCGGAAAATAAGCCGAACGAAGCCTTGGTCGCCGGCCTGGAGACAGCCGGCGACCTGAACATCAATAGGAATTCGGTAATCTCTTCACGCTGCCGGTGGTTTGTATCCCGCAAGCATTTTCAACACCTCATCATGTGAACCGCTCGCTTCAGCAAACCGTAATGGCTTGGCGCGCTCGACGACCAGTTCTTGTGGGGTTGGAGAGATCTCGAGCAATTCGAATATCTCATTCAAAAACTCGTCCAGGGGCATGGCGTGCTCGTCATTTTCCTGGCCAAGCAGAGTGGTACGCACACCCGGTGGCGCAAGTTCGATAACTTCGACTGACGAGTCCTCTAGCTGCACTCGAAGGCTTTGAGTGAACGAATGAACTGCCGCTTTGGTTGCGCTGTAGGTCGGTGTCGCAGGCAGCGGGACGAAGGCCAACGCTGAACTGACATTGATAATCGTGGCACTGGGCTGCTTGAGCAGTTGGGGAGTAAATGCATACACCATGCGGATTGTGCCCAGTAAGTTCGTTGTCACGATATCTTCGGCTGTGTTCAGGTATTGGGAATCAGTCAGATCCTCCCAGTGCATGATCCCCGCGTTGTTGATGAGCACGTTCAGATTCGGGTGACTGATCGCAAGTGCTTCGCGGGTGCGCTGGATGGATTGTGGATCGCAGACGTCCAGCAAGACGGATTCAATGCCTGGGTGTTCCGACATGATCTTGTCCAGCAGAGCTTTGCGCCGTCCCGCGATGATTACCTGGTTGCCCGCCTTGTGAAGCCTGAGTGCCAGGCCAAGGCCTATGCCAGAAGTGCTGCCGGTAACCAGAATCGTGTTGCCAGTGCTGTTCATAGTAAACTCCAGTGAGAATGCTTAATCGGACAATTGTCCGTTTGCAAAACGTACCGGACAGCTGTCCGCTTTGCAATGCAAAAGGAAAAACTTTGCTCATGACTGACGAATTGGTGATGCGTTCTGACGCCAAGAAAAACCGGGAACGGATACTGGAGGTCGCGGTGGTAGAGCTGACTAACGATCCTGCGGTTGCGCTGAGCACGATTGCGAAGAAAGCCGGGGTAGGACAGGGCACGTTCTATCGCCATTTCGCCAACAGGGAGGCGCTGGTATTCGAGGTCTACCAATTCGAAATGCAGCAAGTGGCCTCGTTGGCCGAACAGCTGCTCGCCACAAAACCCCCTAAGGAGGCCCTCCGAGAGTGGATGGACTGCCTCGTTGCATATGCAATGACCAAGGCGGGACTCGCGACCGCGATACGGCAAGCAGCCTCTACTTACGAATTTCCTGGGAAGTCGGGATACGCGCCGGTCCAGGCAGCCGCCGAGTTGCTTTTGAGGGCTAATGAAAAGGCCGGAACGATTCGTAGCGGGGTTACCCACGACGACTTTTTTCTAGCCACTGCTGGAATATGGCAAATAGATTCCCTGAGCGAATGGCGCCCACGTCTCGCCAGATTGATGGACTTGGTGATGGATGGTCTATGCGCAGGTAGCCCTGAAAGCCTGAAGAATAACGTGTAGCTTTCGTCCAAGCGCAAACCACTACCGGTCATGCCGTGGTTTAAACGGAATGACCGGAGCGCCTTACGGATTATTTTTGCGCCAGCAATGCCTTTCTTGTCGCCTTTTGGTGTTTCATGGCGGCGATCTCACGCTCGCAGGCCTCGACATCGAACGAGTTGTCCCACTTGGCAATGGCGATGGTGCCGATGCCGTTACCGATCAGGTTGGTCACGGCGCGCGCTTCGTTGAGGAACCGGTCAATGCCCAGGAGCAAAACGAGGCCGACCAGAGGAATGGAGTGAATGGTTGTGAGCGTTGCAGCCAGTGTCACAAACCCCGCACCCGCCACCCCAGCCGAGCCTTTTGAAGTCAGCAGGAACACGCCCAGCAGAATCATCTGATCCACAAAGGTCAGTGGCGTATTGGTCGCCTGGGCGATAAAGATCGCGGCCATGGTGAGATAGATGCAGGTGCCGTCCGCATTGAAGGTGTACCCCGTAGGCAACACCATGCCCACTACCGATTTTTTGCAGCCAAGCTTTTCAAGTTTCACCATCATTCGTGGCAGCACGGCTTCGGTTGAGCAGGTGCCAAGGGTGATGAGGATTTCATCTTTGAAATAACGAAGAAATTGCAGAAGCGGCATGCCCGACCATCGAGCAACCGTACCCAGCACGACCACGATGAAAAACAAGGTCGTGATGTAGAGCGCGACCAGCAACTGGCCGAGTGACAGCAAGGTGCCAATCCCGTATTTGCCGATCGTGAAAGCCATGCCGGCACCCGCGCCAATCGGCGCCAAGCGCATGACCATTGCAACGATCTTGAACAGACCTTGCAGGAACAGATCAAGGGTGTTGATCAGCGGCTTGCTGGTTTCACCCATTTGAACCAGGGCCACACCCATCAATACCGAAAGCAGGATGACCTGAAGCATGACGCCATTGGAGAATGCGCCGATGAAGGTTTGCGGGATGATATTGAGAAAGAAATCAATGGTGCCGCCTTGCTCACTGGCAGCTTGGCTGTATTTGCTAATGGCACCTCCATCAAGCGCGCTGGCGTTGATGTTCATACCGACGCCAGGCTTCACGATGTTGACCACAATGAGGCCGACGACCAGGGCGATGGTTGAAAGAATCTCGAAGTAGATCAGCGCTTTTACGCCAATCCGGCCGACTTCTTTGATGTTGCCCATCTTTGCGATACCCACAACGACCGTACCGAAAATAATGGGCGCCAACAGCATTTTGATCAGTTTGATGAAGCCATCGGCAAAGGGTTGCAGCTTGGCTCCGATATCAGGCACGAAGTAACCGATTGCTGCTCCGATCACGATGCCGATCAGCACTTGCACATACAGCTGGCCATACCAGCGGGACTTGGAGATTTCCACGGAAGCACCTCATTTTATTGTTGTGATGGGCATGTGGCTCGGCGTCAGTGGGTGACGCCGGGGGCTGCGGCCTCTTTCAAAGAGACCGCAGATCGAGGTTGATCAGCCTTCGCCCAACTCACGCATCACTGCGTACAAAGCGGACTTGGCCTCGAAGCCGACACCTGGAATATCCGGCAGACCGACATAGCCGTTTTCCACGCGGATGCCGTCAGCGAAGCCGCCGAACGGCTGGAACACATCCGGGTAGGATTCGTTGCCGCCCAGGTGCAGACCTGCTGCGATGTTCAGGGACATCTGGTGACCGCCATGGGGCACTACGCGGCGGGAAGACCAACCCATTTCTTCCATCACCTTCAGGGTGCGCATGTACTCCACGAGCCCGTAGGACAGAGCGCAGTCGAACTGGAGGTAGTCGCGATCGGGGCGCATGCCACCGTGGCGCAGCAGGTTACGGGCATCCTGGTGAGAGAACAGGTTTTCACCGGTAGCCATGGGCAGTTCATAGTGATTGGCAAGCTCGGCCTGGAGTGCGTAGTCCAGCGGATCGCCAACCTCTTCGTACCAGAAGAGGTTGTACTTCTTGATGGCTTCAGCGTACGCAATACCGGTCTGAAGATCGAAACGACCATTGGCGTCGACCGCCAACCGACGGCCGTCGCCAACCACTTCAAGTACCGCTTCGATGCGGCGGATGTCTTCGTCCAGCGGTACCGCACCAATCTTCATCTTGACGACGTCGTAGCCACGATCCAGATAGCTCTGCATTTCTGCCTTGAGCTTGGTCTGGTCTTTGCCAGGGTAGTAGTAGCCGCCCGCTGCATAGACCCAGACCTTGTCATCGGCCACGCCGTTACGGTAACGGTCGGCCAGCAGGCGATACAGCGGTTTGCCTTCAATCTTGGCGACGGCATCCCATACCGCCATGTCGATGGTGCCAACGGCGACAGAGCGCTCGCCATGGCCGCCTGGCTTTTCGTTGGTCATCAAGGTTTTCCAGATGGCGAACGGATCCAGGTTGTTGTTTTCATGGTCGACGAGCGTGTCTGGATCCGCTTCCGTAATCCGCCCCAGGAAACGATCACGCATCAGTGCGCCTTGGCCATAGCGACCATTGGAGTTGAAACCGTAGCCAATGACAGGCTTCCCATCGCGGATCACATCAGTGATGACCGCGACAACCGAGCAGGTCATTTTCGAAAAATCGATGTAGGCGTTAGCGATTGGGGAGGCAATGGAAACAGTTTTTTCACGAATGTCTACGATGCGCATGACGGGGTCCTCTTGTTGTTTGTAGGCCCACGTTAGGCTTTGCGATGGCCCCCGCCCAATGCTATTAATGCCGCACCCTATGCACAGGAGGCATGGCCCTTGGAACTCGTTTGGCTTGAAGATTTTTCAGCGCTTGCGGAGTACGGCAGCTTTGTTCGGGCGGCTGAAGCGCGGCACGTTACCCAGCCGGCATTCAGCCGCAGAGTGCGCTCGTTAGAGAGTTGGATGGGGGTGCAGTTGTTCGTTCGAACGCCTCAAGGCGCGACGCTTACTGAAGCTGGCAGGCAAATTTTGCCAAGTGCCCAAGAGGCTGCCAGGCGCTTGTACAGAATGCGCAACGAGGCTCAAGAGGTTGCTGGAATGGCCGCCAAGTCGCTTCAATTCGCGGCAACTCACTCCCTGTCGTTTACATTTTTTCCCAAGTGGCTGCGAAGCTCAGAGAACGGTGCCCCCATTGAGGCTGTGCAACTGCATTCAGACAGCATGGCTGCCTGTGAGCAGATGCTGATACATGGCCAGGTTCAGTTTCTGCTCTGCCACCGCCATCCCGATGTTCCACCGCTACTGGCTCCTGATCAGTTCATCGGCAAGAAGGTGGGTGAAGACGTTCTCGTTCCTCTTGCGAGTGCCTGCGCTAACTTCGGCACCTCGCCTGCGGCATTGCCGTACCTCGCTTACACCCATGAATCCGGGTTGGGGCGTATCGTCGCGCACAGACTGCGTGGCAAAGAAGATTACCTTCACCTCAAACCGCTCTTTAGCAGCCACCTTGCAGCGGTGCTAATGTCCATGGCCCTGGAAAGCAAAGGCGTGGCCTGGTTGCCCAGGAGCCTCACCGAGCAAGAAATACTGGATGGGCGCCTGGTCAGAGCGCTCGACGAAAGCTGGGATATACCGCTGGAAATTCATCTGACCCGTCCAGCCGCGCCACTCAGTCAATCTGCCGAAGAGTTCTGGGCCAGGGTGGGGCAGTGACTCGGCGGGTTTTATATGACGCGCTGTGTTGCTCAATAGGGTTTGAGGTTGCGCATCGCCGCTGATCCCTTGCCGGGATCGCGGCGAAGTGTTGAGCTTTTCGCTACTTGTAATGTTGTTCAAACACCGCCAATTGCTCAGGCTTGATCAACTGAAAGGGTACCCAGACGTCCGTTTCCACCGGCTCTCCCTTGATCATCTTGAGTGCTGCTTGTACCGCGCTGCTCGCCTGGGCCTTGGGGTCCTGGAATACCGAGGCGACCAGCATCCCGCGCTTGATGGCCGCCAGGCCGTCAGGCAAGCCGTCGATACCGACAATCGCAATCTCGCCCTTGGCTTTGCCGGCCTGCTGCAACGCCATGGCTGCACCGATGGCCATCTCGTCGTTGTTGGCGACGATGGCATCGAAACGGCTCCCAGCCAGCAACCAATTACTGGTCAGGTCCATCCCTTTGCTGCGCTGCCACTCGGCACTTTGCTGCTCGACAATCTTGATCCCGGGATAATCCTTGAGCACCTGTTTGACGCCTTCGGTGCGGTCGTGGGTAGCGTTTTGCGCCAGGTCGCCCATGATGATCGCGAGGTTGCCCTTGCCTCCGAGCTTTTCGGCCAGGTAGCGCATTTGCAGCTGTCCGGCCTCAATGTCATTGGACGCTACCGTGACCACGCCTTTGGGCAAGGTACGCTCGTCCGGGTGACGGTTGACGTAGACCAGCGGGGTCTTCGCTTCGACCGCGGCGCGGGTGATGTTGGCCGTGGCGGAGGTGTCCACCGGCAGGACAATGACCGCATCCACTTTCTGGTTGATAAAACCCTGGACCTGGTTGAGTTGGCGCACCACATCGCCTTGGGCGTCCTCGAATTGAATCTGCACGTTTTCCTTTTTCGCGGCCTCGTCCAGGCCGTTACGCACGTAGGTCATGAAGTTGTCGTCGACCCTGGCGATGCTGACGCCGATGCGATAGTCGGCGGCGGCCCATTGGCTGAAAAGCAACAGCAGGGTGGCGAAAAGCAGTGTGCAACGACGCATGAGGGTTTTCCTTTTGTTGTTATGAGTAGTACGTCACCGAGAGAAGAAATCTTCCAAACGTTTTGAATTCGGCGCGGGCCTCATCCATCAAGCGTGAAGGCCTGTCTGAAACGCTCAAGCGCGACTTCACTGTCACCGCTGGCCCAGCCTTCGAGGCCGACGACACCGCTGTATCCCATGCCGAACAAGGCCCTGGCAATGGCGCGATAGTGGATTTCGCCGGTCCCGGGCTCCATGCGACCCGGGACGTCGGCGACCTGGATTTCGCCGATGGCGCTGCCGGCGCGCTGGATCAGTTCGATCAGGTTTCCTTCGCCGATCTGTGCGTGATAGAGGTCCAGGTTCATCTTCAGGTGCGGGCTGCCCACGGCCTCGATCAGCGCCAGGGTATCGTCGGCACGGGCGAAAGGCGTGCCCGGGTGGTCGACTTCAGTGTTGAGGTTCTCCAGCAGGAATACCCGACCCGCGTCTTCGCCCAGGCGAGCGATTTTTTCCAGCGTCTTGCAGGCGCTCAACCACATGCGGCCGGTGGTCTGGGCAACGGGTTTGACCGGCAATCCCTGATCACCCAGGCCGGTGCCATGCAGGTTCAGGCTTGGGCAACCCAATTGAGCGGCGACCGCCAAGGATTCCTGGGCGCTGTCGAGCAGTTGCTGGATATCCTCGGGATCGGTCAGGTTGCCCGAGATGTAGCCGGTCATGGAGGTGAAATCCGCGCCGGTCGCTACGAGGGCTTGGATGTCTTTGGTCGTCCAGTTCCATATCTCGACGCTGAAGCCCAGCGCATGGATGCGTTTGACTCGCTCGGTAAAGGGCAGGTCGAGGAAGACCATCTCGGCGCTGATCGCCAGTTTGAAGGGTGTGAAACTCATGAACGAGCTCCTTGCACGCGCACCGGTTTGCCCAGTTGGAAGGACTCGATACAGGCGCGAGCAATGGCCAGTGCCGCCCGGGCATCTTCACCGCTGGCCAGAGGTTTTTCGCCGCTGCGCACGCAACCGACAAAGTGGTTGAGCTCGGCCACATAGGCATCACGCAGCAAGTCGGTGTCCATGCGCTGGGTGTCAGCCTGGACCCCACTGGCCAGGTAGCGCAGCAGGTCAGAGTCGTTGACGTTGCCCATGGTCAGCATGCCTGCGCTGCCGAACACTTCGCCGCGGACATCGTAGCCATAGACCGCTTGGAAATTGGCCTCGGCCGTGGCGATGGCGCCATTGTCGAAGCGGATCGTGACCACCGCTGTGTCGAGAAATCCTTTGTCCTTGTAGGCCGGTGCGATCAGGGCATCGGCCATTACAAAAACCTCAACCGCTTCGGCACCTGGATTCAGATAGCGCAGGGTATCGAAGTCATGGATCAGGGTTTCCAGGAAGATCACCCATTGCGGTGACGCGGCGGGGTTGTTCAGCGCCGGGTCGCGTGTCAGCGAGCGCAGCAGTTGTGGCGTACCGATCCGGCCGGCAACCACGTCCAGATGAGCGGTGCGGAAACTTCTGGCAAAGCGCCGGTTGAAGCCGACTTGTAGCGTCACCTGTGCATCGGCAGCGGCGGCGATGGCGCGGTCCGCTTCGTCCAGGGTGATGGCCATCGGTTTTTCACAGAACACACTTTTGCCGGCCCGGGCCGCACTGATCACCAGTTCGGCATGGCTGCGTGCCGGGGCGGCAATCAGCACGGCGTCGATGTCCGGGTCATCAAGCAGTTGCTGTGGATCGACATAGACCTTCTGCACGTCCAGTTCTGCCGCCAGGCGTGCGGCTTGGCCGGGGGTGGGGTCGGCGATGGCGGCGAGGCACGCGCCGGGGATGTGACGGGCGGCGGTCAGGCCGTGAAAGCTGCCCATGCGACCGGCGCCGATGAGGCCAAGGCGAATGGTCTTGGATGTGCTCATAAACATGACTCCCTTTATTGTTTTTACGACTCGGCGGTAAGAATGTCCTCGTCTGGGTAAGCAGGGAGCAAGCGTTGTGCCAATAATTAACTGATTGATATTAAAAGGATTTTATTCGTTGTCGTTTGATTGAGTGTTCATTTCTATTACATGTCTATACTGACATGTCGAAAACATGAACATGGACCCGGATGATGAATCAGCAACCTGCAGCCTTGAGCGCCGAAGACCGCGATTACCTCACCGCGCTGGGTCCTGCGTCGTTGAACGAAGGGCCCAGCACTGCGCTGGATGAGGCGTGGCGAGCGTGCTTGCAGGGGGAAACCGATCGCCCTGTCGGGATCAGGCAGGTGATTTGGGAGTCCTGGTTGCGCAGCGTCAACGCCGGTCTCGATCCGGAAGATGGCGAGTACCGTTTTGTCGCGCCCGCCGACCTGACTGCGACACTGGCAGCCAACCGGGTGTTGATCGCCGCGGCGGCGCAAGTCATGCGCGGTTTGCTCGCCTACAACCCCAAGGGCCATATCAACCTGACCGATACCGAAGGCACGACGTTGTATTTTTGTGGCCTGGACCTCACCCCCATAGGCAGTCGACTGCTGGAGTCGGTACAGGGCACCAATTGCACCGGGCTGGCGATCGTCGAAGACCGTTTGGTCTATGTGCTGGCCGAGGAGAACTTCGGGCTTGGCTTGCGCCAGCGCCGCATGCATTGCGCCGCCGCGCCAATCCGGGATGCTCAAGGCCGAACCCTGGGTATGTTGACCTTGACGGCAGAACCAGGCTGGTTTCATTTCCATACGCTGGGCACTGTCCAGGCGGCGGCCGAGGCGGTCTCGAGGCAGATGGCGCTGCAAGCCTTGCTGGAAGAACAACAAACAGTCCTTGAGGTACTCAACGAGGGCTTGGTGGTATTGGATGAGCAGGGCTGCATCAAGGCGCTCAACCATTACGCCCGACAGTTGTTCCGCGTGGGCCGTGACCTGCTGGGCAGTCCGTTCAAGAGCCTGGGGCGGAGCGAGTTGACCGATGCAATCCTGCTCGGGGGCGGGGAAGGGGTGCGAGACCTGGATTGCACCTTTGAACTGCACGACCACAGCCATCTGGCATGCCTGGTGTCGGTTTGCCCGCTGGAACAAGGCGGGCGGATTGTTTCGTTGCGCGAAAACCGACGCATCCGGGAAATCACCCGGCGGATCATGGGCACCCAGGCCAGCTACACCTTCGAAACCATCCTGGGTCGCTCACGGGCGATTCAGGATGCAGTGCACCTGGCACGGATTGCCAGTCGCAGTGATTCGACCACGCTGATCCTCGGCGAGAGCGGCACAGGCAAGGAGCTGTTCGCCCAGGCGATCCATAATGCCAGCGACCGTTGCGGTGGTCCTTTCGTGGCGGTCAATTGCGGGGCCATTCCCCGTGATCTGGTGCAGAGCGAACTGTTCGGTCATGTCGAAGGCGCTTTCACCGGATCGGCGCGCGGTGGTTCGGCAGGCAAGTTCGAATTGGCCGATGGCGGGACGATCTTCCTCGACGAAATCGGTGACATGTCCTTTGATGCGCAGGTCAGCTTGCTGCGTGTCCTGCAGGAAGGCGAGGTGACACGGGTGGGGGCGAAAAAATCGCTGCGGGTCAACGTTCGCATCATTGCCGCCACTCACCGCAACCTGAGTCAGGCGGTGGCCGAAGGCGCCTTTCGTGAGGACCTTTATTACCGGCTCAACGTGCTGAACCTGACGGTGCCGCCACTGCGGATGCGCCGCGAGGACGTGCCGTTGCTGGCGCGGCATTTTCTCGCGCGGTGTGCCCGGTCGCTACGCAAGTCGGTGCGCGACCTTTCACCTGGTGCGCTGGATAGGCTTGGCGCCTATCACTGGCCGGGCAATGTTCGCGAGCTGGAAAACGTCATTGAGCGGGCGACCAATCTGGCGATGACCGACCTGATCCTACCGAGCGATCTTGCACTGGACATCCGGCAGCAAGGGCGGCCATCGAGGTGGGGAAGCGCCCCAGAGCCTCAGACGGCTCCGGACCTTGGCACCCATGAAATGAATGCAATCATCGCCGCCCTCAAAGACACGCGCGGAAACATCCGCCTGGCTGCTCAACGCTTGAATGTGTCGCGTGGTGGGTTGTACAACAAAATGAATCGATTCGGGCTCAGGATTGAGGCGTTCCGTTCAACGTTGGACTGAATCGTAAACAGGATCTTGCCATCCCCCAGGATGGTTTTCTCCACAATCACCGAATACACGTCCGTCACGCCGATAAATTCAGCCAGGCTTCAACATAGGGTTTCTGAAAGTCGAAGCGCGTTGCCGGTGTGATCGGTGTTGCGCTAACTCCGGCAATCGATACCTCAGTCGACCGTTTACGCCTCTGTTGAAGTGCCGATCGCCTGCCGTATCTCGCGCACGTCGCGTGCAGGTGATGCGCCGAATTGCCGTAGATATTCACGGCTAAACTGTGATGCGCTTTCATAGCCGACAGCGAACGCCACGTCAGACGCCCGATGCTCGCCGGCAAGCAAAAGCTGGCGAGCTTCCTGCAATCTGAGCTGTTTCTGATACTGGATAGGACTGAGGCCCGTCATCGACAGAAAATGGCGATGCAGACTTGCCCGGCTCATGCCGCTGGCATTGCACAACGCCTCGATACGAAGTCGGGCAGTGTAATTATCCCTGATCCAAGCAACGGCCCGCCGGATGCTACCCAGTGCTCCATCGGGTTGGGCAATCTGACGCAGTAGCTTTCCTTGAGGACCCTGTAGGAGACGATAGAGCAATTCCCGTTCGACCATGGGGCCGAGAACAGGGATATCGGCAGGCGTGTCGAGCAGCGACAATAAGCGCAGCAACGTGTCGCGCAGCGAAGCGGTCATCGGATTTATAGTGATGCCAATCCCCTTTTGTACGCTCTCGCGAACCGGCGGCATGGTCGCCGCCAATTCCGCCAGCATGGCCGGGTCCAGCACGAGCGATACCGCAACGTAGGGCTGCCCCCCTTCAGCATCTATAATCTGTCCGATCAGAGGCAGATCCAGGGCGCTGATGAGATATTGCTCACTGTCGTAGCTCAGAAGAGTGTCGTTAATCGCAACGCGCTTCGAGCCTTGCAGGATGAAGCAGATCATCGAGCGATACAGGCATGGCGCCTTGTCTGTAGAACCTCGCCCGACACAGATGTCTACACGCGGGATCGGTGTGATAGTCAAACCCGGGGGCGCGTGGCGCAGGGCTATATCAAGATGCGGTGCAAGAGGGTTGTTCATGAACCGATTATGCCGACGCCCTGCCACCACGCAAGGTGATTGATACAATCAGGCAATGAATTGAGCTTATTAGGCGTGGGTTGAAAACCGCTCATTGCCTATCTTGAGCAGGTCAAGAACGCACCGAAAGGCGCGCCTAACCTAGCAGAGACAATCCATGACCCACCAGATCGCACTCATCACCGGCGCCAGCCGTGGCCTTGGCCGTAACATGGCCCTTCACCTCGCCAAGCGCGGCGTCCACATCATCGGCACCTATCGCAGCGGCGCAGCAGAAGCCGAGACGCTGAAGCAGGAGATCGAAGCGCAGGGCGGCAAGGTTGCGATGCTGCCGCTCGACATCACCGACACCGCCAGCTATCCGGCTTTTTCAAGCGCAGTGACTCATACGCTGATGGCCGACTTCGGCCGCGAGCGCTTCGACTTCCTCATCAACAATGCCGGCAATGGCCTCTTTGCGAACTTTGTTGATGCGACCGAAGAGCAGTTTGGCTCACTGGTCGCCACGCACCTTCGCGGTCCGATCTTTCTGACTCAGAAGCTGCTACCACTTATGGACGACGGTGGTCGTATCCTGAACGTTTCCTCCGGCTTCGTGCGCTTTACTCTGCCGGGCTACAGCATTTATGCGGCGGTGAAGGCTGCCGTCGAGGTGCTGACCCGTTTCATGGCCGTGGAACTCGGTTCGCGTCGAATTCGGGTGAATGCGATTGCTCCGGGCGCCATCGCAACCGATTTTGGCGGTGGTGCAGTGCGCGACAATCAGGATGTGAACGCCTACGTCGCACAGGGCATTGCGCTGGGTCGTGTCGGTCTACCGGACGATATAGGCGGTGCGGTAGCCGCCATCCTGTCCGATGACATGGCCTGGGCTAACGGAACGACTTTTGACATTTCGGGCGGGCAGTTGCTCTAGCCACAGACCGAGCGGTGGCCGAATTGACCGCTTCAGGGATTGGATTTCATCCGGCCCTGAATCGCCGTGCGCAGACAATCCCAGGCGAAGAATCCGATGATCAACACCTCGGCTATGCCCATAAGCATGTTGAGTGAAAAGCTGAACGGTTGCTCGGCCCAGTAGAGGGTCGTCGTACGAAAGCCACCGACGCGCAGTCGTCCGGCAAGCAGAGCCGGCACCAATGCGATGACGTTGCTCAGCTCCAGCACTGCCAGGAACGTGCCCAGCAGCATGAGCAAGGCGCGTGCGGGAATGCCGAATTTATCGGTCGACTCAGGCGCAGGCGTGGCCCCCTTTTCTCGGCGCTGCCTGGCTTCCCTCACCGCCTTACCGCTGGTGGGCGCTGGGGCAGGCCGATAGGGTGCCTTCACGCCCGCCGCCGAACCCTCGACAACCTCGGTGGGGACCGCCACATTCAGGTAGTCGGCCAGTTCACGTAGCCACAAGTCGGTGCGTTGACTTCCCGGCACGACCGGAACGTTGTCGGTGGTCAAGCGGTGCGCGGTGCCGTCGCGCATCATCAGCCACAGCTGGGTGTGGGCTCGCTCAGCCTGTGGACGGCGGCGAAGTTCGAGGTGGTCGGCGGCATCGATTCTAAAGACCGAATGCACACGCTCGCGGCGTCCAAAAAAGTTTCGAGTGAGGCGCTTGCCTTCACCGGCGACTCGCGACAACACCAAGGTCTCGCGGATGCCGATGTAAACCATCAGGAGCAGGCCGAGGGCAGGAATCAGCGCCAGCCCCAGAACGATCAGCAGTGAGGGCAGTGGCGCCAGATCAGCCAACGGCGAGCGATCATCAGCCATCAAAAACATGGCGAACGCCATCGGCAAGATGAAGGCAAGCGGGCCTACCAGCAGCACGACGGTGCTCTGCACCAGGTTGCGCGAGTGGATATGCAGGTCACCCTGCGCGGTGCGTTCGAACCGATGTCCAATCAACATGTAGAGTTCCTGGTGCGCCGCCTTTCAGATTGATCGAGGGGCGCCATGACATGGGTTACACGTCGCGGGCGAGGATCGTGTTTTACGCAGCGCAGAATATCTCATGGCGAGGATGCCGCGCGCTCGCCTATTGACCCTGATTAACGTGATTGATAGGGTTGCCTCTCTTTCAAAACGCCCTCCCGGTTCGCCGGGAGGGCGTTTTCGTTTTGGTTCCCCCGACCACAAAGGAACCATGCAATGAAAGCCCCCGTTGAAATCAGCTTCGGAGCTGACACCACCTTAGGGTATGTGCGGTACGGCAATGGCCCCACTCACGTGCTGGTCATGCATGACTGGCTGGGCGACCACTCCAGCTACGACGCCGTCATGCCCTGTCTTGACGGCCACGCGTTTACCTATGTTTTCGTTGATGTGCGTGGCTACGGACAATCCATTGAATTGGCTGGCGAATTTACAGTAGAGGAGATTTCCTCCGATTGCCTCATGCTCGCCGACCAGCTCGGTTGGACGCGTTTCCACGTGGTCGGCCACTCGATGACCGGGATGATCACGCAACGTATTGCGGCGGATGCCCCGTCTCGCGTCGCGAGCGCGATAGCGGTGTGTCCCGTTTCTGCCGCTGGCAATCGGTTGAGTCCAGAGGCTCTGGCGTTCTTTGCCAGCACGATAGAAGACGACGAGGCCCTTCGGCGTCTGTTCAAATTCGTGGCCGGAGGTCTCTCCGATAAGTGGGTTGATCTCAAGGTCCGACAAAGCCGCGACACAGTCTCACCAGCCTGCCGGGCGAGGTACCTCGAAATGCTGGTCACAGCAAATTTCGTTGATGACGTTCGAGGCCTTGAAACACCGTATTTGGTTATTGTCGGCGACAAGGATCCTGGACTTGATTCCGCGGCTATGACACGCACCTTTCTGGCGTGGCATCCGAACGCAGAACTGCACGTTATCCCCAACTGCGGTCATTACCCGATGCAGGAGTGCCCGCCTTATTTCGCAGCTCTTATCGAGGGTTTCCTGAAACGCATAGTCGGCAATAGCGTCCATGGCACAGCTCCCGAATTGAAGTGACTGACGCTATCTCCCTGTCGAGGGGGGTGTCCATTTTTTGCCTGAAAGGGGAGACTGTACTCCAAGCCTTCATCCTACCCCGCACTCAACCCCCACAACACATCCAACACATGTTGCGTAGACCGCTCGACGTCGCCACCCCGATGGGCAATCCCCAGTTCACGCCACAATAAGGGCTGCAATGGCCTCATGACGATTCGGGTATCGGGCAATGGCGTGGAGGCTTCATGGGGCAACAACGTCGCGCCGTAACCAGCAGCTACCAGGCTTTTGATCGCATCGTTGTAGTTCAGTTGAATGCGTGGCGCAGGCTGGCGTTCATCCGCGGCGAACCACTCCGATGTCAAGCGCGAAAGTCGCGTGGTGTGGTCATTCAGAATCAATGGCTGAGTGGCCAACCAGCCGGGCGTCACGATGTCCGGGCATTCCCAGCGGGCCGGCAAGAAGGCCATGACCGGGTCCCGCCGCCATGGCTCGATCCGCAATCCCTTCACCGGGGGCTGCGGCAGCGCGACCAGACCGATCTCCAACGAACCCTCGGCAAGCTTCTTCAAAGTCTCCTGCGAGGTGAGCACCGCGACCTGCACATCGATAGCGGGATGGCGTTGGCCTAACGTCTCCAACGCTTGCGGCAGCAACTGGGCAATGGCCCCTGTGGAGGCCCCCAGCCGCACACGCCCGGCCAAGCCCTGCACCTGACGCTCCACGTCCTCAAGCGCCTGCTCCGCATCGGCCAACAGGCGCCGCGCCCGTTCCACCAGTGTTTCGCCAATCGCCGAAGGTTGAATGCGCCCACGGGTGCGTGACAACAGCTTGCCGCCCACCCGTGACTCCAGGTCGGCGATATGCAAACTGACCGTGGGTGGCGCGAGGTGCAAGGCACGAGCGGCCTCGGCAAATGAGCCCAAGTCGACAATGGCCACCAACGTGCGCAGACGGTCCAGGCTGATTTCGCGCATGCGTCATTCCAGTTCAGAAAAACTGAATCTTATCGTTTATAAATTCAACTTTTCCAATCTTAGCCCTTCACTGAAAATGAAATCTCCTGATTTCCCATGTCCGAGAGCATTCCATGGCCATTCCTCATGTATTTATCGACGGCGACCAAGGCACCACCGGGTTGCAAATCCATCAGCGCCTATGCAACCGGACCGATCTGCGGCTTGTCACGCTTAGCCACGAACATCGCAAGGATCCGCAACGCCGCGCTGAAATCATCAACGACTGCGACATCGCGATTCTCTGCTTGCCCGACCAAGCTGCGCGCGACGCCGTAGCGAGCATCAAAAACCCCGCTGTTCGCGTGATTGACGCAAGTTCCGCGCACCGTACCCATCCAGACTGGGTCTATGGTTTCGCCCAGATGAACTCGCAGCAGGCCAGACGAATCGCCGCGGCGCGGCGTGTCAGCAACCCCGGTTGCTATCCCACGGGAGCCATAGGCCTGCTGCGCCCACTGCTGGAGGCCGGGCTACTGCCTACGGACTACCCGATGAACATTCATGCTGTGTCGGGCTATTCCGGAAAAGGACGCGCCGGCGTGCAGGAGCATGAGGGCGAGGGCGCATCGCAAGCGCCTGCGTTCCAGGTTTACGGCCTGGGGTTGGCACACAAACATATTCCGGAGATCCAGCAGCACAGCGGTTTGACGGAGCGGCCGCTGTTCGTGCCGGCCTATGGGGCGTTTCGGCAGGGGATCGTGCTGACCATCCCATTGCAACTTCGGTTGCTGGCACAGGGCGTGGATGCGATGCGCTTGCACGCATGCCTTATGCAGCACTATGCCGATGCGCGCCATGTGCAGGTCATGTCGATGGAGGAGGCTAAAGCGTTGACGCACCTCGATCCTCAGGCGCTTAACGGGACTGATAGCTTGCAGTTGGTGGTGTTTGAAAATGACGAGACGGGACAGGTTCTGTTGGCTGCGGTATTTGACAATCTTGGGAAGGGAGCCGCTGGGGCGGCGGTGCAGAATCTGGATTTGATGATGGGCGCGTGATTCTGCCCGGTGATGCTTGAGTCAGTGAGAGGCAGCAATCGGCCCAGAGTGTGTAAAAACGCTTCGCCAAAAATTGAATTGTGCGCGTCTACGTTAAATCTGAAATTTATCGGCACATCAGCAGATATGGATTTCGCGTAGAAGCACGATTTCCAGTCCAGCTTTGAGTACCTGACGCGCTCAAAAACGTTTTTACACACCCTCGGCCGAAAGCTGCCGTTAGCCGAGAGCAGCTATCGGCCAAAAGCGGACGGTCGTGGGGCTGAAATTGACCTTATTCACATCAAATCACCATCACTCGCCACTGCCGCGGACCCAGCAAATTTCCATTTGAGATTTCAGGCCGCCATGCACATGTCAAATCTCGCCCAGCAGCGGCCCATCTCACGATTGTGGCCCGAATTCATAAAAGTCTTTACCAAATTCGCGCCTATTTCCGCAAAAGCCTCAAGCTTAAAGTTCGTCCTCCCAGCACGGCAGACGACTGATAGTCGACAGCTCCCCAATCGACAACTTAGTAACTTTAACTAGTCGGCAAAATAACATTATGCTTAACACGATTAATCCTGCGTGTACTGCCGACCAATTTTTGCAAGCAATATTAACACCTACTTAAAGCAATTTTCCTATGAAAGCTCCAATGGTAATCCTCGCGCTCTTCGGTTTCTGCTCTGTGGTAATCGCGCAGGAAGGCGCTATCAAAACTCAAGGGCAACAGGTCCCTGTCGAGCAATATACATACGCCACCCACCTTGACGTCGCCAAGGTGATCTCTGAAGACCAAGTGCCGGATGTATGCGGTGTTGTGCCGATGCGCATGACGTACCAAGACTCCCAGGGAAAACAGCACGTATTGGAATATGAAGTCATGGGCACCGGTTGCAGCGACGGTTGATCAACCAGCTCTTACAATAATTGCGCCTCAGAGAATTTCCTTACCGAGGCGCAAATACCCTATTCCTAGTAACTTCTCAATCGATGAGTTCTTTAGCAGTGGTTGCTAGCTGAATACCAACCTGATTTTTTAACACGTCAATAAAGCGAGTTATCTTTGCGTCGACAAACTGTCGAGAGGTATAGACAGCATAAACGTTGCGCTCATACGTGTGATAGTCAGGCAAAACCCGCACCAGCTTCCCAGAGCGCAAGTCGTCGATGGCCGTGAATCCAGCCAGCAAGCCGATCCCAGCTCCCTCCCGTATAGCAACCGCCATCGCGTCCATGTCATTTACGCTGAAACTTGGCCCCGCGGGCACAAATTTCGCGTCACCAGCCTTGCTCTTCAACTGCCACTCATCCCTCACATAGTCCACAGTGCCCAGCAGCAGGCATTGGTGATCTCTGAGGTCCTCTGGCGTCACCGGGGCCGCATGCCTCTTCAGATAGTCTGGAGACGCTACCAAGACACAATGGCTGACTCCAATCTTCTGACTGACATACGCCGAATCCGGCAGCGTTCGGGCAATCAGGATCGAGACATCCAGTTGGTCTTCCAGCAGGTTGGGCATTCGTTGGGAAAGCATTAAATCCACGGTCACATCCGGAAATTCCTTGCGGTACTCCAGCACGGCGCCGGTGACCAGTTGCCTCGCCAGTCCGGGTACGCAATGCACACGTAGAGTCCCCCTGGGATTCAAGGCTGCATTGCTTGCTTCGGCTTCCGCACTCTCAAGATCTGCCAGAATTTTCGTGCACCGCTCATAAAATCGCCGGCCCGCATCGGTCACGGAGAGACGCCGAGTCGAGCGTTGCAACAGACGGGCGTCGAGTACGTTTTCAAGTGCGGACACAGCACGCGATACGTTACCTACGGTGGAGTCCAGATGGTTTGCCACGGCAGTGAAACTGCCCATCTCGACAACCTTTACGTACACCGACATGTTCGAAAGTTTATCCATCCCGACCTTCCTGTAGATCTGACAAATACCCGTGATAACGAGCGATTGCTCCAGATGCTACACGCTCCTCCATGTGCTCGATATTACTTCTGGGTACAACATTGATTCCCTTTTGGCCGACTAAATCAAATGGCTCACCTTCCATAGACTTGGTTGCACAGGCCGCCTGAACAGGCCCTGCGGCACAGCCACTCAGGTGCCGATCTTCATACGAATCTCTGACAACCAACTGAAGGCCAAATCATGAACACTTCCTACGATCCGCTTTATCTTTTTATCGGTGGTGAATGGATCAGTGCCGAAGGGCGCGATACTGCCGCTGTCGTTAACCCGGCAACCGGACGTGAAATCGGACTCGTCCCCCTCGCCACCGCAGTCGACCTTGATCGCGCCCTTGAGGTGGCTCGACTGAGCTTCGAAGAATGGCGCCAGACCGTGCCTGACAAACGCGCGAAAATCCTGAAACGGGCCGCCGATCTGATTCAGGAACGAGCACCTCACATTGCAGCGCAGATGACACTGGAAGAAGGCAAGCCACTGGATGAAAGCATGGATGAAGTTAACCGTGCAGCAGAATACTTCGAGTGGTTTGCCGAAAGCGCTCGTCGTATCGATGGCCGGGTTGTACCGGCCAACCGCCCAGGCGTACTGCAACTTGTAAAACGCCAGGCAATCGGCCCTGTGGCTGCATTCACACCCTGGAATTTCCCGGCCATTACTCCCGCTCGCAAGCTCTCGGCAGCTTTGGCCGCCGGTTGCAGTGTCATTCTCAAGCCAGGCGAAGAAAGCCCCTCCACGGCGCTGGCCCTGGCTCGCGCCCTCGACGATGCAGGATTGCCTAAAGGCGTATTGCAAGTGGTCTTTGGCGTCCCGGATCAAGTGTCCAGCCACCTGATCGCCTCATCGATCATTCGTAAGGTGACGTTTACCGGCTCAGTGCCCATCGGCAGACTCCTGTCAGCCCGAGCAGCGGAGGGCGTCAAGCCAATTACCCTTGAACTGGGTGGCCACGGACCCGCGCTGGTATTTGAAGACGCAGACATTGAAAAGGCCGCTGTAGAGGGTGTCGCGAACCGGTTTCGAGGGACTGGCCAAGTATGTATCTCATCCACCCGTTTTCTGATCCAGCGTGGCGCATATCAGAGGTTTGTCGATCATTTTGTCGCTGCAACCAAAGCCCTGAGAATCGGTAATGGCCTGCATCCGCAGACCCAGGTCGGACCGCTTTCCAACCCAAGGCAACTGGCAAAGATGGAAGAGCTGATAGCCGATGCCGTCGAGAAAGGTGCACGAGTATTGGTCGGTGGCGAGGCCTTACCAGGTGAAGGCTTCTTCTTCCAGCCCACCGTTCTGGCAGATGTCCCCATGAACGCCCGCGTTATGCACGAAGAACCCTTCGGGCCCATCGCCGTGCTGATGCCTTTCGATGAGCTGACTGATGGCCTGAAAGAAGCCAACCGTTTGCCCTACGGGCTTTCAGCCTACGCGTTCACCTCCAGCGCTCGAACTGCAATTGACGTCGCTGACGGTTTGGAGGCCGGGATGATCGGGATCAACCAATACCGCATCGTCGCCACCGAGTTGCCTTTCGGCGGAATGAAAGAAAGCGGTCACGGCTCGGAAGGCGGCATTGAGGGAATTGAGCACTATCTCACCAACAAATTTATCAGCCAGGTTTAAGGAAACTTTCCCATGTCCAATATCAATTTCAGCAGTCCTCGCGAAGCGGCCCGAGCGTTTACACCGAAACTGTCGCAATTCGTCGACTCAACTCTCTATCCGCAGATCTGGAGCGATCCCGCGTTGTCCCCCCGTGACCGCAGTCTGATCACAGTGGCCGCATTGATTGCCGGTAGTCACTCAGAAGAGTTGCCTGCACACCTGCGGCGGGCGGTTAGCAATGGGGTTACTCATGACGAAATTGCGGCGGCGATAACCCACCTGGCGTTTTACGTGGGTTTCCCTGGCGCCATAACAGCGTCTGCTATTGCCAATGCAACGTTTACCGAATCGGAGAAAAACTAAGATGAAAGCCATCAACATCAGAGAATTCGGCGCGGCGGACGTCCTGGAACTCGCAGATGCTCCCAATCCTGAAGTACGCCCTACCGACCTGCTAGTGCGTGTCTATGCAGCGGGCGTGAACCGTGCGGATCTGACTCATCGAAGCGGTGGATATGGCCATCCGAATTTCGGCGACTCGCTGATTATCGGGTTGGAAATTGCCGGTGAGGTGATTGAGAAAGGTAGCGCAGTGACAGGTTTCGAGGTGGGAGATCGAGTGATGGGCGTAGTCGGAGGCGGCGCCTATGCCGAACTGGCACGCATCGACTACCGCATGGCCATGCACATCCCTGCGCAGCTCGACTATGTGCACGCGGCGGCAATTCCCGAGGTCTTCGTCACCGCCCATGAAGCAATGATGCACCTGGCTCGGCTGAAGTCCGGCGACTCGGTATTAATTCACGCTGCTGCTGGAGGCGTAGGGTCTGCCGCAGTGCAATTGGCATACGCCACAGGCGCCACGGTGTATGCGACAACCGAAGGCAGCAAGTTATCGCGTGTGGAGCATTTGGGGGCCGATATCGCTGTTGACTACAAGACACAGGATTTCGCCGAAGTCATTGCCGATAAAACCAATGGTCGAGGCGTCGATGTCGTTATCGACTTTGTTGGCGAGCCCTACTTCGCACGCAACGTCGCGTCTCTTGCTCACGGTGGCCGTATGATCCAGGTCGGTATCCTTGGCGGTGGTGGCAAGGTGACTGTGGAGCTGGAGCACATCCTCTACCGTCACTTGCAAATAATCGGCACGGTCATGAAGTCCCGCACGCAGCCGGAGAAGCACGACATGATCAAGCGCTTCCGCGAGCATTGGCTTGATCGCTTCGATGGCGCTGGAAGTCTAGAGCCGGTCGTTGATAGCACTTTCCCGCTGTCACGTGCTACCGATGCCCATCGCCGTATGGAGTCGTCCGAGAACGTTGGGAAAATTATCTTGACGATGCAGCCAGAAGACTTGGTTTGAGTCGGGGCCGTATCGTCGTCGATTCACATGAAAAGGCGCCTCCAAGGGGCGCCTTTTGCTATATGAAACCTGTCTCCCTTGGCCATTCTCACCCGGCAGTTTGCGGCCCAGAGTGTGTCAAAACCATTGTTAGCGGCTTCCACTCTAGTGTTTTTTCCTACTCAGACCCAGGTCTGACATCAGTTGCTCAGATTCAGTATAAGATTCCGGAGATCAGCAGGTACGCCGACAACGTGGGCTAGAGGCTAGAAATCTGGGGGTTGGATGATTGCAAGCAACGTTTCATATCATTGTCCGGTTTGTGGGTACCCCGGGCTTGAAGAGCCTCCATACGATGAGGTTGGCTGCTCTTCGTTTGGCATGTGCCCGTCCTGCGGTACGCAGTTTGGCTATGATGACGCGACATCTGCTCATGCTGATTTGCGGAAATTATGGATCTCTAAAGGAATGCTTTGGTGGAGCAAAGCTCAAGCGTCGCCGAGTGGCTGGGACCCGGTAAGGCAACTACAGGCGGTTGAAAAACGCATCAATGTCTGAACAGAACACCGCTCTTAGCCCTGCTATGATTTCCGAGGATTTCATCGCAGGGATCGCCCATGAAGCGCTTCATCCAAGGTGAACATCGAGGTCAAGGCACCTTACTTCCCGAAAGCCTCGACGACTACGTCAACGATACCAATCCGGTGCGCGTAGTCGACGTCTTCGTCGATGAACTCGACCTGCTCCATCTGGGTTTTGACGGTGTTATTCCTGCTGACACAGGCCGGCCTGCTTACCACCCTGCAATCCTGCTGAAGATCTACATCTATGGCTATCTCAACCGCATCCAGTCGAGCCGACGTTTGGAGCGAGAAGCCCAGCGCAATGTCGAGCTGATGTGGCTGACCGGGCGGTTGATGCCTGACTTCAAGACCATCGCCAACTTCCGAAAAGACAACAGCAAGGCCATCCGAGGCGTCTGTCGCCAGTTCGTTGTGCTGTGTCAGCAGTTGGGATTATTCGGAGAAAATCTGGTCGCCATCGATGGCAGTAAATTCAAAGCAGTCAACAACCGCGACCGCAATTTCACCAGCGCCAAACTGAAGCGGCGCATGGAAGAAATTGAATCGAGTATCAATCATTACCTGGTGGCACTTGATGCTGCCGATCGGCAAGAACCAACAGCTTCCGAGCCCAGCGCCGTGCGGCTGGAAGAGAAAATCGCCAAGCTGAAAACTCAAATGAAGGAGCTTCAGGCGATTGAAATCCAGCTCAACGAATCGCCGGATAAGCAGGTCTCACTGACCGATCCAGACGCCCGTTCCATGATGACGCGCGGCACGGGAATCGTTGGCTACAACGTGCAGACAGCGGTCGATACGCAGCACCATCTGATCGTTGCACACGAGGTGACTAACGTCGGTTCCGACCGCGATCAACTCAGCTCGATGGCCAAGCAGGCCCGCGAGGCGATGGCGTCAGGGACGTTGTCGGTACTGGCTGACCGAGGTTACTTCAAAAGCGAACAAATCCTCGCTTGTCACGAAGCCGGTATCACCGCCTATGTGCCCAAGCCGATGACCTCTGGGGCCAAGGCTGACGGGCGTTTCAATAACGATGCCTTCATCTATGACGCGGCAAAAAACGAATACATTTGCCCAGCTGGTGAGGCGCTGATCTGGCGCTATTCCTACGTTGAAAAAGACCTGAAGTTGCATCGTTACTGGAGTTCGAAATGCCAGGGCTGCGCGTTGAAGTCGCAATGCACACCGAGCACGGAACGACGAATTCGGCGCTGGGAGCATGAAACCGTATTGGAGGACATGCAGCTTCGGCTGAGTAAAGCCCCGGAGATGATGCGAGTCCGAAAACGGACGGTTGAGCATCCCTTCGGGACGCTCAAACAATGGATGGGAGCGACGCACTTCCTGACGCGAAAACTGGCCGGGGTGAGTGCGGAGATGAGCTTGAATGTGCTCGCCTACAACTTGAAACGGGTCATGAAAATCATCGGTACCAACGGTTTGATAAACGCGCTGACGGCCTGAAAAAGGCTGATTCTGGCCCATCCGATAGGCTATAAAAGCGGCGTTACGTGTTCCAGGACGCTACCGATGCGCCCCGCGGCACTGACCATACGATCGCTCAACCAACGAACGTCAATGTTCCAAGCGATGAGGCCCGTGAGCGTTTTTACACACTCTGGGCCCGAAGCAGTCGTTGGTGACGGGGGCTACGAGCTCGGCTGTCGGTGCCGGGCATAGAGTATTGAACCACCCACTCCCGACGCTCCTTTAGTTTGCAGTTCAAACGTATCTGGATATCCCTTGATCAACTCACTGAGCTTTTTATAACCATGGGTGCGAGGGTCGAACTCAGGTCTTAATTTGCTGATGTTGGTGCCCAGCGCGCCCAATTGAGCCCAGCCGTCCTCGTCGGCAATGTCATCCAGGATCTTTGCGATGAAACTGACTGGTGCCCTGGGTAGCTTCTTTGCTTCGGCCGTACTGGCGGTTTTGGTGGCTTCGATTTCAGCGCGTGGCTCGGGTTCGAGTCGACCGTGTCCATTGCTTGCAGCAACAAGCGCTTCACCGCGCAGCAATTCGGTATAGATGAACTTGTCGCAGGCCGACACGAACGGTCTCGGGGTTTTCTCTTCACCAAACCCGTAGACCGTCAAACCTTCTTCCCGTAACCGCGAAGCGAGGCGGGTGAAGTCACTGTCGCTCGAAACCAGGCAGAAACCGTCGAAGCGTCGGGTGTACAGCAGGTCCATTGCGTCGATGATCAAGGCACTGTCTGTTGCGTTCTTACCTTTGGTGTACGCGAACTGTTGGATAGGCTGGATCGAATGGTCGAGTAGCACCTTTTTCCACCCACCCAACTGAGGGCCGGTCCAGTCGCCATAGATCCGTTTGACGTTGGCGACACCGTACTTGGCGATTTCTTCGAATAAACCTTCAACAATTGCTGCGGGAGCATTGTCGGCGTCGATTAACACTGCCAAGTGTTTTTGCATGGGGGCGGGTGCGTGGATGGCCATGGGTCGTCCTTGAATTGAGGACTTCAACATACCGTTAAATCACGGATGAGCAAAGGGATCACAGCTTCGCGTTAGAGAGTGCGTTTTGCCAACGGCTATGGGGTTGCAGTGATGTGCAAAGCGGAACCGATTAGCCATTGACTTTTAAGCGACCGATAGCAGCTTGCGCAAGGTGAGTTGGGCTGACGCTTACGTTGCGCAAGGGCTGCGATGAGAACTGACTACTCTGGAGTCAACTCAACCATAAGCGGCTGTGCAACGGGCTCGTCTGAATAAGAGATGACTTCCCAGTCAACGTAGCCAGGCGCTGTGACTTGGATCAGCGACCGACGCCTCATGGAACAACAAATATAGGGAAGCGACCAAAGAGTGTAACCACTGAGCGCAAAGGCTCCCTTTTCATCCGTCGTGGTGTGACGAATTTTATTGCCAGGAAATGAAGTGTATTTGACAGTCGCTTGTTTAATCGGCAGCAGAGAGTCTCGGTCGCCAAACCCGTAATCTAGCTTCGATTGCAAGCCTTGCTGGTTTGCCTACGTGCCTTCTTGTGCATTTTATTTTTGTCACAAAGTTGGAAGTGGAGGATTGGCCCAGTAAGAATGTGGGCCCTAGCCGGGGAACGGGCCCACATGCTCACCTCTCATCTCAAAATCATCGATTTTTTGAAATCACCCCAGTCATGTATTGATGTAAATCACGCAGATCCTGAACCCGCCAAGCGTACGGCGCTAGCTTTACGCCATTCTCTCGCAACGTTCTTGGAATCAGGTCCCCATTTGGACGAAGGATTATCGAAGACACGATAACGCCCGGATAATCATTCAGTCTTTTTTTGAAAACGGAGGTTGTAAGGTCAGGCGTAGGGGGATTGCTTTTATTGGCCAGTGGTCCTGTTCCTTTGATATCTGTTCCGTGGCACATGGCGCATCTCTGTACATAGAGATTTTTCCCATTGGCGTTATCCGCGAAGGACAGGGATGTTTGAATCAGCGATAAAATTCCTAGCGAAGCGATGAATAATATTTTCGTTTTCACTTTTTCATGTGGCCTTGTTCTATAAATCATATCTGAATCGAGGGCAGACTCCGGAGGTGCCACTGCAACACTCAATTCCCTCGATAACCTTGAAAACGGCCACTCGAACCCATTACCCGATCAGCTGTTTTGTAGGACGAGAGAGTCACCCATGTTCCGCTGCCAACATTGACCTGAACTGAGCAATGATCTCTGAAGACAGCCCGGCACTTTCGAACACTGCGCAGGTGAAGCTAACGGGGGCGGGGCCTGGAGCCGTTATGATGCGGTCCGCAACCACAGCGACCGGGCTGCTTCGATAAAGCGCGTGCCCTTCATAACCTACGGCATTGTGTTGTAAGAACTCTGTGCTGTTCGAGGTATGAGCAACTCTGTCGAGCAGCCCGGCCCTCGCAAGTGCCAGCGTTCCCCCGCAGATACCGGCAATCGTCGCGCCACTTGAGCGACTGGCATGAAGAAAGTCTCGAATATCGGGTGCTTCTGCGCGCTCCCAGATCATTCCTCCAATGACGACAACAACGTCCGGCTTCCAGTCCAGGCATTGTTGCAAACTGCTATCGACCGTGACAGCCAATCCACCCTGCGAGCGGAACTGCCCCGTAGCCGGAGCGAAAAACCTGACGTCGATCCCGTAAAAAGGGGACGCAGTTCCAGCAATGAAAGCATATTCCCAGTCTGCAAAACCGGGTGTCAGTATCAAACCCACGCGTGCCATCAGTCAGAATCCTCCATGAATGCCAATAATATTGGATGACGAAAAACAGATATCGAGGGCTGTTCAGGGCGGCCAATGATCGCCCTAAACCGCCCACGCCCATGACTATTCCACCGCCTCAACCACCCCCTGATCCTCGCCCAGAAATCCGCCGCTCTGGTGATGCCACAGCCGCGCATAGGTACCGTTCTTCCCGAGCAGTTCCGTGTGGGTGCCTTGTTCTATGATGCGCCCGTCATCCATCACGATGAGCCTGTCCATGGCGGCGATCGTGGACAGACGATGGGCGATGGCAATCACGGTCTTGCCCTGCATCATGTCATCGAGGCTTTCCTGGATGGCCACTTCGACTTCTGAATCCAGGGCGCTTGTGGCCTCGTCCAGTAGCAGGATCGGGGCGTTCTTGAGCATCACGCGGGCAATGGCGACGCGTTGACGCTGGCCGCCCGACAGCTTGATACCACGCTCACCGACCAGGGTGTCGTAGCCGCTATGGCCATGCTTATCGCTCAGTTGGCTGATGAAGCCATCGGCCTGGGCATTGGCGGCGGCGCTGCGGATTTGCTCGTCGGTTGCGTCGGGGCGACCGTAGGCGATGTTGTCGCGAATGGACCGGTGCAGCAGGGAAGTATCCTGAGTGACCATGCCGATGGCGCTGCGTAGGCTGTCTTGGGTGACGTGCGCGATGTTTTGCCCGTCAATGCGAATCTCACCCTTGTCCACATCGTAGAAGCGCAACAGCAGGTTGATGAGCGTGGATTTTCCGGCGCCGGAGCGGCCCACCAAGCCAATTTTCTCCCCAGCGCGGATGGTCAGGCTCAGCCCATCGAGCACCTGGCGTTCGCCGTTGTAGTTGAAGCTCACATTGTCGAAGGTCACCGCGCCGCCAGTGGTCACCAGCGCACTCGCGTGCGGCGCGTCCTGCACCTTGGGGCCGCGGGTCAAGGTGGCCATGCCATCCTGCACGGTGCCGATGTTTTCGAAGAGCGAGGTCATTTGCCACATGATCCAGTGCGACATGCCATTGATGCGCAACGCCATGGCGGTAATCGCCGCCACGGCACCTGCGCCGACTTCGCCCTGGTGCCACAGCCATAGGGCATAACCGCCTGCACCCATGATCAACGCGACCACCAGTGCCTGGTTGACGATTTCGAATTGGCTGACCAGGCGCATCTGACGCAAGCCGGTCTGCTTGAAATCCTCCATTGCAGCGCGCGCGAAGTGGGCTTCGCGTTTTGAGTGCGAGAACAGTTTCACCGTGGTGATGTTGGTATAGGCATCGGAGATACGGCCGGTCATCGATGACCGCGCATTGGCCTGTTCCTGCCCGACTTCTCCCAGGCGGGGCACGAAGTAGCGCATGGCCAGGCCGAACAACGCGACCCAGGCAATGAAAGGCAGCATCAGTTTCAGGTCGAAGCCGCCGGCCAGGGCGATGATCGCGATGAAGTAAACGCCGATCCCCGGTGCGACCTCGATGAGGGTGAATAGCACCTCGCGCACCGACAGCGCCGTCTGCATCACCTTGGTGGTGACGCGGCCGGAGAACTCATCGGAGAAGAACGAAAGGCTTTGTCGCAGCATCAGCCGATGGAAATCCCAGCGCAGCCGCAGCGGTAGATTGATCGCCAATATCTGGTGCTGCACCATCGTGCGCAACGCGACCAGCCCAATGCTGGTCAGCAATACGATGCCGATGCCCCACAGCACGCGACTTTCCTGCACCACCGCATCGCCACCGGCCTGCCAGGTCGACAGCAGGTCCACGACCTGCCCGAGGAAAGAAAACAGCCAGGCTTCGTAAATCGACACACCGGCACTGAGCAGCGCCAGCGCGAGAATATAGCCGCGGGCACCGCGCGTGCAGGCCCAGAGAAATCGCGCCAGGCCATCAGGCGGCGGCGGTACTTCGTCGGGCGGGAAGGGGTCGAGCCATTTCTCAAACGTGCGAAGCATGGTGGTCTCCAAAACATCCAGTGAGGAGATTCTGGCATTTAAAGGTTGCTTTGAGGGTTTTTGTAAGAGGTAAGGTTAATCGCCCAGAACCTTTTCCATGATGATGGTGCGCTCGACGCCGTGAAATTCGTCCCGGATTTTCAGGAAACCCAGGGCAAGATAAAACCCTTCGGCAGTGATCGAGGAGGGGACACGCAACAGCTTCACGCCGCTCTGCGCGGCCATTGATTCAATCGTCGCCATCAGTCGACTCCCAATGCCTTTCCCCTGATGGGCCGGGTCAACGAATAGGCTTCGGACGGTGTTTCGATCAAGGCTTCCTGTTGCGACGAGATGACCGTCAATGCTCGCGACATACACCTGACGTTGGGTTAGAAGGGACAGGATCGCCGAGGGTGAAAAGCTTTGTTGCACTCGTTTGATGATGTCTGGCGAATAATCTTGAGCATTGGATTCGCGCAACGCAGCCACTACGACCTCGCTTATTGCTGCGGCGTCCGTACTTATTGCGTTTCGAATCACACAGTCCATTGGGCATCCTTCGTTGAGTCTCCTGCGCCGCAGTCGTCGCTGCTGGTGGCCGAGCAGCGGTAAATCGATCACGAGACGATATTACACAGGCGTTTATCTTGGGCGGTGCTACTGTTTCATTTGTGCCTGCGGCGGGGAGGCGACCGCTGACGGAAAACTGAATATTGGACGTAAATTCTTCATTAGCCAGGAGGCTAACATTATGTCTGCACAACCCCTCACACACGTGCTTATAGACACCGACGTCGATTTCGACGACTTCATGGCCATCTCGTATTTGCTAAAGCATCATGCGGTCAAGGTCGAAGGCATCACAGTGACGGGGGTGGGCGCTGTTCACTTGAGTCACGGCGTTGAAAACATCAGTAACTTCCTCACGCTGTTCAATGACCCAGAGATCGAGCGCATCCCCGTTGCCGCTGGTTTTCAGCGCCCCATGGTGTACAGCAATACCTTTCCCTTTGAAACGCGCCAGGCAGCGGATCAACATTACGACGCTGCGTTTCCACGGAAAAACCTCAATCCCACGCGAACCGATGCGGTCGCTTTCCTAAGGGAAACACTGAAAAATGCCGATCACACATTCACCGTATTGATGATAGGCGGGGGCACGACCTGGGGGCATTTGTTCCAGCAAGCTCAAACCGACGCCGCATTACAAGATTTGTTGCGCAGCAAAGTAGACCGCATCGTTATGATGGGGGGCAATTTGTTGCCGCAATACGTCCAGCCCGGAGCGCCTGGCAATATTATTGACGCCTTGGGCGACACTCCCTACTACACCAATAAAGTGGCCGAATGGAACATCTTCCTGGATCCGCTCTCTGCCCAATATGTCTTTAATAGCGGGATCCCAGTGCAATTGGTTGCGCTAAACGCCTGTAACCAGATCCTCATTACGCAGGATTTCCTGCGACAACTCTCCCGTATTACCAACCCGGTTGCTCAATTCCTCACACAGGTGCTGCAAAGCTCGACCATAGCGCCCGGTATCGGCAACTATCTGTATTTTTGGGACCCCTTGGCGGCCATCGCGATAACCGATCCTCAGCTTATCCAATTTACCCGCTATAGCCTGCTGGTAGAGCAAGAGCTGAACGAAGAACAGGATACGAGCGGGAAGTTGATTCCGGATAACGCTGGCGCTCCAGTCGACGTTGCCGTGGGAACCGGCCCCGGTTTCGTCAAGGCTCTTTATCTGAACACCATCGCAGGGAACTCGACCAAAGCCACGGCTGAAAACATGGCCAACATTACGGAGGTAACGCCAGATGAATAGAGTGCTCTCTATTGTTGCAACCGGCCGGGTCTCCCAGGGAGATTTTACCTAGCAACGCAGACGTCAAAAGGGCCCAGGCGTTCTCATACAGCCTGGGCCCATTGTCGACGAGGAAATCGCCATGCACCCTGGCGTCGACGCTCGACAACCCCTATACGTTGCCTTTAACGAAGTGCTATCCGATTAGTTCTTGAGCTTGTTTTGGTTGTCGCTGATCCAGAACATGAACCATCAGGCAGGCATACAGCGACACGAGGATAAACAGTCCCATGCGCACGGCAAACGCCGTGTAGACGTCCTTGCCCGCAATACTGTCCTGAACCGACTGGCCCAGCAGGATAATCAGCGTGATCAGGCTGTTGAGCCAGAACCCCGGGCTCAACCGTGTAGGGCTTAGTGCATATAGCTTGCGCGCGAGTGCGAGACCGAACAGCAGCATCCAAAGGAAGAACATCCATAGGTGTACAAAGAGGCTGAGTGCACACCAGAAAAGCACGGCCAGCAGGCCGCCTAACAAGGTAGAGCCAATCAATTCTCGAGCGGCATTGCGCGTCGTCGTTGTGGAGCTCTGCTGACCCAGGCTGACCGCTTTCAAGACAATGGGTAGGTAACTGGCCGGATCGATCAGGGCCACCAGAAACGTCGGCAATACAATCAGCGCCGCACGCAACGCAACCCTGTCGACTTCTTCCGCTCGCAGGGCCGGGGCCGCGGGTGGTGCCGGCGTATTGGCTGGCTCGGGAAACAGCCAGTGACTTAACGCGAGCACGATGACGGCGAGGATCAAGCCTTTGACTAATGCACCGATGATCATCATCGCCAAGTCAAAATCGGCGAAGCCAGCTGAGGAGATCATGGTCAGGCCGATCACCAGAAACGTGACGATCAGGTTATTGCCGCCACGCAAGCCAAATCGAAAAACCAGGAACAGGCTGACGCTGATCAGGAGAATGCCGCTGACCGGGTAGTAGCGCAGGATCGGGATAAGCAATAGGCCTACACCGGTGGTCAACATCGCTGCCAGTGCAAGTGTCAGTCCGGCCTTGAGTTGCAACGGCCGATTGAGGGTCGCGAGCAGTAGTACCGCAAACACGGGCGCGATAAAGGGAATCGGCAAGGCCATCGCGAAGCTGGCGGCAAGGCACAGCGCGGTGCCTGTAGCCAGGCGTAACGCCCGCTGAGTCCTTGGCATCCGCTTAGTAGGCATAAGACAGCCAACTCATCAGCCTCAGAAATAAGCGGCCCAGTGGATTCAGCGGGTTGCCTTGAGAGGGGAAAGCCATGACCTCGGCTTGGCCACCGGCACGCATCGTGCGACTGTCACGCAGCCTGGCCATGGAGTCCTCGGAAAATTCGATGATCACCGGAAAACGCTGTGCTGGACGAAGCCAGTCCCGGCTGTTCTGCACTGTTGGCAAGGTCCCGGGGGGTGGCGTTTGACCCACGCTGACGCCGTAGCCGACACTGCGTACGCGCCCGTCGAACACTTCGCCTGGCACTGCATCCAGGACGATCGCAACCGGTGTGTCGGGCTTGACCAGGCCGAGGTTGTTTTCGGTCATGTCTGCGCTGATCCACACATCGTGGATGGCGATCAGGGTCATGACAGGGCTGCCGACGGCTGCGAACTGCCCAGCGTCGGTGCGTAGATCGGTGATCAAACCTGCCGAGCGTGCGCGAACCTGTGTATTAGCCTGATCGAGTTCAGCTTTCGACAACGCGGTGGCAGCGCTGAGCAGCAAGGCGTTGTTTTGCGCACTGCCACCTTCCTGCTCGCGCGCGCGCTGGACTTCGGCACGGGCGGCGGCGACCTGGCTGACCGCTTGTTTGTAGTTGGCGCGAGATACTTCGAGCAGGCGTACGGAAATGGTGCCGGGGTCTTCGCGGTACAAGCCCTCGAGGCGCTGGTTATCCTGCTGCGCCTTGAGTTCATTCGCCTGGGCCGCTTGCAAATTGGCTTGTGCCGCGGCGATGCCGGCGGTGCTGGCACCGATCTGTCGACGGGTGGACTCAAGATCTGCACGCGCACGGTCGACGGTAATCTGATAGGGCTGAGGATCCACTTCGAACAGCACGTCTCCCGCCTTGACTTCTTGATTGTTACGCACGTTGACGCGGATGACTCGACCAGCCACTTCCGCAGCTACCGGAATCACAAACGCTCCTACTCGAGCCTGTTGCGTATAAGGCGTAATGCGGTCAGCCAACAAGTACCAGACCAGACTCAGTGTGATTAAAATCAGTACCCACTTGATGCCTTTTGACGCTGGATCAGCGGGCGGTTCTGGCGCCTTGGGAGAAGAGGCATCAGGGGAGGGCTGCGCGGCTTCACTCATGATTGTTTTCCTTTTTGGGTCCCGCTGCCGAGGGCTCATCCAGCCATTTGCCCCAGTCTGTGCGCGCTTCCATTTGCTGGCGGGTGGCCGGGTCAACTTTCGGTAGGGCGCTGTGCCAACCACCGCCCAGCGCTTTGTATAGGGCAATCAAATTGCTGACAGCATCGCTTCGGCTGACCAGGTAATTGTCCTGTTGCTCCAGCAGTGCGCGTTGCGAGTCAAGCACCCGCTGGAAGTCCGAATACCCTTCACGATACTGGGCGCTGGCCAGCACCAATGAACGCCTGGCGGCGACTTCGGCCTCACGCAGGATTGCTTCGCGCTCCAGGGACTTGATCAGTCCATTGGCTGCGTCATCTGCCTCGCGTGCAGCTTGGCGCACCCTTTCGCGGTAAGCTTCGATCAGTTGCTGCAACCGCGCATCCTGCACGCGTACGTTGTTACTGATCTGGCCATGGTCGAACAGATTCCAGCGCAGACTCGGGCCACCGATCAGGTCCAGACTCCTGGGCGTGCCATTGAGCGTGTCAGTCGTCCAAGCGATGCTGCCCAGCAAGGTCAGCGATGGATAGAAATCGGCTTCGGCCACGCCGATCAGGGCCGATTGGGCCGCGACATTGAGTTCAGCGGCGCGCACGTCGGGCCTACGCAGCAGCAGATTAGCCGGTACATCCTGCAGCACCGTCCGGTCCACCAGCGGGATCAATCCTTCATTTTCCACCAGCTGCGGTAGTGTGCCGGGCGGTCGTCCAATCAATACCGCCAACGAATTACGGGTACGCAGAACCTGATCTTCGAAGTTGGGGATGGTACTGAGGGTGCCCAGGTATTGGGTTTTGGCTTGTTGCAGGTCGAGTTCTGCACTCTGGCCGCTCTTGAACAGCTTTTCGGTGATCTCGAAGTTACGCTTTTGCTGTTTGGCGTTTTCCTTGGCAACGCGCAAACGTGCTTCGGTGGTACGCAGCGAAAAGTAAGTACTCGCCAGTTGGGCGCGTAGCAGAACCAGCCCGTCTTCGTAATTGGCCTGGGCGGCGAAGTAACTGGCATCGGATGATTCAATGGCGCGACTGAAGCGTCCCCAGAAGTCCAGTTCCCAGCCGATGTCGAACCCCGCACCGTATTGCCAGAAATGGCTGTTCTGCGGATTACTCCCGCCGGATTGCTTACGGTTGAAGTACAGACTGTCGGCGCTGGCTTGCTGCAGTTGTGGGTAACGCCCGCTTTGGGCGATCCCCAACTGGGCCCGAGCCTCAATCACCCGCAGACCGGCAACTTTAAGGTCTGAATTGTTGGCATCCGCCTCGGCAATCAGACGGTTGAGGACCGGATCGTCGAAAACTTGCCACCATTGACGAAAGTCCGGGGTCCGGCTGCGTTGACTGACGTGCTCAAGGGCAGGGGTGGTCCAGTGTCCTGGCCACGCTTCCCTGGGTGACTGAAAGTCTGGCCCCAGGCGCACGCAGCCACTTAAGCCGAGCACTCCAAACACCAGCAGTTGGCCCGATCGCGTCAGAGGCATGCGTTTTTCCCGGTCAAGGAAGATTACAGGAGCATAGACGCCCTGATCGTCCGCAGACTGCTACGCTTTTCAAGCATCTTCACATCTGAAACGACCAAGCCAAAAGGTACGACAGCCATGAACTCCCCCCATACCGCTAAATGGCGCTTCAAACTGGGTATAGCCATTATTTGTCTTATGCTCGGCTCTTGGCTCATGGTGCCGGTCGCGGCTGCGCTTGAAGTGCCTGGTTCGAAGATCGCGGCGCTGAGTGGGGTCCTATTTATCAGCAACAAAATCCTGCTGATTCTCGTCATCGCTGTAATGGGTAAGGCAGGCTTCCAGCAGTTGAAGCGCAGCGTGTTCGGTTACGTGTCCGGGCTTGTGCCTTCTATGGACAATGAAGTTGGTCCGGTTCGTCATCGAATCGGCATCGTAATGTTCTGCTTGCCGTTGATCTCAGCATTCCTCGAACCTTACGTCGATACTTTCTGGCCAGGTCTCAGACCGAACCTCTGGCAGGCTCAGGTGTTGGGTGACGCCATGCTGATTGGCAGCTTTTTTGTACTCGGGGGGAATTTTTGGGAGAAGGTACACGCGTTATTTGTTCGAACTGCACGTGTCTCAGATTCAAGTACGGTTTGAGTCTACGATAGAACGACTGTTTGCGTGCCGGAGAAAGAAGGTTGATTGGTACCGCGTCCCACCCAATGCCTTTTCGAGATATCACTGACTGCTGTACGGGCTGGATCCGGACGCAGAGTATGAATCCAACCCCTTTGAACTGGAGCAACTGCGAACTCAGCCCGGCTTCCCCGCAATGGGATTATTGCCGATCGGTCGCGACGGCGGCGCGAGCCTATTGCTGCTGGACCTGCGGGAAGGCCGTCAGGACGTGGGCGCGATGGTTGCGGGCTTACCTGCATGGGGCGGCCACCGCCATCTGACGCCTCCAACTATTGCGCAACCGCAAAACCATACGTCTGCTCCTGCAGACTCGTTTTGATCAACTCGGCCAGTTGTTTAACGGCGGGCGTCGGGTCTTCTTCACTGCTGTGAAGCACATAGCCGAGGCTTGGTACGGGCGGTAAGCCGGAAATGACGGTGAGATGACTCGGCAGCCCAATGCGAGTTCGCAGAGTCAGGCCCAAGCCAGCGGCAACGGCCGCCCAGATGCCAGCGACGCTGGGGCTGGTCAGGGCGATTCGCCAGGGAACTTGCGCGGCATCCAGCGCCTGTGTGGCAGTGCTACGCAACACGCAAGGCGCGTCGAACATGATCAATGGCAGCGGTGAGTCAGCAAGAGGGGTAAGTGCCAGCGTGTCACGAGCCCCGATCCAGTGCATCTGTGTTTCGCCCAGTCGCGTGGCATAGGGCGACGTCTGCCCAGTGTCCCACGTCAGGGCCAAGTCCAGGCCAGCGCTTTCGACCAGCGCAAGCAATTCGGCGTTACGCGCGATCCGGACTTCGAGAGTCACCATCGGGTAAGCCTGGACGAAGCGTCGGAGAATCTGGCTCAGTAAATGTTCCCCAAAGTCTTCCTGCAGCCCGAGGCGAATTGTCCCGGCGGTTTGGCTTTCATGCAGGGTCTGGAAAATGCCGTCGTTCAATTCCAGCAATCGACGGGCATGACTGAGCAGTGATTCACCTACGGGCGTCAAGACTAACCCTCGACCAGATTTGGTCAGTACCGGCGTGCCGATCTGTTCCTCAAGTTTCTTCAATTGAGCGCTCACGGCGGAAGTCGATCGACCGAGACGATCCGCCGCTTTGGCAAAGCTGTTGAACTCCACGCCCGTGACGAAAGTACGCAATACATCAAGATCGAAGGTCGGGCGGCGCATTGGATGGTCCACTAATTTGGGATGATCACCTCTATTAAATCTGATATTCGGAACTGTCGCGACTTGATAGTTTTCCCCTTGTCGATTTAGCCATGGGAGTCACTGGTATGCCGTTTTCACGTATTTCACTGCACCGGGGGAAATCGGCCGAGTATTTACGGGCGTTGTCCCAGGGGTTGCACGACGCCCTGGTTGATAGCTTCGAGGTGCCGAAGGCCGATCGCTTCCAGGTCATTCACCAGCATGAAGTGGGCGAGCTGATATTTGATCCCGACTACCTGGGTGGACCGCGGAGCCATGACTTTGTGCTGATTACAATTACCGCTGGCCGTCCTCGAAGCGTCGAGACGAAACAGCGTTTCTACCGTGATCTGGTCGAAAAACTGAGGCGTGCGCCAGGTCTCAACGAGGAGGATGTAATGGTGGTGATCAGCACTACGGCCAGCGATGAATGGTCGTTTGGCGGCGGCCGGGGCAACTAATCTTCGGGTCTGTGCCGCGTGTGAAGAATCGCGCTGCAGGCCCACTCGGCCACCACTTTTCCATTTACACCGCCTCGGCCGGAAGCTGAGCCGGCCGATCGGCAGACACGGTGCACACGACGGTGTCCGCCTGAGCGCTAGGCCTTCGCGCCATGCATAATTATCCGGCCATCGTATCCACAGCTGATCCAGCCACCGGTCCTGGTGGGAAGAACATCGGTTGCAAAATTTTCGTGCGCCCCGATGACAGCCCCTTGCCGTGACGGCAGGTCCCACCGGCTTACGAACCCATCCTCGCCGCATGTCAGCAGCACGTGTCGGGCCTCGAATCGCACGCGCCGGACCGGCCCGTCGTGGGCCGCAAGGCAGTCCAGGTGCTCCAGCATCGGGTCGGTCGCTAACAGGTGCACCCTGCCGTCAAGGTCGCCAGCGGCCAAGATGACGCTGCCATCGGCGTCAATCCAGCTCGCGAGCGTCCTCAGGGGGCGGCCCAGATCGATCACTTGCGCACAGTCCCGCACCGCGGGCCGCCACAGCCTGACCGTTCCATCCTCCGATGCGGTGGCGAAACCGCCGTGGCTCAAAGGTGCGATCGCCCAGATCCAGCAGGCATGGGCCTGGCGCCTGTCCGCGGCGCCCGTCGCCAGGTTCCAGACCGTCACGCGACCGTCGGCGGCCCCGGTCACGAGTCGGCCACAGTCGAGCCGTACACAGGACAGCACGGCCGAATCCGACGTGCCGACCAGCGTTGATTTCCCGGTCGCCAAGGACCAGCGCCGGATCGTGCGGTCCCGCGAATGCGACACAAGCTCACCAGGCGCAGATTCCACCAGGCCCAGGACGGACTGGGTGTGTCCATCGAGCTGGCCAAAACACTTGCCCTCGTGGTCCCAAAGCCGGATGGTTGCGTCGCGCCCAGCGCTTGCAAAGCCCATGTCGCCAAGGCTGGCAAGCGCCCATATGTATCCGTTGTGGTCCGGTTGGAAGGGGGCGTCGACCTGCGGGGGATGCTGCGGCTCGTACATCAGATCACTGCGCATGACGTATTTTTGGCCAGAGTCCACCAGGGCGCCGGCGTGCCAGAGCGAGTGGTCGAACACGATCAGGCTGCCCTCGCGGGGACGCAGACGGAGCGTGGCATCCCGGTTCGACATGGCTGCGGACCTCCCCTCAAAAAACACCGTCTCCCCGCCGCTAAATGCATCGTCGTTCAGATAGACCATGAAGGTCAGGCGCGACTGTGTGCGCTGGTGATGGTGTACACCGTCCTGATGGGCGCGGAACTGAGTGCCGGGCCGGTAGCGGCAAAAGCGCAACCGCTCATTGACGCCAACCATGCGCCAGTCGTCTTCCTTCACCACCGCGCCGAGCTCCGGCATCTGTGAGACGAAGTGCATCAGGCGTTCGAAAAGCCGCCTGGCCAGGGTTGGATCGTCCACCACGATCCGGTCATTGTCGCGGTAGGAGGGTGGGTAGTCAGGCCCTGCGCTGGCGAATCCACGCTTCTCCGCAGCCTCCACCAAGGCCGCGCACTCGCTTGCCGAGAGAAACCCGTGGACGAGGACGCACCGCACCGCGTCACCAAGCGGTAGCTCGACCGTGGCCGATGGAGCAATCGCTCCCGCCAGCAGTGTTTCAGCGAAGGAATTCATCGCGGCCTCCAAAGTTGGCTAAATGACCAATATTGGCAAAGCTAGGGTGTAGCGAGACCTCTGTCAATGCTAAGCTGGTTGTGTAACCAACATTGGGGAGTGACATGGCACGACGCTCGAATACCGATGAAAGACGCAGCCAGATCGTAGCGGCACTCCAGGCCGTCATGGCAAGGGCCGGTTACGCCGGCGCAACCATAGCGGCCATCGCCCGGCATGCAGGGCTCGCCCCGGGCCTGGTGCACTATCACTTCAAGGACAAGCGCGAGATCTTGGTGGCACTGGTCGATTCGCTGGCCGACTACGCCCATCAGCGTTATGCGTCCCGGGCCGCCGCGGCCCAAACGGCCGGGCAAAAGCTCGAGGCCTACATTACAGCCCACCTTGCCTACGGCCCGGACGCGCAGCCCGATGCGGTCGCGGCGTGGGTGATGATCGGCGAGCAGTCGGCGCACGACCCTGACGTGCGCGAGGTCTATCAGGCGGCGCTAGCGGCGCAGATGAAGCTCCTGAAAGGCCTGCTCCGGCAGCGATTCGCCGAATGCGGACGTCGCGCCCGGCGGCTCGACTCCTTCGTGGCTGGCGTCACATGCTTCATCCAGGGCGCGTTCACCCTGTCCACCACGGCGCGGCCGCTGCTGCCGACGGCCTTCGCCGCACCGACACTGATCGCCTGGGTGGAACGCTACATTGAGGCGGAGGAGGAGCGATGACGGGCCAGTCAGACGGGAGCGGCCGATTCCCGGCTAGCGCAAACGGCGACCTCGAGGTGCCTGATGGCGTGGGTTTCGCCGCCTGGGCGCGCGTCTGGGCGGAGCTTGGCGTCAGCTGTGCGTCGCGCGAGACGTACGAAGAACTCATTCGACGCTACTGCGAGCCGCACCGTGCGTATCACAACCGCCAGCATTTAGAGGAATGCCTCCAGGTGCGCCGATTCGTCAACGCTGCCTGCCAGGCTCCCGCCGAAGTCGATCTCGCGCTATGGTTCCATGACGCGATCTACGAGCCCCTTCGCAGCGACAACGAGTTGCGCAGTGCGCAATGGTTGGACGACGTGGCACGCAATAGCGGCCTCGGCGATGAAACACGACGCAGGCTTTACGACCTGGTCATGGTGACGCGACACGACGGCGCTCCGGCGTCGGCAGACGAAGCGGTGTTGGTGGACACGGATCTGGCGATCCTTGGGGCATCGTTCGAGCGATTCGAGGAATACGACCAACAAGTCCGCCGCGAGTACCAGTATGTGCCTCAGTTTGTGTACCGCCGAAAGCGGCGCCAGGTACTGGAGGGCTTCCTGGCGCGCGGGCGCATCTATACGACCGCACCGTACTTCGACGCATTCGAGCAGCAGGCACGCGTAAATCTTGCACGCGCCATCGATCGCCTCGACTGAGGGGCGGATTCAAGCGGCGAAGGGATATTCTCCTTTGCCGGTGCTTGGCCACGATAACGGGCCTCAAGACCATCGCGAACTTCCGAAAAGACAACAGCAAGGCCATCCGAGATGCCTGTCACGGCAGCCTTTCTCGTTACTGCTCAAGCATCAAGCTACGCCAAAGGATCACCGGCTTTTCTACCGGCGCATCTTCCGGTTCCAGCTGCTCTTGTATGGGCCCGTTGTGCGGTGGCGGCTCCTCGGGTTCGGGCGTTGGAGTCTGATACGGGTCGGCATGCTCGTTATCTACTGACATCTTTTGTGGTGCGCTTATTGGATTGTTATGGTGACTTTGCCTTTTGACCTGCCCTGCTCGACGTATCGCAACGCCTCTGCGGTCGATACAAAAGGGAAGGAGCGATCGATGACCGGTTTGATGACGCCAGCCTCGATAAGCGAGGTGATTTTTTGCAGTTGCACTCCGTTGGCACGCATAAACAAAAATGCATAGCTCACCCCATGTTTGCGGGCTTTTCTGCGAATACCGCTGCTCAGCAGGCGCATGACTTGCCCCAGTACCCAGGACAAGCCTTGCTCTTGGGCAAACTGCGCGGTCGGCGGCCCTGAAAGGGAAATGAGCAGTCCGCCGGGCTTGAGAACCTTGATCGATTTCTCCAGTACATCGGCGCCGAGGCTGTTCAACACCACGTCGTAGTCACGTAACTCGTTGGCAAAATCCTGCTGTTTGTAATCGATGACCACATCCGCCCCGAGTGCTTTCACCCATTCGACATTCGCCGTGCTGGTGGTGGTCGCAACGAAGGCGCCGAGGTGTTTGGCGAGCTGGATGGCCAGCGTGCCGACTCCGCCGGATCCGGCATGAATTAACACCTTCTGGCCTTTTTTCACCTGGGCGGTCTCAACCAGCGCCTGCCAGGCCGTCAAGACGGCCAAGGGGATGGACGCCGCTTCGGCCATATCGAGATTCGAAGGTTTCAGCGCGAGCGCGTTTTCGTCCACGGCGATCAGTTCAGCAAACGTCCCGATCCGTGCCTCGGGGGGGCGGGCGTAGACTTCGTCTCCTGGCTTGAATCGCTTCACCGCCGAACCCGTGCGAACCACCACTCCGGCCAGGTCATTGCCCAATACCAATGGAAACGTATAGGGCAGGATCAGTTTGAATTCTCCTGTTCTGATCTTCGAGTCCAACGGATTCACGCTCGTTGCATGCACCTGGATCAGAACGTCATGCACACCGACCGCGGGGTCGGGCACTTCGCCAATCACTCCGTTCTGCTTGCCGTAGCGGTCGATAAAAAATGCCTTCATGTTGCAGTTGCTCTTGTCGGTGGAATGAGAAAGGGCGAGGCCGGCCTGCTCGACCTGGGTCAGCCTTGAGTCAAATAGCGTTGGGCCACGGCGGACTGCCTGATCTGCGACAAAAGCCCCTGACGCGCGGTTTGCAGGGCATCCCAACGCTCGCCTTCATGCAGCGGAGGAATGGTCACCGGTTCGCGACGGTCGAAGCCCACCAGTGCGGCATCGACCAGATCACCCACTTCCATGATGTCGCTCAAGGTGTTGATGTCGATACCGGCGCGATCCCAGATCTCCGTGCGAGTGGCGGCGGGCAGTACGGCTTGCACGTAAACACCCAGGGGCGAAAGTTCCAGGCTCAGGCCTTGGGACAGGAACAGCACAAACGCCTTGGTCGCCCCATAGACCGACATGCCGAACTCAGGTGCCAGACCCACCACCGAACCGATGTTGATGATCGCGCCTTCACCTGCTTTGGCCAGGCGAGGCGCAATGGCGCTGGCGAGCCGCACCAGTGCGGTGGTGTTAAGGGCCACCAGCTGCGCAACGCTGTCGGTGCTTTGCTCGATGAAGTTGCCAGACTGTGCGGCGCCGGCATTGTTGACGAGGATGCCGATGCGCGCGTCATCCCGCAGACGCGTTTCGACGGTGTACAGGTCGCTGAGTTGAGTCAGGTCGGCCTGAAGCACTTCAACGGCGACGTTGTGCTCGCCACGCAACTTCGCGGCGAGCGTTTCCAGGCGCGAGTGGTCGCGGGCGACCAACACCAGATCATGTCCACGTTGGGCGAAACGCTCGGCGTAGACTGCGCCGATGCCGGTGGACGCGCCAGTGATGAGAACGGTAGGGCGAGTAGTCATGATGTCAGCTCTTTTTCGGAAAGATGAATGGGGATTGATGCACGAATAAACCAGGCTCGATCAACCAGTGCCTAGTTCGCGGCAGCGCTTGATTCGGCAAGCGTCGGGTAGTCGATGTATCCCGCCGCGCCGCCGCCGTAGAGCGTGGAAGGGTCAAAGGCGGACAGTGGCGCGCCGGCCTTGAGCCGCTCCACCAGATCAGGGTTGCCGATAAACGGGCGGCCAAAGGCGATCAGGTCGGCCTTGTCTTGCGCAAGGCGTGCCGTGGCCAGGTCCAGGTCATAACCGTTGTTGGCGATGTACGTGTTCTTGAAGCGTTGGCGCAAGGCATCGAAATCAAAGGGCGCCACGTCGCGTGGGCCACCGGTCGCACCTTCGACGACGTGCAGATAAACGATGTCCAGAGCATTGAGTTGGTCGACGATGTAATCGAACTGAGCCTGTGGATCACTGCTCGATACACCATTGGCCGGCGAGACTGGCGAAAGGCGAAGGCCCGTGCGATCAGCACCAATCTCGGCGACCACCGCAGCCGTCACCTCCAGCAGCAGGCGCGCACGGTTTGCGATCGAGCCGCCGTAGGCATCAGTACGCAGGTTGGCGCCGTCCTTGATGAACTGATCCAGCAAATAGCCGTTTGCACCGTGGATTTCCACGCCGTCGAAGCCGGCGGCAATGGCGTTTGCCGCCGCCTGGCGGAAATCGTTGACGATGCCCGGCAGTTCGTCAGTCTCCAGCGCTCGCGGCTCGGAAACGTCCTCGAAGCGATTGTTGACGAACACCTTGGTCGCGGGACGAAGTGCGGACGGGGCTACCGGCGCCGCGCCTTGGGGCTGCAGATCCACGTGGGAAACACGGCCCACATGCCACAGCTGCAGGAAAATTTTCCCGCCCTTGACGTGCACGGCATCGGTCACCTTGCGCCATCCCTCTATCTGCGGCTGCGTGTAAATGCCCGGGGTGTCCTGATAGCCCTGGCCCTGCTGCGAGATCTGCGTGGCTTCGCAAATCAGCAAGCCCGCGCTGGCCCGCTGGCTGTAGTAAGCAGCAGCAAACTCACTCGGCACAAAGCCTTTGCCGGCGCGATTACGCGTCAGGGGAGCGAGAACCACGCGGTTCGACAACGTCAGGGCGCCAAGGGTGTAAGGGGTAAACAGATTCAGATCGCTCATGGAGGGTGTTCCGTGTCCGTTGGTAATGGGTCAGATCGTTGGTGATTAGGATGATGATCGAAATCTAAGCTGTCAACGGTTTTGATTATGATCGACATCCATGTATCATCGACCAATGAATTTCCAGCGGTAGCGAGGTATCGAAACATGCGAGTGTCCAAGGCTCAGGCCCAGGCAAATCGGGAGCACATCGTCGAAACCGCCTCAGTCGTGTTTCGCGAGCGCGGTTTTGATGGGGTCGGCGTGGCCGACCTGATGGCCGCCGCCGGTTTCACCCATGGCGGTTTCTACAAACATTTCGGTTCGAAGGCTGACCTGATGGCCGAAGCCGCGACGAAAAGCCTTGAGCAGTCACTGATCGGCGCCGAAGCATTGAGCGTGAAGGACTTCATTGATGTGTATGTGTCACGGGACCATCGCGACGGGCGCGCCACGGGCTGCACCATGGCCGCGTTGTGCGGTGACGCGGCACGTCAGTCGGGCGATTTGAAGTCGGCCTTCGCTGAAGGCATCGAGCGCATGTTGCAAACCCTCGGCGAAAAATACCCGACCGGGCCGGAGGCGGCGCCGGGTGAGGCGAGGGTGAAAATGATCGACCTGCTGGCGCGCGCGGTCGGCGCGATCATGCTCTCGCGCTCCTGTCCGGACGACTTGGCGCTGGCCGATGAAATTCTGGCGGTGTGTCACGCGCAAATGACCGCATCACTGTCTATTCGATCGTAGATTCAGTTGTAGAGGGGGGGACGGATGTCGCAGGAATGCCCGCTTTCCCGAAGCCAGAATCCAACGGCTCGAAGCGTTCACTCGTATCCATACGAACATTACGCAGGCCCACGGTTTCCAGGTGTGATGCGTATAGCGGTTCCGAAAAATAGCCGATCAGAATCGAGCGCCGTCGCGCGCCGATCAAGTTCAGACTGCCCGCATGCACCAAGTCCACATCGAACACCAGGATGTCACCGGCGCGGCCTGAAAGCTGTACGGAGCGTGACTCGTTGGTGAAGTCGAATGGCTGCTCGCCCGGCTCGGGGCGATGGCTGCCGGGGACGATACGTGTCGCACCGTTCTCGGGGCCATAATCGTCGAAAAAAGCCAGGGCCATGGCGATGTCGCCTGGCCGTTGGGCCGACAAATCGCGGTGCAACTGTTGATGGCCGCCACCGGCAAGAGGTTCGCGCCCCTCCACCTGAGACAGAAAGAACCGCTCCCCGATCAATTCACCCGCCACCGCCAGCACCTGGGGCAGGCGACACACAGCTTGGACTTTCGCATCATCGTCCAACATCGAATAACGCCAGTCCATGCCACGTGGCACCGGCCACTGATCCGACGGCCTTACACCGGCATCGAACACGGTACGCAGGTCATCAAGCCACTCGGGCGGGATCGCTCGACGGAGCAGGGCATAGCCGTCTCGATGGAGTTGCTTGCGGTCGGTCATGGCTTTCTCGACTTCCTTGTGCGGACTTTGGAACGCTAGTCTTCAAACCAATGTAGATGAAAACCAATCTGTTTCCTCACTCTGGCAAACTGATCGCTGTGCAACCTTCTGAACAGGAACCAGAATTCATCCGGCCGTCATAAAAGCCCTCGAAATCATCTCGGTCGAGCGTAACGCGCACCATCGAGCATTGGCTGATTGAGGGCAGGGATGATCGCAAGCTTCAAATCGGAATGCCCGAAACCACCAGGTGATACGCAAGATTGGAACCAGGAGACAAACCCGGAAGTCCTTCCAGAGAGACAGGGGCGCAGTTCACGGCCTTTCCCGATGACAGACACTAATGAACCGCGCTAAGGGAAGGATTACGTTGCCACCGCCGACATCAGCAACTTGCGGATTTCCCCTGTAATCGCACTTTTGGTGCCTTGTTCCAATATCCCCACCCGGCGTACTGCCAGGTCGCCCGGCAACGGCAGCACCCGCAGGCTTGGGTCTTTGTGCCAGTCGAAATTTTTCAGCAGCGGCACAATCGCCACCCCGACTTGCTGGCGCACCAGATCGGCGATTCCGATGATCGAGTTCAGTTCCAGGATCTCCAGCGGTTCGACCGATTCACTCTTGATGATCGACTGCACCTTGCGACCCACCGCCGTGGACCTGTCGTAGCGAATAAACGGCTGGGTTCTCAACAACTCCACGGCGTCGTCGATGCCGGCGGTCTGGGTGGCATTGGCGAGCATGACGATCGGTTCGTTGTAGAGCAGGGTCCAACTCATGCCATCGAAGTTTTGCCGCGCAGTCTCGATCAGCAGCGCGGCGTCGAGTTTGGCGGCCTGTACCAGGTTGACCACTTCGTCGGAGCGGGCGGTCATCAGGTTGACCGATATCTTGGGGTGTAGTTTTTTCAGTTGCACCAGGCAATTGGCGAGCAGGCCCATGCCAGAGGTAATGCCGCCGATCGACACTTCGCCCTCCATGGCCTCGCCGTCGGGGGCTTCGGCGATCATTTGCTCGTAGTCCGCCAGCAGACGCTTGGCCTTGGGCAGCAATAACACACCATCGCGGCTCAGCTTGATTTGCCGCTGGCTGCGGTCGAACAGCGGCCGGCGCATTTCCTCTTCGAGTGCGCGCATTTGTTGGCCGACGGCGGCGTTGGTCAATGCCACGCGGTCGGCAGCGGCGGCAAAGCTGCCGTACTCGGCGACGGCGATAAACGTCTTGAAAAAACGAATGTTGCTCATGGATCAACTCGCAGCCATGGGTAGAACTTGATCGTAAAGGTTTTGTTTGTTCTGGATAAAGTTTAATTAGTTTTTCTTTTTATAGAGCCCGACCAATACTCAAGTCCGAACTGATTCGGCGAACTTTCCACATGAGCAATTCAGATACCAACCCCATCGACGCGGCCTTGCGCGCGGCCAAAAACGTGTACCACCTCGGCGCTACCACGGTGTACTCGCATCACGAGGACAGCCGTTTTGCCTACACCCTCTATGTGCCCGAAACCATCGAGGACAGCTCCCGGCCAGTGGATCTGGTGGTGTCGCTGCACGGCTCGACCCGTGCGATGGAGATTTATCGCAATGGCTTCGCGGAGTTTGGCCGCTGGAACGATTGTGTGATCCTGTCGCCACTGTTCCCGGTCGGCGTGCTGGGTGACAGCAACGGCGATGGCTACAAGCAACTGGTCGAGGGCGATATCCGTTACGACCAAGTATTGCTCGACATGATCGCCAGCGTCGGCAAGCGCTACGATCGTCGCTTCGATACCTTTGCGCTGTTCGGCTATTCCGGCGGCGGACAATTCACCCACCGGTTCTGCTACCTGCACCCTGAGAAACTCTGGGCGGCGTCCATCGGTGCGCCGGGTTCGGTGACCTTGCTGGATTTCGAGCAGGACTGGTGGGTCGGCGTGCGGGACTTCGCGACGCGCTTTGGCAAACCGTTGAACCTGCAAGCCTTGCAGCAACTGCCGGTGCATATGGTGGTCGGCGATTCAGACCTCGAAACCTGGGAAATCACCCACCGCGAAGGGGGCAAACACTACATGGCCGGTGCCAACGCTGCCGGACGCACGCGCCCGGAGCGCCTGGCCAGCTTGAAGGCGAGTTTCGAAGCCGCCGGCGTGCAAGTGCACTTCGACCTGTTGCCCAACGTCGCGCACCAGGGCATCAAGGCCATGCCGGCTGCCCAGGACTTCTTCGCCAAAGTGTTGCGCCGCAAGCGCAGCCTTGGCTGATACACCGTTGGTAGATGCACTCAGAACAGGCCGTACAACAATAACCAAGGATTCACTCATTCTGATGCCGGTCCTGCCTTGGCCCTCGCCACTGACCGGAAAATTTCTTCAAGGAGTCTTTCTCCCGTGAATAGTTACGTAAAGACGGCACTGGCCGTCGCGATGTCGGCGTGCACCTTTTCCATGGCCGTCGCGCAAGACAAGGTCATCAGCGTTGGTCTCAATGGTGATATCCGCAGCACCGACCCGGGCGTCAACCGTGACGACAATACCGATGCGGTGATGATGCATATCGTCGAGGGGCTGGTGGCGTATCGCGAAGACACCAGCATCGCGCCGATGCTGGCCAGTGCAATCGCAGTCTCGTCGGACGGCCTGCGCTACACCTTCAGCCTGCGAGACGGCGTGCACTTCCAGAATGGCCAGCGGTTGACGGCCAAGGATGTGCAATGGACCTGGCAGCGCTACCTGGACCCCAAGACCCAGTGGCGTTGCCTGGCGGAGTTCGACGGGCGTGGCGCAGCCAAGATTGTCGATGTCGCCACCCCTGACCCGAAAACCGTGGTGTTCACGCTGGACCAGGCCAACGGCTTGTTTCTCGCCGCGATGGCACGCCCGGATTGTGCCGGCAGCGGCATCCTGCACCCGGACTCCCTGGCCGCCGATGGCAGTTGGCGTGCACCGATTGGCACCGGGCCGTTCACCCTGGGCAAATGGCAGAAGGGCCAGTACGTCGAACTGGATCGTTTCAAGGGATACACGCCGCGTGCCGAGGCCGAGGCGGACGGGTACACCGGCAACAAGCAGGCGTTTGTCGACAAGGTGCGTTTCGAGGTGATCCCCGATTCGGCCTCGGCCAAGGCCGCGCTGCTCTCGGGTGGCGTCGACCTGCTGCCGGACGTGACGGCGATGGACGCCGCACAGCTCAAGCAGGTCAAGAATCTGCAGATCCAGGTCAGCCCGATCATGACCATCAGCGGCCTGTTGTTCCAGACCCGTGACCCGTTGCTCAAGGACGTGCGCATTCGTCGCGCGGTGGCGTTGTCCCTGGATTACGCACAGATGGTGGCGGCCTTGTCCGATGGCTTGTCGGTAGTCAACAACTCGGTGATCCCCACCGCCAGCCCGTACTACGACGACACCGCGCGCCAGGGCTACACCTACAACCTCGATGAGGCCCGGCGCCTGCTGAAAGAGGCCGGTTACGGCGGCGAAAAAATCCGCATGCTGGTCAACAAGCGCTACCCGCAGATGTTCGACATGGGTTTGCTCAGCCAGGCCATGACTCAGGCGGCGGGGCTGAATATCGAGATGGAGACCCTGGAGTGGGGCACGCAGCTGGAACGCTACCAGACCGGCAGTTACCAGATGATGTCCTTCTCCTATTCGGGGCGTTTCGATGCGGCGCAGAGCTACGAATCAGTGATCGGCGACAAACAGAAGGAGCCGCGCAAGGTCTGGGACAACCCCGAAGCCTTGGCAATCTTGCGCGAGGCCCAGCGTGAGGTTGACCCCGCCAAGCGCCAGCCGCTGTTCGACAAGCTACACACCTTGATGCTCAAGGATGTACCGATGGTGGTCATCTACAACGGTACCGCCATCGGCGCCATGGGCAAGCGCGTTGAAGGTTATCGCTCCTGGCCCGTTGCCAAGCCGCGCCTGTGGGGCGTGAAGCTGGTCGACACTTCCAAGTAAGGCGTACCGCTATGTTTCGATTCATATTGCACAGGCTCGGCATGGCGGTGCCGACCCTTCTGTTGATCTCGGTGATTGTATTTGCCTTGATTCGCCTGATCCCCGGCGACCCGGCGTTGTTGATGCTGGGCGACATGGCCGACCCGAAAAGCCTTGCCGACATGCGCGGCAGCCTGGGGTTGGACCATTCGGTGGTGACCCAGTACCTGATCTGGATCAAGTCGGTGCTCAGTGGCGATCTCGGGATGTCCATCAGCAGCCGCCAGCCGGTATTGGAGTTGCTGATCGAACGATTCAGCGTCAGTGCCACAGTAGTACTCGTGGCGGTGTTACTGGCGACCCTGCTCGCGGTGCCGGTGGGGTTGCTCGCGGCCTGGAAGCAAAACAGTGCGCTGGATTTGGGCCTGGTGGCTACGGCGACGTTGCTGCTGTCGGTGCCGAGTTTCTGGTTGGGCCTGTTGCTGCTCTATGTGTTTGGCATTCAGCTCGGCTGGTTGCCGGTGATCGGTTACGTCGGCTTTGCCAGCGACCCGATGAAAGCGTTGACCTATGTGGTGCTGCCGATCATCACCCTGACCCTGGTGGAGTTCGGCGCCATTGCGCGAATGGCGCGGGCCAGCACCATCGAAGTGCTGCGCCTGGAGTACATCGCCCATGCCCGGGCCAAGGGGTTGTCGGAGGGGGCGGTGCTGTGGAAACACGCTCTGCGCAACGCGTTTGCGCCCACCTGGACCTTGATTGGCCTGATTCTCGGCAATTTGCTCGGCGGCATTGCGGTACTGGAAACCGTATTCACCTTGCCCGGTATTGGTCGCTTGATGGTCGATGCGATCTTCTCCCGTGACTACCCGGTGCTGCAGGGTTGCCTGCTGCTGGTCACCTGCATCTACGTGTTGGTCAACCTGTTGGTGGATCTGTTGTATCCGCTGTTCGATCCTAGGGTGAAGCTATGAACCTCAAGACTCCTGCCTTGCCGACAGGGCTGGATACCCAGCCTCGACGTGCCTGGCGTTACCCGCCGTTGAATGTGTTGATCGGCGGCAGCTTACTCGCGGCACTGGTATTGCTGGCATTGCTCGGTGTGGTGTGGACACCTTATGACCCGCTCAAGCTGGACCTGTTGTCGCGCCTGCACGCGCCAAATGCTGCGCACTGGCTGGGTACCGATGAATTCGGCCGTGACGTGTTCAGTCGATTGATCATTGGTGCACGCACCAGCCTGTGGATCAGCCTGCTCTCGGTGAGCGTGGCGGTTATCTGCGGCACGGTAATCGGCATGCTTGCCGGTTACCTGCGCGGCTGGACCGACCGCGTGCTGATGATGTTCAACGATGCTCTGCTGGCGTTTCCGGGCATTCTCATGGCCCTGGGCATCATGGCGATCATTGGTGCCAGCCAGTACGGCATCGTGCTCGCCCTGGGCATTGCCTATACCCCGTCAGTGGTGCGGGTAGTGCGGGGCAGTGTGTTGTCGTTGCGCGAGCTGGAGTTCATCGAGGCCTCTCGAGTGATCGGCAACTCCGAGTTGTACACCATGTTCCGCCATATCACCCCCAACTGCCTGGCGCCGCTGTGTGTGCTGGGCACGAGCATGTTCGGCTGGGCATTGCTCTCGGAGAGTGCGCTGAGTTTCCTGGGGCTGGGCGTTCCGCCGCCGGCCGCGACCTGGGGCAGCATGCTCTCGGCGAGCCGCACCTACATCTCGACGGCGCCGTGGCTGGGGATCTTCCCGGGCATTTTTATCAGCCTGACGTTGCTGGCTATCAATCTGTTCGGCGATGCCTTGCGTGATCGTCTCGACCCGCGCATGAGGAAATGAGCATGAGCGTTCCAGTCCCATTACTGGCCGTTGAAAATCTACAGATTCGCGTCGGTGCAGACGGTCCGCTGGCCGTCGATGATTTCAGCTTCACCATGGCCCCTGGCGAGATCGTCGCGCTGGTCGGCGAATCGGGCAGCGGCAAGACCATGGCCGCACGGGCTGCCATTGGCTTGTTGCCAGCACCGATGCGGGTGTGTGGTGGACGCATCACCTTCCAGGGCGAACCGCTGGACAGCGGCAATGCCAAGGCGATGCGTGCAGTGCGCGGTGCGCGGATCGGCATGGTGTTCCAGGAACCCATGGTCTCGCTCAACCCCGCGCTGACGATTGGCCGGCAGATGAGCGAGGCGCTCAAACTGCATACCGCGCTGGATGCGGCGACGATCCGCGAGCGCTGCCTTGCCATGCTGCAACGCATCGGTATCAAGGATGCCGAGAAATGCCTGGGGTCCTACCCGCACCAGTTCTCCGGCGGCATGCGCCAACGCATCATGCTGGCCTCGGTGATGTTGCTGCGTCCTGCGCTGCTGATCGCTGACGAGCCAACCACGGCGCTCGATTGCCTGGCACAACTGGACGTGATCGAGTTGATGCTGGAACTGACGCGCGAACAAGGCACCGCGATTCTGTTCATCAGCCACGACCTGTCCCTGGTGGCGCGTTATGCCCACAAGGTAGTGGTGATGCGTGCGGGCAAGGCGGTGGAGCAGGGCCGTATCGAAGACATCCTGTTCGCGCCGAAGGCCGACTACACCCGGCAGTTGCTTGAAGCGCTGCCCCGGCGCGGCGAACTGGCGCCATTGCCGGTCACCGACCATGCGTTGTTGCAGGTCCGGGATGTGTGCATCGAACACCCGGGGCCGCGCAGTTTCTGGGGGCGCAGCGTACCCAAGCGCGTGGTGCATTCGGTGAACCTGAGCATTGCACCGGGCGAGACCTTGGCCTTGGTCGGTGGCAGCGGTTCGGGCAAAACCACCCTCGGGCGTGCAGTGGTCGGGTTGGTCACGCCATGCGCTGGGGCCATCCTGTTCCAGGGCGTGGATATCCTCAAGGCCGCCAACCGTGCACACCGCCTGCAATGCCAGATGATTTTCCAGGACCCGTATTCTTCCCTCGATCCACGCATGACCGTCGGCCAGATCATTGCCGAGCCGCTGCGTCACGAGCCGGGGCTGACGGCCGCGCAAAAACGTCAGCGGGTCACCGAGACCCTGGTTGACGTTGGCTTGCCCGAGCAGTTCCGTGAGCGCTTTGCCCATCAACTCTCCGGTGGCCAGCGCCAGCGCGTGGCGATTGGCCGGGCGCTGGTCAGGCGGCCCAAGCTGGTGATTGCCGATGAGCCGATTTCGGCATTGGACATGACCATTCAAAAGCAGGTTCTTGAGTTGTTCGAGCGCTTGCAACGCCAATACGGATTCGCCTGCCTGTTCATTTCCCATGACTTGTCGGCAGTGGAGCGCATCGCTCATCGCGTGGCGGTGATGAACCAGGGCGAGGTGGTTGAAATGGGGCCGCGCGACACCATTTTCGACACCCCACAACATCCCTATACCCGCCGGCTGCTCGCAGCGGCCAGCCCCTTGGAGAAACGTGCGGATGGCAGTTACCGCCTCCGTGCCGGTGTGATTTAGGTACTGCTGCACCCCAGGCCATGTTTTGAAACCCAACCCTTCGTCAATCGGTGATTGGCGAGGTAGGCGAAGCCATGGCCGAAGAAAACAAAAACAACCCCACTCAACCTGTCTGCCAGGAACCTACACATGAATAACCGCATCAACAAAGTTGTCAGCAGTGCCAGCGTCATGGGCGTCGGTTTCATGCCCTTGTTTGCCCAGGCCGACTTTGTCGCCGACAGCAAGGCCTCGCTTGAATTGAAGAACTATTACTTCAACCGTGACTACCGCGAGTCCAGCGGACAGAACAAGCGCGCCGAATGGGCGCAGGGGTTCATTCTCAACCTCCAATCGGGCTTTACCGACGGCACGCTGGGTTTTGGCCTGGACGCGGTCGGCATGCTGGGCGTGAAGCTCGACTCGAGCCCGGATAACTCCGGCACCGGGCTGCTGGCGCGCTCAAGCGTGGCCGAACCGGGCTCTCCCAGTTATGCACGCCGTGCCCATGACAATTACTCCAAACTCGGTATCACCGGTAAGGCGCGCATGGCCCAAAGCGAGCTGCGTGTGGGCTATATGGTGCCGGACCTGCCCACCCTGCAACCCAACCTCAGCCGTCTGTTCCCGCAGAGTTTCAGTGGTACAGCGCTCACCTCCAAGGACATCGACAAGCTGACCCTGACCGTGGGCCAACTGGACCAGGTCAAGCAACGCGACTCGACCGACTACGAGGACATGGGCCTTACCAGCCAGTACGGCGCCTACAAAAGCAGCGCCAAAAGTGATGAGTTCCGCTACGCCGGCGGCGAGTACAAGCTCACGCCAACCACGGTCGTTACCTATCAGTACGCGCAACTGGAAAGCCTCTACCAACAGCATTACCTGGGTTTGAAAAATAGCTTCAAGTGGGGCCCCGGCACGTTCAAGACCGACATTCGTTACTTCAGCGCCAGTGAAGACGCTGCGGCCCTGGCCGGCAAGGTGGATAACCGCGCATGGAGTACCCGAATCGGCTACAGCCTCCATGGCCACAGCCTCAGCGGCGGTTACCAGGAACAGTACGGATCGACGCCGTTCACCTACGTGGACGGCACCAACACCTACCTGTTCACCGAGTACCAACTGGCCAACTTCTCCCAGACCGGCGAGCGCGTGTGGCATGCCCGCTATGACTATGACTTCGCCTCGCTGGGCCTGCCGGGCCTGCTGTTCTCGACGCGTTACGCCAAGGGTGACAACGCCAAGGTCATCGGCTTCGAGGGCGAAGGGCGCGAGTGGGAGCGCGATTTCAGCTTCGGCTACGTCGTGCAGAGCGGCACGTTCAAGGATGTGTCTGTGCGTTGGCAGAACGCCAGCGCCACCAGCAACTTCACCCGTGACACCAACGAAAACCGAGTGATCCTGGGTTACACCGTGGCGCTCTGGTAGCGGTAACGGCGTGCGACAGGGTCAGCCTGTCGCACGCCAAGGCAGTGGAAATGAGGGGATAGATCAGATGACGAGTTTGCCGTTGCGGCGGGCGCTGCCCAGCCAACAACGCGTATCGGCGCGAGGCGTGAGTGATTTCATTGATGCGGTGAACGCGACGGGCCTGGAGTTGCACAGTTTCATGCTGTACCGCGACGGTGCGGTGGTGGCCGAAGCGTTTTGGGCGCCTTATCGCGCCGAGCGGTTGCATGTTCAGCATTCGGTCACCAAAAGCTGGGTATCCATGGCCATCGGGCTGTTGGTGGATGACGGCGTGCTGTCGCTGGACGCCAAGGTGGTGGACTTTTTTGCCGCAGATTGCCCGGTAACTATCAGCGCAAACCTGGCAGCCATGACCGTGCGCGATTTGCTGACCATGCGCACCGGCCATCGCCAGGGCATTTCCGGCGGGGCCTGGCGTGGGCGCAGTGAAAGCTGGGTCAAGCTGTTCCTCGATGAACCGGTTGAAGACCCACCCGGGCAGCACTTTATCTACAGCAGCGCCTCAAGCTTCATGCTCTCGGCGATTGTCAGCGTGGTCAGCGGCCAGACGGCCTTTGAATTGTGCAACGCACGTATCTTCCAACCCATGGCCATGGGGCCCATCGAGTGGGACCTGGCACCTGGTGGCTTCAACACCGGCGGCAATGGTCTGAGTTGCAGCACTGAGGACTTGCTCAAGTTCGGTGTGCTGCACTTGCAACAAGGCAACTGGGAAGGGCAGCAGTTACTATCCCGGGAATGGGTGGCCGAAGCCACCCGTGGGCATGTCGATGATGTATGGATGGGGGCCTTCGACGGCAAGCGCTACCAGGGCCGCGACTCGAGCGACGCGGGTGTCACGCGCCGCGAAGGCTACGGCTACCAGTGGTGGATGACCCTGCACGGTGGCTACTACGCCTCCGGGGTATTTGGCCAGCAGTGCATCGTCTTGCCACGCCATGACGCGGTGATTGCGTTTACCGCCGGGCTGCCCTTGGGCGAGCGGCGCTTGCACAGCCTGCTCTGGGAACATCTGTTGCCGGCGCTGGGTGCACCCACCGACGGCGCGGCGGATGCCGAGTTGGCGGCGCTGTTGGCACGCCAGCAGCGGCCGGCTCTCTCTGGGGCGTCGACCTCGCCGCGTCACGCCGAGTTCAACGGCACGTTTGTGGTGGAGGCCAACGAAGATCAAGTCAGCGAAATACGTTTGGTGCTTGGCCCTGACCATTGCGACTTCTACCTCACCGACCCCCGTGGCACCCACTGCATTCGCGCCGGGCTGGCTAACGGCATCGAAAGCCAGACCAGCATGACCGGCCACTATCTGCATCACCAATACCAGCCGGAGCTCACCCCGGTGGTGGCGCAGGCGCGCTGGACCGACGACGGGGTATTAAGCATGACCTGGCAGTTTGTCGAGATGGCGTTTTGTGACCGTGTCAGCTGCCGTATTGAGCGCGGCAAGTTGTATGTGGACCGCAGCGTCAACGTTAACGCCGGCCCGTTGCAGCGCCCGACGCTGACCGGCCATCCAAGAACAGCTTTGCAGGAGTCGCTATGAACGATATTTCCAACCCGACAGGTTCCGAGTATGGCGCGTTCTGGGCGCCGTTTACCCCGATGCGCCAGTTCCAGCACCAACCGATGATGTTCGCCAGTGCTGACGGCATGTACTACACCACCACCGATGGGCGTCGTGTGCTCGATGCAATGGCAGGGCTCTGGTGCGTCAACGCCGGGCATGGCCAGCCGAAAATCGTCGAGGCCATTCGCGAGGCCGCGGGGCGCCTGGACTTTGTCTCGTCATTCAAGATGAGCCACCCCCACGCCCTGGAGATGGCCGAGCGCCTAATCGACATCAGCCCGGCCGGCATGGCGCAGGTGTTCTTTACCAACTCAGGTTCCGAGGCCGTCGACACCGCGTTGAAGATTGCCCGGGCGTATCACCAGGCCCGCGGCGACAGCCGCCGTACCAAGTTTATCGGCCGTGCCAAGGGCTATCACGGCATGGGGTTCGGTGGGCTGTCGGTGTCGGGTATCGGCCGGCAGAAGCGTGACTTCGGTCCGTTGTTGGGCGAAGTGTCACACCTGCCGCTGCCGTACGACGCGGGTATGCGTTTCAGCGCCGGGCAACCGCAGCAGGGCGAACGTTACGCCGACGCGCTGACACAACTGTTGGACATTCAGGATCCGAGCACTGTGGCCGCGGTGATCGTGGAGCCGGTGACAGGCTCCGGCGGGGTGTACCCGCCGCCCCAGGGTTATCTGCAACGCTTGCGCGAGATCTGCACCCGGCACGGCGTGCTGCTGATTTTCGACGAAGTGATCACCGGTTTTGGCCGCGTCGGCGCCAGCTTCGCCGCCCAGGCGTTCGGCGTAACGCCAGACCTGATCACCACCGCCAAAGGCCTGACCAATGGCGCCGTGCCCATGGGCGGCGTGCTGGTAAGCGGTGCGGTGTACGAAGCGTTCATGGCCGGGCCGGCAAACGTCATCGAGCTGATGCATGGCTATACCTATTCGGCGCATCCGCTGGCGTGTGCGGCCGGGTTGGCGACCATCGAGGTGCATCGCGAACTGGGCATCAACCAACACGTCAACGCGGTCAGCGGGCCCTGGCAGTCGGCCGCGCTGGCGCTGCAGGGTGTGGGTCCGGTGCTGGACGTACGCACCATCGGCTTGCTTTGCGCCGTCGAACTCGAGCCGCGTCCCGGTGCCGCCGGCGCACGTGGCAGTGAAGTTGCGCAGTGGTGCTTTGAGCACGGCGTACTGGTGCGCGGTTCGGGCGACACCATCGTGATTTCACCGCCGTTGGTGATCAGCCAGCAGGAGATCGCCCAGGTGTTCGACACCTTGGCGGGTGCCTTGAACCAGGTTGCCTGAAGGGAGTCGATGGTATGTACGATTTGTTTGAGTTCTACATTGACGGCGCCTGGGTCAAACCCCACGGCGAAACCGTCGAGACCGTGGTAAACCCGTCCACCGAGCAGGGGGGGGCGCGCATCATCCTGGGCGACGCTCGCGATGTAGACCGTGCGCTCGGCGCAGCCCGGCAGGCTTTTCCGGCGTTCGCCGCGAGTTCGCTCCAGGCACGTATCGACTTGCTGCAGCGCATCATCGAAGCCTACAAACGCCATAGCGAGGCGTTGATCGAGGCGGTTCATCTGGAGATGGGCGCGCCGCTGTCCCTGGCCCGAAACGCTCATGTCCCGGCGGGCCTGGGTCATCTGACGCAGGCGCTGGAAGTGCTGCGCGAGTTCCGCTTCGAACGGCGTCTGGGCCAGACGCTGGTACTGCGTGAGCCTATCGGCGTGTGCGCCTTGATCACCCCCTGGAACTGGCCACTCAATCAACTCACCTGCAAGCTCGCACCCGCCCTGGCGGTGGGCTGCACGGTCGTACTCAAGCCAAGTGAGTGTGCGCCGTTGTCGGCGTATATCATCGCGCAAATCCTGCATGAGGCCGGGGTGCCGAAGGGGGTGTTCAACCTGGTCAACGGTAATGGGCCGGAGGTCGGCGCTGCGCTGGCCAGCCATGCCGAGGTGGACATGGTGTCGTTTACCGGCTCGACCCGCGCCGGCATCGCAGTGGCCAAGGCGGCGGCCGATACAGTGAAGCGCGTGTCCCAGGAACTGGGCGGCAAATCCGCGAATATCCTGCTCGACGATGCCTACCTGCCGAGCGCGGTGCGCCACGGGGTACAGGCGTGCATCCGTAACAGCGGCCAGTCGTGCAATGCGCCAACGCGCCTGCTAGTACCGCGCGCGCAACAACAGGCGGTGATTGATATCGTCCGGGAAGTGCTGGCGCAGGTGTGCTTCGACGACAGTAACCCGATCTGCGCCATCGGTCCCGTGGCGAATGCCCTGCAATTCGAACGGGTACAGGCCATGATCGCCCAAGCCATCGCCGAGGGTTCGCGATTGATCGCCGGAGGTTTGGGACGACCACAAGGGATTGAGCGCGGCTACTACGTGCAACCTACGGTGTTTGCCGACGTCACCCCGGACATGCTGGTGGCGCGGGAAGAAATCTTCGGCCCGGTCCTGGCGATCATGCCGTACGACAGCGAAGCCGAGGCGATAGCCATCGCGAACGACAGCCCTTACGGCTTGTCAGGCTACGTCACCTCGACCAGCCTCGAACGCAGCCGCAGGGTTGCGCGGCAATTGCGCACCGGCATGGTCCATCTCAATGGCGCCCGGGCCGACCAGGCCGCGCCGTTTGGCGGCTATAAGCAGTCGGGTAATGGGCGCGAGTGGGGGGAGATGGGGTTTGAAGAATACCTGGAGAGCAAGTCGCTGTTTGGGTATTGACGGCTTCAGAGGTGCGCGATGGGGCGACAGATAAATCAACGACCGCCTTTTCGCGCGGGTTGGCGCTTATATGAAGTCATAACTGATCTGTGGATAATCTGCTTTCGGCCAGAAGCGGTAACTCGCAGTCTCTTTGGGGCAATTGTGTCGAATTGAACCACCGAAGCTTCATCGTCCTTTCTCTTAAGGATCTCTAATGACAAACCAACGGGCGAAAGCTGCCTCCTAGAATACGGAGCATCGCCATTAGCAATCAGGGGGAGAAGATGAACGAAGAATTCAGCTACGTCTGGTTGCTGCCGCTGCTTGAAAAACCTTTCGAAACAGCTGCACTCGATCTGCCAGATACGGTAGGAGCCCTTAGCGGGAAATATACACTGCCTGCCGGTATAGCTTTGCAGCCGCTGGTGATCACAGCCTTGACGTCGCATTCCGAATATTGGTCGGGGCTGGCGCTTAAATGGCTGGAGGATGGCTTTCCGATAGACGTTGAGCTGACCACGCTCTTGGCTCATTGCACCGAGGACCAAACGTTATCCCAGTCTCGCCGTCATAGGGCACGTAGGCTCGTTGGCCGGAAAAAATCAGAAAGCTGAATCCTATGCCTGGTTGTTATTGGTCAGAAGCAGCCCGTCGCGATCAGAAGCGTTTGACGACAACGCGTCGCTCTCGCACTCTGTTTTGCCCCCTATTTCTTCACTAGGCTTCCCTATGTCATTCACGACCGTAGTACTGCTCGACTCCTGGCCACAGCCAAGTACGTCGCCCGAACCCGTCGTGTTCGCCACGGACACGCAGCTATGTTTACGGTATTGCACCGCTGGGGACGAAATAGCGGTAATCCATTTTCCCCTAGTTAAAAAAATTCAATTCGGTTCACCAAACGACGAAGCTTTGGGCGGTCATGCGCTTATTGGACTTGGACTCAAGCATTACCAAATTCATCGAATAGATAATTCGCCTTGGCTAGCAGAGCTTGAGCAGAGAAACGCCATTCATCCGCGACACGATAAACAGCGGTTTATAAAAGATGCCATCCATTATGTCTTTACGTTTCAGGACTCTACCTTGGAATGCATCGTAATTGAGGGGCAATTCTGGCATCCAAAAATACAAGTCTTTACCTCGGAGCAGAAGGCAAGGGACGTCTGGCGCGAATTGATAAATGACGTGGGCGCATGAACCCAATAGTCATGAGTGGATGACCGCTCTGGGTCGAAAGTTGACTTTCCTCACCGGCTGCTTCTGGCCCAGGCTGTGTAAAAACGCAGGCGTCGTTTTGAAGTCCGCGTTGCTACGTAAAATCTGCCTGTGCTTGGTTAGTCAGTAGACCCAAAATTTGCGTAGGAACGAAATTTTCGTTCTGGTTTTGACCGTTGAACCGGCCCTAAAACGTTTTTACACAGCCTCGGCCGAAAGCAGCCTCTGGGATGGCGATTTTCGACCCGAAGCGGACTTTTAAATTTCGTCGTCGAAACTTGGTTTTACGAGCAATAGTTCGTAAGTCAAATCTACTTCATGAAATGTGGCGCACCATTCTTGAAAGCCTGGCCGGTGCTCACACAATAGACGGACGATGAGTCCGGACTCCGTGCTAAAAGTTTCATTAACGACTGCAATATCTCCAGGCGCCGCATCACGAGCATTTATCCAGTCAACATATAGGGCCTTCGTAGAATCGACGTAGGTCAATTTGATGATATCGCCTTTGATAAGTGTCATGGCTGTGGTTAATACTCATATAGATTCACGGAGGAACCTTGTTCGAATGACCGCTTCTGGCCAGAAGCAGGTAAACGTTCGGGCAATACACGCCGCTCACCGGTTTTATATTTTGATCAAGGTGACGTGCTCGCCTAATTTAAACGTACTGTGCCTCAGAAGAATCATACCGTTTGACAAACCGGCGCTCGTCGACCGCGTAACCTTGCTGCTGATAAAAAGTGTGAGCCTGTATTCGGTGGTCACTGCTAGTCACCTCAGCCCGGACGCAAAGTTGCTCTATAAAAAACGCGTCAGCAGCGGAAACCAGCATTGCCCCGACGCCTTGTCCTCGGAAATCGTCATCAATGACAAGGGAGGTAATGCGTCCGAGCCTACCCGGCTGATGAAACAGTTCAAGTACGTGTAAGCTCATGACGCCGATAATGTTTTTACCGTCTTGTGCCAGCAGCACGGCATCCCGAGCGCTAAGTTCCAAAGCCTCAAGCTTATCCCGGATTAGCTTTGGCGAGGCTTGGTAGCCTAACTGGCCTAGGAGTTTGGACACCGATTCTGCATCGGTCAGTAAGGCTTTTCGAACTTTCATATCGTTCTCAACTGGGTATTGCACACCATTGTATTCGACCTGACCTGTCGCTTGCATCGGACTTGACCAGCACACTGGGTGGCTGAGACCGGCAGAAAGCGACCCGAGCGGACAGTGCTATTTATTTGGAGGCCCTCGCGTCAGGGGCGATGCGGTCCTGTAACGGGCGCTTCCAGGCATCCGTAGTTCTATCAGCTTTCAACCTGCGCAGGGAGTCGTCAACCGATGACCATAGCAAATTGGGGGAAAAGGAGATGAATTTATTGCTTGGAATAGTTCCGTCCCCTTATCGGTCCCGCGCAAGTGTCCTACGACTTCTTTCGCCTAATTAATGTGCGCCTCGCTAGGGCGCTTTCTCACCTTAGCCGACATTTTTATGCTGTCCATGTTCCTGCTCAAAAAGTTTAAGTTATATGTTATCTAAATATATATTTCGAAAGGTTATAGGTTGCTATCGGTCTGGTAGTACCCTCTTGTCCGTTTGTTTTGTGTGGAAAAGGCGGGTGGCGGGTGTTGAGAGAGTCCATCAGCGTGTGTTTTATTTATTCTATGGTTGTATTTATTTTTTATGGTGGGCAATCCAATACCTTGCGCTAGCCTGAGAATTCTCCTCTAGAGGAGAGATCAATTAATCAAAGGAATGAACCAATGAATAAGCCAGAATCCAACCCGCAGTTGAAGCACGGTCGTGTCATTTCCCCTCCTAGTCGTTCTGCTATTGCTACAGACGAGGGCCTTATTCTTGACTGGCATGCTAATGCAATGGAAGGAGGTAAGAACTTCCCATCATTGACGGCTGGGCCATTCCCAATACCTTATGAGAGTGACGTCGCGAGCCTAGTACCACCGGCGGATGGTTATATCCTCAGTGGTGGCCAGACGGATGAACGCGACTGCGTTAACTTCACCGACGAGGAAATGAGCAAAAAACTAAATCGCCCATTTACCTGGCCTCTATTGAATGTCGAACCGGGCCAGGCGTTTCATGTAAGATGGGTATACACCATGCCTCACGTGACTCGGGGTTTTAGCTGGTTTATTACTAAGGATGGCTGGGATCCTGAAAAGCGTATCAGCCGCGCTCAGCTTGAGCCAAAGTCTTTCTATGATGATTTTTATACCCAGGTTCCCTTCTACGAATATACCGACGAATTGAAGGCGAAGGTTGAACATGAAGTGAAGCTGCCAACGGGTAAGCAAGGTCATCATGTTATTGTTCTGCTGTGGGTTGTTGCTGATACGGGTAATGCGTTCTATCAGGCGTTTGATGTGAACTTTAAATAAAGTCGGGCTGTGTACGGCCCCTAGTACAGTTCTGAAGGAATAGAACAATGACCAAGATTGATTTTTCTTTGCTGAAGTCCAAAGTAAGTGATTCAGCCACCTTGATGCCTAGCATTGCCAATAGAAAAATTCTGATGGGTTTTTGGCATAACTGGCCGGCCGGTCATAGTGACGGCTATCAAGGTGGGCAGTTCGCCAATCTAGATCTGGTGGATGTACCCAAGGACTACAATGTTGTTGCTGTGGCTTTTATGAAAGGCCGGGGCATTCCTACTTTCAAACCCTATAACCTCTCCGACGACGAGTTTCGCCGTCAGGTAGGCGTGCTGAACAGTCAGGGAAGGGCTGTGTTGATCTCGTTGGGTGGCGCCGATGCTCATATCGAGTTGCACAAAGGGGATGAACAACCTCTGGCGAATGAGATCATCCGGTTGGTTGAAGTCTACGGCTTCGATGGGTTGGATATCGACCTTGAGCAAAGCGCCATTGATGTCGCTGACAACATGACGGTACTGCCTGCAGCCTTGAAACTGGTGAAGGATCACTACAAGGGCGAAGAGAAACATTTCATCATCAGCATGGCACCTGAGTTTCCCTATCTCAGAACGGGCGGCAAGTACGTTGGCTACATTCAGGCCCTTGAGGGGTACTACGACTTCATCGCGCCTCAGTATTACAACCAAGGTGGCGATGGGATCTGGGTTCAGGAGGCCAACGGTGGTCAAGGTGCCTGGATTGCGCAGAACAATGATGAGATGAAAGAGGATTTCCTCTACTACCTGACCGAAAGCCTGGTGACGGGCACTCGGGACTACATCGCCATCCCAGCAGATAAATTTGTCATTGGCTTACCGGCCAACAATGATGCCGCGGCCACTGGCTATGTGATTGATCCTGCGGCAGTGGTAAATGCATTCAAGCGTCTCGACGCTGCCGGCCATTCCATCAAAGGGCTGATGACGTGGTCTATCAACTGGGACGATGGCATTACCAGGGACAATGTTTCCTATAACTGGGAGTTCTACAATCGTTACGCCCCGTTGATTCACGGCGAGTCGGAGCCTGGTGACCGGCCGACGGCTCCCGCAAACCTGTCCGCCAGGGACGTAACCGAGACGGGTATGACCTTGAGTTGGGGGGCTTCAAGCGGCCCTCGTCCGATCGAGACACACACGTTGTACCGAAATGGGGCTGTGATAGGCCGTTCGGCGTCTTTAACGCTGACAGACTCAGGCTTAACGCCGAACACTCAGTACAGCTACTTTGTCACGGCAACAGACTCTCAGGGAAATGAGTCGCTTCCGAGCAAGAGCCTGAGCGTTCGAACTGCTGGAGACATCACCGATCCAGAGTTCCCCGAGTGGCAGTTGAACCTTCGGTATCGCAAGGAGGATGGCGTGACTTACGAAGGTAATAATTACGTGTGCCTGCAAGAGCACGTATCAAACTCAGGCTGGACACCCCCAGTTGCCTTTACCCTGTGGTCGAAGGTCGCAATCAAACGGCGTGCTTAGAACGCTATGCAAAGCCCGGCTGAAATGCCGGGCTTTTCTCTGTCTTCACCGCCGAGCCGCGATAACAACAAGGTCTCGCGGGGTGCGTGTAAAACATCAGCATCAGGCCAAGGGCAGGTATCAGTAACAGCGCGAGCACCCGCAAAACGGAGGACAGTGGCTCCAGGTCCGCCAGCAGCACGACTGCGCTTTGCACCAGGTTGCGCGAATGGACGTTAAGGTCATCCTGGGCGGCGATGGCTAATTAGCGATGGGCTGGTTTCAAGAGCGCTTGAAGAGGCTTGAAAAGCGCTTTTGCGCCGGGCGGGGCAGGGGGCTAGTCGTCATCGTTTCATGGTCCGGCCCATTTATTTCTGCGTGCGGGTTGTTTCCAACGTCGAAGCGATAAGGTCGCGTAGCCATATATGGGCAGGATCGCGATGCAGTCGCTCGGGCCATAACATCAGCATTTCAAACCCGGGAATGGCGAGCGGAGGTTCCTGGACGTGAAGCGCTGGCTCATGTTTCACCAGCCTTTCCGGCACCACCGCAACCAAATCGCTGTGCACCAATGCTGAGACCAGCGAGTTGAAATTGGACACGGACAAGACCACTCGCCGTTCCAGACCTTCAGCTGCCAGAGCGTGGTCGGTACTGCCAACGAAGCCGGCGCCATCAGGTGACATGACGGCATGTTCAAGGGCGCAGAACGTTTTGAGCGACAGCCTGGTTGCCAGCGCGGGATGGCCGCGCCGCGCCGCCAGCACATAGCGTTCGTGAATCAAGGAGCGCTGACGCAACTTGGGCGGCGCTTCATCGCGGGTGTGCAGCGCCAGATCGATAAGGCCGTTTTCCAGATCCTTGGCAAAGTCGACAGTCGGTTTATTCATAAGCGCCAACCGCGTGTACGGCGCCAGGTGCCTGAGCCGCGAGAGCGACGGCCAGATCAAGGCAGTCGTCGCATAATCACTGGCAGCGATCTTCCACGTTTGATGGGACCGTCCGGGTTCAAAAGCGGCAGCAGGAATCAGTGCGCTTTCCAGCGCGGCCAACGCGTCACGCAGGGGCCCCTGCAATTCGCGAGCTCGCTCGGTGGGCGACATCCCTCGGGGGCCAGGCAGCAAAAGCGGATCATCAAGAAGCTCTCTCAGCCTGCCCAGTTGCAGGCTGACGGTCGGTTGCGCGAGATTGAGCAAGCGCGCTGCCCGCGTCACATTTTGCTCGGCCAGCAAGGCATCCAATGTGACCAACAAATTAAGATCCAGACGGCGCAAGCTATTGTGCATGCAAATACCATGTGTTTCGGGAATTCATTTCTATCATAGCGGATACAGGCTTACGGTGAGGGACACATTCAACGCGGAGCCCTCATGAAAATACTGCTGATCTACGCCCATCCCGAACCTCGTTCGCTCAATGGCGCGCTCAAGGATTTTGCGATCACTCACCTGGAAACAGCGGGCCACGAGGTCGAAGTCTCAGATCTCTACGGCATGCGGTGGAAAGCATCCCTCGATCCGGACGACGCCCCAGGTTATGACGCAGAAACGCCTTTCAACCCGGCGCTTGAATCCCAGCGTGTATTTGCCGTTGGTAGCCAACCGGCGGATATCCAGGCAGAGCAGGCCAAATTGCTCTGGGCCGATGCCGTCATCTTTCAATTTCCGCTGTGGTGGTTCTCGATGCCCGCGATTCTCAAGGGCTGGATCGAACGCGTCTACGCTTACGGGTTTGCCTACGGTGTCGGCGAACATAGCGAAAGCCACTGGGGCGATCGCTACGGCGAAGGCAGCATGACAGGCAAGCGCGCCATGTTGGTGGTCACAATGGGCGGTTGGGAATCCCACTACAGCGGCCGAGGGGTGAATGGTGCGTTGAATGACCTGCTATTTCCTATCCAGCATGGGGTGCTTTTCTATCCTGGCTTCACGGTCATGCCGGCCTTTCCAATCTATAAGACCAGCAAGATGGACGCGGCCCGGTTCCAATCCATTTGCACGGCTTATGCCGCTCGCTTGAATACGCTCTTCAGTGATCAACCCTTGCCATTTCGTCGCCAGAATCACGGCGATTACGAAATCCCGGCGTTGACGCTCAAACCGCATCTTGCATCTGGTCGTTGCGATCTTGGTATCCATATCAGGGACGGTGAGAGCGTTTGAGGTGAAACGTGCATTGGAGGCTTGAGCCCAAGGGCCTTGGTAGTCGGGTTGCGCGCTTCAGGATTGATCATTCTTGGAGGTCAGTAATGACGGGCCCGGCGATGCTCAGGGCGAACCCTTCTCCGAAGACCCTGGCCCCCGTCTATGAGCGAGAGATTATCTTCCGCGTACTCCAAGGCCCCCATGGCTGGATGTTGCGAGACATCGCCGCGCCGGATACCGCGATGGCCCGAATCAACCTGGCAATCCAATGAATCCGCCGCGACTTCGCCGAGCCCGTTGGTGTTGAGTGATTGGTGCAACGCGCTTCAATGAGCGTCTCGGCATTCCATAGTCACTTCAAAGCTGTCACCAACCTGAGCCCCTTGTGCAGTGCCAGAAGCGGGTTCGTCTGCTTCAGGCCAGCACCCTGATGGTGGCGAATGCCAAAAGCGTTATGGCGGCTGCCTTCGAAGTGGGCTACGAGAGCGCGGCGCAATTCAGCCGGGATTATGCGCGGGTGTTTGGACTTCCGCCTGGACAGGATGCCGGGAGGATGCTCGGCAATATGAAGGCGGTTAGAGGCTAGTCGGTTGGCGGGTTGATGAGGGGATGGCGATTTTCTTGATCGGCGGCGTTCGGCCGATAGGATTAGACTACACCGCATTCCTGTCAGAGATTATTTTCATGCTGATTGAGTGCCAAAGGTGCGGCCAAGGTTACGTTCGAGCAATGCGGGTCCGCTCTACACAACTTTTGCTGTGGGTGTGCGAAGAATGTGAAGCAACGTGGGCCAGCCAGGCTGAGGTGAATGTCTGTAATTTTGAAGACTACGGAACATTAATGGCCGGTATTGGGCGCAGAGGTTTATGGTCAGAATTGGAGCCACAGTGAAAATTTCGTCATCGGAACGGAAAAGTGCGGAAAAGCGGACGGATTTATTTGCTTGTAAATAGATCCGCCCTCATTTTCTAATGGTCCCCACGCAATATGAGTGCTTGGCAATTTTCGGTTTTCGCCAGAGCAGAAAGTTATGGGATAACGCAGGCTACACGTTCAAGAAAGCCTAGGTCTTCATTTCCCGAAGTGGTTAGGTGGGGGATTTCTTGAAAGGCATAAACGATTGAGGCTTTGGATTTCATGAATGATGAGTTGATGGTTTCAGCAGTTTGTTGGGAAATGGATGCAGCGGTGTCTGCCAGTTTCGCCCACGCTGTTAAGGTGACGGAAGAATTCCTGTTTTTTTGCCCTGAATGCCTGGTTGACGTTGTTGCTTCAATATCTACAAAGAAAAACTTCTTTTTTCGGGCACCTAAACTACACAGGCTAGGCTGTAAAAATGAGAAGCGTCAAAGTGATTCTACCCTGCCTGCTCGTTATCCTGTAAATCGGACCTCTCCTGACCCGGAACCGATCATCCCCAGTCACTTGGGCGATTTACCTAAACGCCGTAAGAAAAAGAAACCGTCAATGCCCGAGCGCCAGACGTTGGCGAAAAGCATTCAGCCTGGCGCTGTCCTGCATCCAGGAACCCTACGGGAAGTTGTAGATGCATGGTTCACGATGAATATCGATCATCGTAAGCATTGTCTCCTGACCGTGGGCAGTACTCAAATGACCTATTATGATGCTTTTGCTTTACTGAGTTCGGGTGGAGATATTTCGACGCTAGGATGTGCAGTAAATGTAGTCTTTGGTTCGGCCTCGGTGAATAAGTATGGCGATTCTTTCTACGTAACCACTCGGAGTAAGTTCAAATTCGGGGAGCAGATGCTACCAATCAAAGCGCGGGTTCGACCTAGTGATCCTGATTTCGATCTGCTCAAGGACGGCCGTAAGAGCGTCCAAATCTTCGCACACGGGTCTACTCCGATTCCTGATAGTCAAATCCGTTATTTTCACCCACCTGCAGCAACACGCTACACGGGTTTCGTTATCAAACCCGAGCAGTCAGGTTAAGAAAAGGGTCATCCTTACTGCAAGGCCGTCGTCTGACGCTGACGGGGCTAGGGAACGAAAAAGGGGACGCCCATTAGCCGGTCTCAAGTCAAGGCTAAAAGCCAACTCGCCCTGCAGCTTTTAACTGTAGGGTTCCCCTTTATCTCAACCTGCCTGGTTGAACCTGTCGTCCCCGTTTCCTCATCAATGGCTACGACCGAGTCGTGCCAGACACCCATTTGGATCAAGCGGTAGCGATACAGCACGCACCGCCCTGGCAGTGAACTGCCCCAGAGAAACGTTGGTGCCGCCAATGTGTCCAAAACGTGTCGCAGAACTGTGGCTCGCGCGTGGCACGCACGTCCAGTCTCAACTGGCTCACTTGGCGGACGACCCGGTTACAACACACTCAGGCGGTGATGGTCGGGCGCCACTCGGATTTCGTGGTTCATGCCCAGTCCCCTTTTGGTTGGCCGGCCATCACCTAACTCGCCCTTCAGGCGAAACAGCGTTTAGCGTCAAAAGGCTGTTTCTCCTTAAATATGTGGTAGCTCGCACGCGCCAATTTATGAGCCAGTGCTTTGGTCGCGACCACGCTGTTTGTCTTGGCTTTCTTTTTCTCGAAAAATCGTTTGGCATCGTCACTGAAACGCCGGGCAAAATTGGCTGCTTCAATGAAAGCCCAAATGAGGTAAGCGTTGCCATTTTTTGCGTTGCCTTCACCTTTCTTTTTTCCGTTGGAGTAATGCGCACTTTTTACGCAGCGAGCGTAAGAGGCGAAGTTGCCGACCTCTGCAAAACGGTCTATGTCACCGGTTTCCAACATGATGATCGTTGCCAGTACTTCACCCACGCCTGGCATCGTTTTTAGCAACAAATATTCAGGTCGTAGCTTGGCCTGTTGAAGCAGTCGCGCGTCTAGCTCGGCGATCTGCGCCTCGAGCGCTTGGATGACCACCACATTGGCCTTGATCGCCAAAGCCACATCTATTGGCAGGCCCAGCCTGTCAACAGATGCGGCTGAAAAGCCTTTGATTTCATTACAGCTAAAACTATGCCCAAATTGACGTGCAGCGATATTTTAGACGGCCAGGATGTGCTGGGTTCTTGTGCGAACCAATTGAATTCGTTTACGCGCCAAATCTCGTAGCGCTCGTTCGTGCGGAGGATGAATATAGCCCGTCGGCAGAATCCCCAGTCGCAGCAAATGCGCGAGAAATACGGCATCATCCTTATCGTCCGAGTGCTTCAAACCGTCATAGCGTTTCATCGCCACCGGGTTCGCCAATTTGACGTTCAAGCCCGCAGCCATAAGGCCATCGACAAGCCAATACCAGTTGTACGTCGACTCGACCACCACGCCGGCCAACTCGTCACGGTGCGGATCGAGGAGCGCAATAATCGGCGTTAGCTCATTGGGACAGCGCCGGCTCACCAAAACTCTATCCGTTTCGTCGGTAACCACGACAACGCTGTTGTTCGAATGCAGGTCTATGCCACAAAATTTCATCACGGCCTCCTCAGCAAAAGTCTAAGTTCGCACCTTGAATTTTGCGCCACCTCTGTGAGGTGGGGAGGCCGGCCAGATGATTCTCAGATTTATTTGCTTGTAAATAGATCCGTCCCCTTTTTGTCTCTTTTTGTCTGCGGCTCCGAAAAATAGTCGATCATAATCGAGCAACAGCGGGCACCGATTGAGCTAATCACTGCTGCTGCCCATAAGTATCCATCGTTGCCCCAAAATATGGATATCGAACGCAAAATCCCAAAACACTGGATAGGCTGGGTGCCCTTTTGCAAGCCAGAATGAGGTTACGTTTTCGGCCTGATCGAGATTCACTGATTGAAACAGGGCTTCGGCTAAAGACAGGATTTCCGAGCGCTTAGTCAACAGATCCAGCGGCCCATAACCGCCATCGCCCGCGTGAAGCAGCAGCTCCAGCGCCTGGCTTCTGGCATCCCCCACAGACACCGAAGTCGCATTACCCACAACACAATCTTTGGAAACAGAACTACGAAGGGCCTCTTCGAGAGTTTGCTTTATACCAAGAGGGCCGTAGGTATTTACCCAGACGGTATAGTTGTATCCCTCCAAGAGGTGTTCGAGTCTGAGAACCTCATCCGGTCTGGTGTCTATCACTATTTGCATGCTGGAACCACGGGGGCGGTCTTGGGTGAGTACGCAGTTTACTGGGATTGATCGGCTTGTTCGTTGGTTGGTCTTTCTTGTGCCAAAAGTTGTCGTCGGAAACTCTTGAGTTCAGCACCACACAGGCTGCAGGCCAAGTCTCGTATAGCCCAATACACGAGGCGTTTCACCTTCGATCGTAAACGGAAGGTTGTGTTTTCTCAGTGTGGACAGCAACCAATCGAGCGAGACCGCTCTGAGTTCGATCCACTCGATTTCCGCTACCGGATGGACGTGGTAATGCCAATCGCCATCCCAGTCTGTGCAATAGCCGCTCGGAGCTAAAACACTGTGCAGTCTGAATTCCGGTCGCATTTGCGGCGAGCCAAGCATTGCTTCGATCAGCTCGGCCCATTTGGTTTTATTCATCACTGGCAAAATCGTGCCGGCAGCCAACAGCCTGTGAAGCTTCGCTTTCACAGCATCGTCGGGCTCGGGAAGTTGCTGCCTAAAATCAGTGCCCCTCATTGACTCAGCGGTTCCTTCTGCAGTTTTTCGAACGTCTCCAGCGCAGCGAGGAACTCCTCCAGGGAAAAGCTTACCGGCTGGTTTTCCACGTTCCAGCGAGTAGAAATACCCACTTCCAGCTTGCTGGAAACGCTCCAGCCGAAACGCCGCCAATGCACGGTGTCGCCGTCGATAACCTGTTCGACCATCAGCACGGTGCAGTCGAAGTCCATATCGTCGCTGCACACCAGCAATGGTACAAGGGTGGAGCTGCCGTCCTCGCTGGGAATGAAGCGGCGCCTGGCGAGGGCATCTTCTTCCTCATCCATCAACCACATTAAGGAAAGACCAAGCAGGGAGACACTGGCGTCATTCAGGTGGGAGGCCAACCATTGCTCGATAGCCACATCGTCAATGGTCAACCACGCGCAAGCGCTGCGGGAGAAGGCCGCTTGATGGTAAGCGGCGTGGATGCGGTGATGCATGAAAAAATCCGTCTGCTAATAGAGAGAGGCCTAGCAAGCTATTGTGCCTACTTTAAATGCGCTCATGGGTAGCAATAATTTGGTTTTTGAGCAGCCGTTATTTTTCAAGAAGCGTTGGGCCAATCTCGCAGATAGCTTGGGGTAGACCACGGTTATAAAATTGTGGTCTGGTCCCGATTTTCCATAAAGCGGACAGTCGAAGGGGCAGCTAATAATGAAGTAGTTCGCCCGTCACGTAATCAAAACGATAGACAGACCTGTTGAAGTCAACGGCTTCGATATAGGCAGGTAATAAGCAAAAGCCTTCAGAGAATATGTCTGCGCCAGAGGCTTGCCAGATTATGACGCCATCCCTGGACAAGCGAGTGATCTCCAGTTCGCCGTGTGAAAGGAGAGCACGTTGCTGATTTTCATAGTGGATGCCAAAGCATGTAGCGATATCGACACGAACGGACCACAGAAGCCTATAGGGAAGCTCTAGCGATAAACACGCGATGTGATCACCGACCGCCAAATAGAGCTTGCCGTCGAGCACGAGTGCCGAATGCTTATGGATGGCGGTGCATCCTCCCGCGGCACCAACTACCAGGATGCTGTCTCCGTTTAATTTGACACCATGGATTGACGTGACCGACTCGTCCGTAAGGAGGACGTGGAGAGCATAGGGCTGCGCGTTGTCAGTGGAGTTAAACGAGTAATTAGGTTCGTCAACTATTGTGACCAATCCATATGGGGTGTGCACGTTCATATGATTTCTATTTTCTGGCCCGTTTACGATCAGATTATGTCTCAGGTTGATCTGGGAAACCTTTAGAAGGAACGACCGCTTCTGGCCGATCTCTGCCGGCAGGGACCTTTAAACTAGGTGGCCAGATTTGAGGCGCGGTGCAGATACCACCTCTAATTACGTAAAACGGGCGCTTTTAGGCGCCCGTAGTTCCATCAGCTTTCGACCTGCGCCTGAAGTCGCCTACCAATCACCTCCAGCAAATCACAGCCATCACGCAACGGAATCACCAGAAGCTGTGCGAAGTCCGAAAGCACCACTGTATTGCTGGTGATTTCAGAACGAAACGCGATGTTCTCCAGTACCTGAGTCACCACACGTATGCGGTAATCAGCCGTTGCATGCAGGACGTCAAGCGGGGCTTGGGTGTCGATTAGCAGGGAAGCGGGAGTGCAGTCGATGCCGGTGATGGGGATGTATCTTTCCATGGGATTGCTCCGATCAGGTTAATGGGCTGATCCGATCCTCAGGTCGCCAAACCTGATCGCTATTGAGCGATGGGCATCACTATAGATTTTGTCGGATTGGGTGGGGAAGGTGACGGCTTCCTAAAGCTTCGTAGGAGTTGCGATCGTTTTTTGCCGGAGGGATCTGACATGGCTGGCTCGGCTGATTCAAAACCATCGACAGGCAGGGTGTGAGCTTTAGGACTGCTTCGCAGTCCAGCGGGGATAAATCCCCTCGCCACAGGGAGAGTGCTGCAACTAGCCTTCGAACTCCGTTTGCAGCATCGCCAAAAACGCCTCCCTGGCAGGATGCTTCCCAGCGTTTTCATGCCAGTAAAAAAGGTTATCAATCCCCGTCAGCTCAGGAAACTCATACCCCGTCCAACCAGCCCCTTGGCGGTACTGCTCATAAATCCCCCGGGGCACCAGCGAGACGCCTGCACCCGCACTGACACAACCAACAATGGCGCCATAACTGGCGATGCTGGTGATCGGTTGCACCTGACCATGACGCAGCAGCCACTGCTCCAGCGCCAAGCGGTACGGACAGCCCGTGGGCCACATGAAGATTGCCTTGCCTTGCAGATCTGCGGCGCTGCGCAGCGGGCCGTGTGACTCGGAGGCGATGAGCACCAGGTCTTCGCGGTACATCACCGCTCGTTTGAGTCCAGGCCGTTCGATGTCCACCGCTACGATCACGCCGTCGAGCCGGTGATGTTGGATATCGTCCAGCAACTGCGCCCAGGTGCCGGTGCTCAGTTCCAGCGACACCTGCGGATACTGCGCGTGGTATTTGGCGAGCAATTGAGGCAGACGCCCGGTGGCGCTGGACTCGATCGCGCCTATGCGCAGTGGGCCGCTCGGTGCGCGGGTGGGGGCGACTGCGCGGCGGGCTTCTTCCGTCAGGCTCAGTATTTTTGTCGCGTACTCCAGAAACACTTCGCCTGCCGGGCTGACTTGCAGCCCGCGACCTTCGCGGAAAAACAGCGGCGTGCCGAGTTCCCGCTCCAGGGACTTGAGGCGCGCGGTGATGTTGGACGGCACGCAGTGCAGCACTTCGGCGGCGCGGGCGATGCTGCCGGTGTCGCAGACCGTCTTGAGCATGCGCAGTTGGGACAGTTCCATAGCTCACCAAAAGTGAATGATTGATAGAGTTTAAGTCACTTGTGCTGAGGTTGGGTGGTTTCGATACTTCGAGGTAAATCAGCCAGACGCTCAGTGAGCAGGAACTCTCGATGGAAATGCGTTGTGTGCCGTTTGAAGGTTCTTCCAGCAAACCTGGTGCGAAAATTTTCCTGGCGACGATGTTCGTGATTCTTTGCTGGGCCTATTCGCCGATTGGCATTCGCATCGGCTTGCAGGCTTACGAGCCCGGTCAACTAGCGTTGATGCGGTTTCTCATTGCTTCGGCGTTCATGGCTTTTGTCGCGATGGTGAAGGGCATTTCCCTGCCGCGTATCAGGGATCTGCCATTGCTAGCGGTGTTGGGTTTCTTTGCCGTCAGCCTGCACCACATTGCCCTTAACTACGGCCAACGGGGCGTCAGCGCTGGGGCGGCCAGTGTGCTGGCCCAGTCCACGCCGTTGTTCAGCACGTTGCTGGCGCATTTTGTCTTCAAGGACAGAGTCAGCGGTTGGCAGTGGGGTTGTGTGCTGTGCGGCTTGCTTGGCGCCGGCGTGGTGGTTGCGGGGGATCGTGGCTTGGGTGACATGGACGCCCATGGACTATTGATCCTGTTGGCGGCGCTGTCCTCGAGCCTGTATTTCACTTTGCAAAAGCGCCACTCCCATCGCTATGACGGATTGACCCTGGTTTGTTACACCGTCTGGTCGGGCACGATCCTGTTGTTCATTTTCGCGCCAGGAATGTCGAGCTCGGCGCGACAGGCTCCGGTTTCGGTGAATCTGGCGATGTTGGTTCTCGGTATTTTCCCCAGCGCGCTGGCGTATCTCGCTTGGGCTTACGTGCTGGCGCACAGCAACGTGAGCCGTGCCTCCATGGCGCTTTACCTGATACCGCCCACGGCTATGTTGATGGCTTCTTTGGTGCTGGCTGAGCGCCCGTCAATGATGGTTGTTGTTGGGGCGGTGATTGTGTTGATGAGCGTGCTGGCGTTGAGGCTTGAGCCGGGGGGTGGGGCAAAAGTCGGTTGATTCTGTCGTGGATGTAGGCAATGACGTTGGATGAGGGACCACGGAGCAGCGTCCTACGGACAGGCGACCGCTTTGGGATAAAACGCAGAAGTCTCTGACAACTTTTTAGGGTTGGCCTTCGGAAACACCGGTCTTACGATCTGGCGTTGTCTCGGTGCTCCGTGTGGCATCCGGCACGCTCAGTTTTGTTTTATATCGTGAGGACAGATCGATGCCTGAAACCCTATACGTCAAGGCCTTGGAGCACGCCACCGATGTTTTCGGTGGTCAACGGTTGGCTGAAGACTGGTTGAGGAAGCCCTGCACGTACCTGGACGATCAGGTGCCATTGGAGCTGATCGATAACCCGCCGGGCTTTCAGGTAGTAGAGGATTATCTGGCCCGGATTGAGCTGGGGGTTTATCAATGAGTCCTTGTTCTGCTGCGCGGTTTTTGGGTCTGCTGCGCAGCCCAGCGGGGATAAATCCCCTCGCCACAGGTTGCGTTATGCCTACAACTTTGAACGATCGTTCCTCACGCTCTGCGTGGGAATGCCGCCAGGGACGCTCCGCGTTCCGCTTCTGGAGGGTGACGCAGAGCGTCACGGGATGCATTCCCACGCGGGAGCGTAGGAACGATCATCCGAACGAGCGGGTGCATTATTTCTTGACCGGATAATCCTGCCCCCACACCCGTACCGTGCTGACCGCCTCGTTCATGCCTTCAAACACGAACTTCTGGCGCACGGCAGTCTTCGGTGGAATGGTGACTTCATCCGGGTTGTCCAGGCCGGTGAGGCGGTTGGAGTAACCCGCCTGGTCAATGGCCAGCAGCACGCCGGTCTGGCCGAGGTTCACAAGGCGCAGTTGGGTGTCGGTGCTGTTCTTGAAACCGAGGGTAATGCTGACGTTGTCGTCGCTGGGTTCGAGCTTCAACACTTCAACGGCGATGCGATCTTTCATTTGCTCGCCAGAGGAAATGATTGCGGCGCCATCGGTGCCCTGGGCCGACTCGCGGCCATCGAGCACGCCCTCGCTGACTCCGCCCAGCAGGTTTTTGCCGGCGGTGATGAACGTTGAAACTGCGGCTTTGGTCGAGTCCTTGATGAGGCTGCCGTCGGTTGGCTCGCCTTCGGCGAAGCACATTGAGCTGAGCAAGAGGCTGGAGACGAGGAGGGTGGAGCGTGACGGCAGAAGATTCATACCTGAGTCCTTGAGGGGGGCTGCGACATCGCCCGTCAACAGGGCGAACGGCAATGATAGCCGCGATGGTGGGCTGCTAGCGATCTGCTTCCTTGAGTTTTTCCGACATCTTGACCAACGCCGCCAATGAATCTGCCTCCATCTTGCGCATCAAGGCCCCGCGCCGCACTTTCACGGTCACCTCGCTCAAGCCCAACCGGGCGGCCACTTGCTTGTTCAGCAGCCCCGAAACCACCAACCCCATCACATCCCGTTCCCCGTCAGTCAGTCCGGCATAACGGCGTTTCAAGTCGTCGACCAGCGCGGAAGTCTTGCGCCGTTCCCTATCACGGCCCAGGCCCAGGCTGATTGCATCGAGCAGGTCTTGTTCACGGAATGGTTTGGTCAAGAACTCCAGAGCCCCGGCCTTCATGGCTTTTACCGACATGGGAATGTCGCCATGGGCGGTGATGAACACAACCGGGATGCGAATATTCAATCGAGCCATTTCCTGTTGGAAATCCAGCCCGCTCAAACCCGGCATCCGCACATCCAGGATCAGGCACGCCGGGGCATCCGGCAGGTCGGCGTCCATGAACTCGCGGGCCGAGCCGAATGCCCGGCTCGCCAGGCCTACAGAAGCCAGCAGGTCTTGCAGCGATTCGCGCACCGAGCTGTCATCGTCGACGATGTAGATCATCGATTCGGCCAGGTCGTGAACGTCAGTTTGGCTCATCGGATTCCCTGGTGACGGCTGGCAGGGTGAAGTGGAAAGTCGCGCCGGTCTGTGGGTCGCTTGAGGCCCAGAGACGACCGTCATGGGCTTCGATGATTGAACGGCTGATCGCCAACCCCATGCCCATGCCATCCTGCTTAGTGCTGTAGAAGGCCTCGAACACTCGCTCGCGGTCGCTTGACGACAGACCGCTGCCCTGGTCGGAAACCGAAAACAGTAGTTGCTGGCGCGACTCCAGCGCCACATCAAATTGCAGGATCCGGCGCTCGACGTCTACCTGACGCATCGCCTCGACTGCGTTCATCGCCAGGTTGAGGATGACTTGTTGGATTTGCACTTCATCCGCGAGCATCGGTGGCAGGCCTTCCTCGACATGCACGCGCAAGGTGATGCTCTGCTCGTTCAGCTCTCCGGCCAGCAAGCGCAGCGCGGCATTGACCGTGTCGGCCACGTTCAGCCATTGCTTGGTCGGCGCTTGATGCCTGGCCATGCCGCGCAAGCGGGCGATGATTTCGCTGGCCCGATGGGTGTCGGCGATGATTCGCTCCACCGCTTGCTGGGCTTTGGTCAGGTTGGGTGGCTCGGTGGCCATCCAGCGCAGGCAGGCGCTGCCGCTGGTGGCCACCGCGGCCAGTGGCTGGTTGACTTCGTGGGCAATCGAGGCGGCGAGTTCGCCCAACATGTTGATGCGGGCGATGTGCGCCAGGTGGGCGCGGGTCTGATGCACCGTGCGGATCGCGGCCGACAGACGCAGCGCCAGATACGTGGTGCCGGCGATCGCCGCGAGGCTGATCAAGACGTTGATCAGCCCCGCCTCGGTATCGCCAAAGCGGGTGAGCCGATAACTCAGGATCGTCAATGCCATGCAGAGGAGCGAGACGCCCGCCACCGCCCGTGCCGGCAGGATCCGCACGGCGATCAGGACCACCACGATCTGGAATACGCCCACGGCAATTTCCAGATCGGTGACGGTATCGATCGCGGCAATGCCCAGCGCCAAGCCCAGCAACAGCAGCAGGCGAAGCGTCAACTGGGTTCTTCTCATCGAGTGTTCATCTCGCATTGCTCCAACCACCAGGCGTGATCCATGCAGTTTATACCGCCAAGCCCTCAGGACGGGTTGTCCAGGCTGAACTGATCCGCCACTTCGTCATAGGCAAACAGCTCGGCGTAGCGTCCCCATTGCGTGACGCAATCCAGGGTATTGGCGGCATCGTGTGCGGACATGAAATCTTCCAGTTGATCGCGGAAACGCCTGGCCGGTGCCGTGCGGGTAGGGCGCTCGTCCAGCACCCTGCGGACATGACCCACCAACGGCACGTATCTAAGCAGGTGCTGGGCGAACAGTTGTTTGCGCTCATCCACTGCTGAATCGGCGTAGCGTTGCCCGGCCGGCAGCAGCGTTACATGGCCATCCTGCATGTCGGCCAAACGCATGAGCTGCAGCACTTCGGCGACCGGAAGAAGGCCACTGGCGGTGTAGCGCAACACTTCGGCGAGTTCGCGCAAATCCGCCTGGCCGGCAAACGGCTGAGCCTGCACCGCCTCGATCAGCCCAGCCAGGGCGTTGGTGGAAATTGTCGGCAAGACCATGCCCATGCCGGTGCCTGCAAACATGCCCTGGCGGGGAGAACCGACATTCGCGCCCCCGGCCATCTGCACATAGATGTGTTCGACCAGGGCTTGGAAGGCCGGGTCTGCGCGGTTACGCGGCTGACTGAGGTCCACGCTGATTTCCCGCATGACCCGCCCCGGGTTGGAGGAAAAAATCAGGATCCGATCACACATCAGCACGGCTTCTTCGATGTTATGGGTGACCATCAATATCGACTTGATCGGCATCCGTCCCTCGCCCCACAAATCCAGCAGGTCAGTGCGCAGGGTTTCGGCGGTCAATACGTCGAGCGCGGAAAACGGCTCGTCCATCAACAACACATCCGGGGCGACCACCAAGGCCCGGGCCAGGCCGACGCGTTGGCGCATGCCGCCTGACAGTTCTTTCGGGAAAGCGCTTTCGAAACCATCGAGGCCGATCATGTCGATGGCGGCCAAGGCACGACGCCGGCGCTCCGGGGCTGCCACATCCAGGGCCTCCAGGCCGATCTCGACGTTCTGCAGCACGGTCAGCCAGGGAAACAGGGCGAAGCTCTGGAAGACCATGCGCACCGAGCTCGAGACTCCCTGAGCATTGGCCGGAAAATCAACCATGCCGGTGGTGGGCGAAATCAGGCCCGCGATGGAGCGCAGCAGGGTCGACTTCCCAGACCCCGAACGTCCCAGCAGGCCGACGATTTCCCCCTCGTCCAGGCGCATGCAGACATTGTCCAACACCCGTCGCTCGGCGCCACCTGTTGTGCCATAGACGTGCCCCAGTTGCTGCACGTCGACGAGGCAAGGTTTGTCTATTACTTGCATTGGTTCATCCTCAATCAATTCGAAGCCGACGCTCGGCAAAACCGTACAGCGGACGCCATAGCAACCGGTTGAAACCCACCACGAAAATCGACATGACCGACACGCCCAGCGCCACCCGCTGCAGATCCCCCGCCGCGGTGGCCTGGGCGATATAGGACCCCAACCCGCAGGCGTAGAGATGCTCGTTGCCCCAGGAAACTGCCTCGGCGACGATGCTGGCGTTCCACGAGCCACCCGCTGCGGTGAGGGCGCCAGTGATGTAGTAGGGGAAAATTCCGGGCAGGGCGAATTGGCGCCACCACTGCCAGCCGCGCACGTGGAAGCTGCGCGCCGCCTCGCGCAAATCGGTGGGCAACGCGCTGGCCCCGGCAATCACATTGAAGAGGATGTACCACTGGGTACCGAGGATCATCAGCGGCGACAGCCAGATATCCGGGTTGAGTTTCAGGGCGACGATGGCGATCACCGCAAACGGAAACAGAACGTTGGCCGGGAACGCCGCCAGCAATTGCGCGACGGGCTGTAAGCGCTCGGCCCAACGTGGATTCAAGCCGATCCAGACGCCGATGGGCACCCAAAGCACGCTGGCCAGGGCGATCAACACAGTCACGCGCAACAGGGTGGCCAGGCCAAGGCCGAAGGTGTTGATCACATCCTCCAAACCCAGGGTGCTGCCAATGAAGCGCGACAATTGCAGGATACCGATCATGCAGGCCGCGATGACCAGGGCGGTCCAGATCAAGTCAGATGCACGGCTGAAGCGGGCACTGCTCTTGAACCCGATCCGAGGCAGCCGGGGAAGCTTGTCCAGGAACAACGAAGCCTTGATACCTGCCAGTGTTTGCAGCACCCAGGGCACAAGACGCGTCGAGCGCAACAGGTCGTAAACCCTGGACCGTGGGCGTTTTTGAGAGGCGGTCTGTTCGAAGCGGAATTTGTCCGCCCAGGCGACGATCGGCCGGAAAAACAACAGGTCATACGCAATGATCACCCCGACCATGGCCAGCACTGCCCAGGCAATCGCGGCAATATTTTGCTGCTCGATCGCCAAGGCCAGCCACGAGCCGATGCCTGGCAAGCTGACGGTTGTGTCGCCCACGGTGATGGCCTCGGAGGCAACCACAAAAAACCAGCCGCCCGACATGGACATCATCATGTTCCACACCAGGCCCGGGGTTGCGAAAGGCAGCTCCAGCTTGACGAACCGTTGCCATGGCGAAAACGAGAATTGTCGGCTGACTTCATAAAGGTCGTGAGGCACGGTTCTCAGTGATTGATAGAAGCTGAAGGTCATGTTCCAGACCTGGCTGGTGAAAATGGCGAAGATTGCCGCGCATTCCACGCCGGTTTCCTTGCCGGGGAAAAGTCCCATGAAGAACACGACGGTAAAGGTGAGAAATCCAAGTACCGGCACGGATTGGAGAATATCCAAGGTGGGCAGGATAACGATTGCCGCCTTGCGACTCTTTGCGGCCAACGTGGCAACGACTACAGAAAAGATAAATGAAGCAAACAAGGCGATGAACATTCGCAGTGTGGTGCGCAGCGTATATTCCGGCAGTTGGGCCAGATCAAGGGATAGCGGCGAAGCGTCAAGGGCGCCGAGGGGTTGGTTCATTTGCTCGAGGCCATAGAATATGAAGCCTGCCAAGAGCACCAGAATGGCAAGTAGCGCGATATCTGTCCACCAGGAACTGTGAGTGAGTTGTTCCGTGTCGCTAAAGGAAGTAAATGCAGGTACTGGAGATGAAGGGCGCATTTATCACCTCTTTACGCTATTGAAACCAGGGCAGTAGGAACATGAAGTTAACGAGCACTCAACTTGGCGTGTTAAATGCCCGGCAAGATTAAGCTTCGCCTTCGCGGATCGCCACGCTGACTTGGGACAGGAAAATATACTTTGGTATAGGTGAGGGGCAGGTCGCTTTGGTTAAAGGAACTCGTTGTATGGCTGGATCCTTTCGATGGCGCACAAAAGAGCCGCGTGCTGAGGGCTACGCGCTTCGTCTGATCCGTATTTTCCTGTTACACCTGCCGCTGTAATGAACCCCATCCCCACCCCAGAATAGCCACGCGGTTTGCTTATCAGACCGCCCGTGTACTGCAATTTTTTGCTTCAGGAGTGCTCATGGCGAAGATGGCGATTTTTTTGGGTGGTTTTTTGGCGCTGACTCTTTTGATTGGCGTGCTGGCGACGATTTCGCCTGTATAGGCGCAAATGGCTGAAGCATCTGTGGCGAGAGGATTTATCTTCGCCACATATCCACTGTGGGAGGTGCTCGGTCCTGACTACTTATGCAAAATCACCTGCGCAATCTCCTGCAATCCCATCACCCGTTGCGCGGCGTTGAGTTTGATCGCTTCCTTGGGCATGCCGAAGACCACGCAGCTGGCTTCGTCCTGGGCCACGGTGGTGCTGCCGGCGTCGAGCATTTCCTTCAGGCCACGGGCGCCGTCGTCGCCCATGCCGGTCATGATGATGCCGGTGGCGTTGCGGCCGGCGAATTTGGCCACTGAGCGGAACAGCACGTCCACCGAAGGGCGGTGGCGGTTGACCAAGGGGCCGTCCACCACTTGCACGTGATAGAACGCGCCGCTGCGGGTCACCATCATGTGTTTGCCGCCGGGCGCGATCAGCGCCAGGCCGGGGTGGATGCGGTCGTTGTTGCGCGCTTCACGTACTTCGATCTGGCACAGGCTGTTGAGCCGGGCGGCGAACGAGGCGGTGAATTTTTCCGGCATGTGCTGGACGATGACGATGCCCGGGCACACGCGCGGCAGGGCGGTCAGCACCGCTTCCAGGGCCTGGGTGCCGCCAGTGGAGGTGCCCAGGGCGACGATGCGTTCGGTGGTCTGCGCCATGGCGTGGCCATTGGCGGCGGGCAGCATGGCGTCAGCGGTGAGTTTGATCGCGGGTGTCAACGGGGCCGGGCGCTTGCCCAGGTTGCGCACGTTGACCTGGGCCGCAGCCCGGATCGCCGCCACCAGTTCCGGGGCCGATTCCAGCAGGAAACTCTTCAAGCCGCTGGTGGGCTTGGTAATGATCTCCACCGCGCCGGCAGCCATCGCCTGCAAGGTGGTCTCCGCGCCTTTGGGCGTCAGCGACGAGCAGATCACCACCGGCGTGGGGCGCTCGCTCATGATTTTTTTCAGAAAGGTGATGCCATCCATGCGCGGCATTTCCACGTCCAGTACGATCACGTCTGGCCATTCCTTGGCCAGTTTGTCCATGGCGAAAATTGGATCGGACGCCGCGCCCATGACATGGATGTCCGGCGTGTCGCTGAGGATTGCCAGTAACACCTGGCGAACCACGGCCGAGTCATCCACCAGCAGTACATTTATCTTTTTTGACATGGTTAATGCCGGGTCCTTATCGGTTGGTGCCTGACCCATACATCGCCGCTGCAAAGGTCAAAGATGATGTTTCGGTGACCGGTGCTGCCCATGTCCTGGGCAATCAGGTCGAGGCGGTAGAGGGCAGCGATTTCCAGGGCCGCATTGACGTTCAGTCGCGCCACGTCGCCGTAGGGCACGTGGCGTTGCAGTTCGGGGAACATTTCGCCGCCGCCGAACAGCTTGAGTTGGTAGTCTTCGGGCTCAGTGTGATGGGCCCTTGCCTGGCGGACGAACAGCTCGATGGCTTCGTCGGCGTACATGCCATTGAGCGCCGTGGAGCAGCGCACCCGACTGGGCAACATGAAGTGGCACATGCCGCCGATCCGGCGCTCGGGGTGCCACAGCGTGATCGCCACGCAAGAACCGAGGATGGTGCGCAGCCGGGTTGGGCAGGTGGCGAAGCGAAACTCCCCCGGCGCCAGGTACATCTCGACCACTTCCCTCATCGCGGCGCTCATGGCTTGCGATAAATCGAGGGCGACACCAGTTTCAACGCATCGGACACGCCGTTGAGGCTTTCCGAATGGCTCACGATGAAATACCCGCCGGGCTTGAGCCGGGGGACCAATCGGGCGACCACTTTGCTTTTGGTGGGTTGGTCGAAATAGATCATAACGTTGCGCAGGAAAATCACATCGAATTCCCCCAGGTCCGGCAAGGTGTCGTTGAGGTTGACCTGGATGAAATTGACCCGGCTGCGCAACGCCCGGTCGATGAGGAACGTGCCTTGCTGGCTGCCGGTGCCCTTGAGGCAGTATTTCACCAGCAGCGGATGGGGCAGGTTGCTGGCGCGTTCCATCGGATAATGCCCGGCGCGCGCCTTGGCCAGCACCTGGGTGCTGATGTCCGAACCGATGACTTCCCAGGGCGTGGTGCCCAGCCCTTCGGCCAGGGTCATGGCCAGGCTGTAGGGTTCTTCGCCCGACGAACTGGCCGCGCTCCACAGGCGAAAGGTCTTGCCCGGCGTTGCGTGGGGCAGCACATGCTGACGCAGGAAGTCGAAATGCTTGGGCTCGCGGAAAAAGTAGGTCTCGTTGGTGGTGAGCAGGTCCAGCGCCACCTGCAATTCATCGGTGCGCTGACCGCTCATGATCAGCTTGAAATACTCGCCGTAGTTCTCCAGTTCATAGTGCTTGAGCCGCTTGAACAAACGCCCGGCCACCAGGGCTTTCTTGGCCGAGGACAAGTTAATGCCCGCGGCCTGGTATAGCCAGGATTGAAACTGGCTGAACTCCCGATCACTGAGCGCCAGCGAACTCACCGTGCGTTCCTTGCAGCTCTCGGCGTTCATGGTGCGTCAACTTCCAGCGCAGGGCTGGTCTGGGCGAGTTGAGACATTTCGTCGATGGACAGCACACGGCCCACCTCCAGCACGATCACGAACTTACCGTCGACCTTGGCCATGCCGCTGATAAAGTCAGCGCGGATCTTCGCCCCGAAACTCGGTGGCGGTTCGATCTGCGACGCCGGAATCTCCAGCACCGCCGACACCGTGTCCACCAGCAGGCCGATGTCCTGAGCGTGTCCGTCCTCGGTGTTGGCCTCGATGATCACCACGCACGAACGCCGGGTGATCGCCGAATTCTGCCGGCCGAAACGCGCCGACAAATCCACCACCGGCACCACCGCGCCGCGCAGGTTAATCACCCCGCGCACGAAGGTCGGCATCATCGGCACCACGGTGAGGTTGCCGTACTCGATGATTTCCTTGATGCACAGAATGCCGATGGCAAACATCTCCGTGCCGAGCATAAACGTCAGGTATTGCGCTTCTTCCTCAACCGCAATGGCGGCGTGACGTGTGGTCGCGATGGCGCCCATGCCGTTATCTCCTTTTAGCGAGCCTGTGGGAACGAACCGTCAGAACCGGGTGAATTCGGATTCGTCCGGAGCGTTGGCCATGCTGTAGGCAAACGCCTTGGGCAATGCGGGCACGGGGGCTCGGACCGATTTGCGGCTGGACGAGCCGGGCGTGTTGTCCACCTTCAGGGGCTGGCTGGCCGATTTGGGCGGCGTGTCCAGGGTGAAGAAGCTCATGGCCTGTTGCAGCTGTTCGGCCTGGCTGCTCATCTCTTCGGCGGTGGCGGCCAGCTCTTCGCTGCTGGAGGCGTTCTGCTGGGTCACCTGGTTGAGCTGGGTCATGGCGGTGTTGATCTGCGCCACGCCGGCGGCCTGTTCTTCGGAAGCGGCGCTGATTTCCTGTACCAGGTCCGAGGTCTTGTTGATGGACGGCACCATCTCATTGAGCAAGTGCCCGGCCTTCTCGGCCATGTCGACGCTGCTGGAGGACAGCTCGCCGATTTCCTGGGCCGCCACCTGGCTGCGTTCCGCCAGTTTGCGCACTTCGGCGGCAACGACGGCGAAGCCTTTGCCGTGCTCCCCGGCGCGGGCCGCTTCGATAGCTGCGTTGAGTGCCAGCAGGTTGGTCTGGTAGGCAATGTCGTCGATGATGCTGATGCGCTGGGCGATTTTCTTCATCGCCACCACGGTTTGCTGCACCGATTCGCCGCCGTCGGTGGCTTCCTTGGCGGCCTTGCTGGCCATGCCGTCGGTGACCTTGGCGTTCTCGGTGTTCTGGTTGATGCTGGCGCTCATCTGTTCGATGGAGGCGCTGGTTTCCTCGACACTGGCCGCCTGTTCGCTGGTGGCCTGGCTCATCGATTGTGCGGTGGCACTGACTTGTTCCGAAGCACTGGCCAGATTGTCCGCCGCGTTGCGCACTTCACCGATGATATGCGACAGCTTGCCCACCATATTCTGCATGGCGTTGAGCACCATGCCGGTTTCGTCCTTGGAGCCGCCCTCGATTTTCGCGTTCAGGTTGCCTTCGGCCAATTGTTCGGCCACGGCTGCGGCCTGTTTCAGCGGACGGGAGATGATTCGCGAAATGAACAGCGCCAGGGCCAACCCCACCAGCAAGGCGGCAATCAGCACGACGATGATCGACAGACGCGCATTTTCGAACAGCGTCGTGCCGTGCTCGGCGGCCACGCTGGCCCCCGCATCGTTGAATTCGACCAGTTTTTGTAGATCGGTGGTCACCAGGTCGAAATGACGCTTGGACTCGCCCTTGAGCAGCGCATGGGCCTCGTCGGTGAGGTTTTGCCGGGACAGTGCGAACAGATCCTTGCTCACCGCCAAATAGGCCGCCCAATCATTACGAGCGGTCTCAAACAGTTGGCGGTCTTCGGCGCTGGAAAGCAGTTTTTCATAGGTCGCGAGACGGGTTTCGAAGCCTTTCTTGGCATCTTCCGCTTCTTGCTCGATGGCGACGCGTTCCTGTTCGGAATCGGCGGTAATGTGGCGGTTTTCCTTGAGGCGGTAGTTCGCCCCATAGAAACGCATCCCCGAGGCCGCACGCATGGAGGGCATCCAGTTTTCACGGATTTCCAAGGTGGTGCCGTTCACCTGGCCCAGTTGGATGATCGAGAACACACCCATGACGGCGGTCAGGGCCAGCACCACAACAAATGATGTGATCAGTTTGGTGGCGATTCTAAGATCGTAGAACCATTTCATTGGGAAGTACCTCTCCATGGAGTTGCTAAAGCGTCAGCGAGCAGTGGCTTGTTGTAATGGGGTTGCGGTGTAGCGGGTTTCGATTTGTGCGATCTGGGTGAGCAGCGCGGGAACGTCGAGAATCAACGCCACGGCGCCGCTGCCCAGGATGGTCGAGCCGCTGATGCCGCGCAGGGCGCCGAACAGTTTGCCCAGGGGTTTGATGACGGTCTGGAATTCACCCAGCAAGTCATCCACCACCAGCCCTGCCTTGAGTTCGGCGTAGCGCACCACCACCACGTTCTGCCGGCGCGAGGCCGGGCCTTCGTGGCTGAAGTGATCACGCAGGTACACCAGGGGCAGCACTTCGCCGCGCAGGTCCAGGTAACCTTGTTCGCGGCTGGCGGTCCCAGCGTCTTCGCTCAGTTCGATGCATTCCTGGACCATGTCCAGGGGAATGACGTAGGTGGACTGGCCGATGCCCACCAGAAAACCATTGATGATCGCCAGGGTCAGCGGCAGGCGGATGCGCACCACGGTGCCCTTGCCCGGCTGGCTGTCCAGGTCGACGGTGCCGCGCAGCAGGGTAATGTTGCGCTTGACCACGTCCATGCCGACGCCACGCCCTGAAAGGCTGGTGACGGCCTGGGCGGTGGAAAAGCCGGGTTCGAAGATCAGGTTGTAGATTTCCTGGTCGGTCGGGCTCGCCCCGGCGGGCACCAGGCCACGTTCCTGGGCTTTTTCCAGGATCCGGTCGCGGTTCAGGCCGGCGCCATCGTCAGCGATTTCCAGCACAATGCTGCCTGAGTCGTGGTAGGCGTTGAGGTGCAGATGCCCCTTGACCGGCTTGCCGGCCGCCAGCCGTGCCTCGGCGGTTTCGATGCCGTGGTCCATGGCGTTGCGCAGCAGGTGCATGAGCGGATCGCCGATTTTCTCCACCACGGTCTTGTCCAGTTCGGTTTCCGCGCCGCTGATGATCAGGTCGATGTCCTTGCCCAGTTCCTGGCTGACGTCGCGCACCACCCGGCGGAACCGGTTGAAGGTTTCGCCGATGGGGATCATGCGCAGGCGCAGGGCGCCATCAAGGATTTCTTCCACCAGTGCCGACACCGTCGAAGTGGACTCCTGCAACGGATCGTTGTTGCAGGTGCGCGCCAGCAGGCTGGCACCGGCACTGGCGATGACCAGTTCCCCCACCAGGTTGATCAACTCGTCGAGCTTGTCAGCGTTGACCCGCACATAAGTGCCGTCCTTGGCTTTGTTGTCGCTTGTCACCGGTTGTTTGTCGACGGCTACCTGGGTGGACAGGCGCGGTGTCTTGCGCTGGTCCGGCAGCAACTCGCCCGTGGTGACCAGTGCTGTGCCGGCGTCGGGCTGCTCTTGTCCGGTGGTCACCAGACCGGTGTTCACCTGCGGCGCGAGGTCCTCCACGGCAACGATCTCGATCTGGCAGTCTTCACGCACGAAATCGAAGACTTCGTTAATTGCCCCGTGGCCGGCGGCCGAGCGAAACTCGATGTCGAAGCCCAGGTAGCAGGATTCGGCATCCCAGCATTCGGCCGAGGGCAACGTGTCGGTCAACGTATCGATGTGAGCGATTTCACCGAGGGTTTGCAGGTAGCGCAGGAACGACAGCGGGTCCATGCCGTTGCGGAATACGTCCGGGCCGAAGCGCAGGGAAATGTGCCAGAGGCGCGTTTCGCCAGGCTCGGCGGTTTTGGCTTCAGCCTCCGGTGTCGGGTCGGCGGCAGGCGAGGGCGCCTGGTATTCCTGCAGGATCTGGCACAGCTGCATTTCCCGTTCGAGGGCTGGTGGGGTCAGTGTCCCGCCCTGGTTGGCCACCACGTTGATCAATTCCAGCATGTGATCGCTGGACTTGAGCAACACGGCGATCAGGCCCGTGTCCACCTCGACGCTGCCGTCGCGCAGGCGATCGAGCACGTCTTCGACGATGTGAGTGAAGCTGACGATCGGTTCCAGGCCGAACAGCCCGGCCGAGCCCTTGATGGTGTGTGCGGCCCGGAAAATCGCGCCAACGGCGTCATCGTCGCCGGGGTCGGTTTCCAGTTGCAGCAGCGATTCTTCCATCGACTGCAACAACTCCCGTGCCTCGACGATGAACGTTTGTTGTGCCTGATCGAGATTGATGCTCACGCTCATATCCTTTGTCGTGTCGGGGCGGTGGTGCAGGTCGCTAGGCCTTCAGGTTGCACAGCTCCAGCGTTTCGGTAACGGCCTTGCTACGACCGGTCAATGTCAGTTGGGTACCGGCTTTCGGTGCCTCGCGCAGCGCCATCAACAGCAGTTGCAGGCCGGCGCCATCCATTTCGGTAATCTGCGACAGGTCCAGAGCCATGTGCGGCGTTTCTCCCAAGCGCGGCAGCCACTGCGCGGCCAGGTCGGCGGCGGTGTAGATCGTCAGCTCGCCGTCGATGTGAACCTGCGCGGTGTCATCGTGGGTTTCGTACAACAAGGGCATTGCAGCCTCCGGCCATCAAGGAAGAATCAACTTGGAAACCGCCGCCAGCATCTGCGCCGGCTGGAACGGCTTGACCACCCAGGCCTTGGCACCCGCCGCCTGGCCCTCTTGTTTCTTCGATTCCTGGGATTCGGTGGTGAGCATGATGATCGGCGTGAACTTGTAGCTGGCCAGTTTCTTGACCTCCTTGACGAAGGTGATGCCGTCCATGTTCGGCATGTTCACGTCGCTGATGATCAGGTGCACTTTCTGGCCATTGAGCTTGCCCAGTGCATCCTTGCCATCGCTGGCCTCGATCACGTCGTAGCCGGCACTTTTCAACGCGATGCCGACGACCTGCCGAACGCTCGCGGAGTCGTCGACAACCAATACACTCTTAGCCATGAAGGCTCTCCTAAAAGAAGGTTATTTCCTGTGAAACCTGTTGCGCGCCCGAGTCGCCGCGATGGTTGCGGCGTTGCTCGTCGGTGGCATAAGTGGTTTCCATGCGTGCCAGCCATTGGCGGGCATCGATGGTAACGGCCTGGTCCGGCGACTGACTGGCCTGCTGCATGTGCACATGCAGGTCCTCGATGTTGTCGCGTACGTGGCTGAGGATCTGGCTGACCCGATCCTGGAATTGCAGGCTGACCAGCACTTCGGTGAGTTCGTCACGAATGCCGAAACTCTCCTGTTGGAGCATGTCAGCCGATTCGGCCAGCCGCCCGGTGACGCTCTTGAACCGTTCCAGCACGTGCTGGATGCTGTCTTCGGAGCTGGTCACCGAGTGGCTGTCCTGGTCGGCGCCGCTGGAGGCGGCCTGGACCAGTTGGGTAATGGCGTTATTGATGATGTCGACCTTGGCCGACATCTGCTGGCCGGTCTCGCTGGACTTGCTCGACAGGCTGCGCACGGCGTCCGCCACCACCGCAAAACCGCGTCCGGCTTCACCCGCACGGGCGGCTTCGATGGCGGCGTTGAGTGCCAGCAGATTGGTCTGGGCAGCAATCGCCGCGACATCGGCGGCCATGGTCCGCAGCTCGCCGGTGTAGGCCGTGAGGTTGCGCACCTGGGCCAGGGTTTCATCACGGCTGGCCTGGGTGGCCTTCAAGGAGTCGATCACCTGGACCAGTTCGCCTTCGCTCTGGGCCAGCACCTGCACGGCGCCGCCGCTGCTTTTGCCGGCCAGTTCACCGGCGGCCAGTTGCGAGGCTTGCACGGTTTCCTCCAGGCGCGAAGAAATGCCGGTGAAGCGGCTGGTGAGGGAGACAATCGCGGTTTCGGTCTGCTGCCGGGAGCTTTCCACCTGCTTGGCCCAGATCGGCATGGCCCCAAGGATGACTTCGTTGAGTTGCGCTTGGGTTTTATGGGAAAGACGTTCAGAGGCCTGCTCGTGCTGGGCAATGGCCGCTGCAACGGCGCTGTCGAGCTGACGACGCTGCGCACGTGCGCTCCACACGCCAGCACCAACGCCCAAGGCCAGGACCGTGACACTCAAACCGATGTTTTGCACACTGGGACCGTTGAGTGCCAGCACGCCGACGCTGGCGGCGATACCTGCGAGCACTGCGCTCCAAAGGATGCGTGGCTGGGGTTGGGAAGGGGAATGACCGGGTGAATACGACGTCATGGTTCGGTCCTTGAACAAATGTAGCTAACTGGTTATTTGCGAATAACTGGTTATCTGCGTCCTTTGCTCGGACTTGAAGACCAGTCGTCCGATATCACATAGCTATAGACATTCACCTACACAGCGTCTGGCACTGTGCTATCTCAGATTAGACGCAGTCTGCAAAATGTCGAGGGCACCCGACGAAGGTATGAGCCGCACTGAGTGCCCTATGTTGGACTAGGAATGGGATAACCCGGTGGCGAGGATATCTGTGGGAGCAAGGCTTGCCCGCGATGAAGATGACGCTGTCGATCTGGAACCGAGTCGCCTGCTTCGCGGGCAAGCCTTGCTCCCACAGATAAATCCCCTCGCCACAGGTATGGATTGCGCTAAATTACCGGCACCTGAATTGTCGAACCTGCCATTACGAGCCCTCATGCCCACCCAGCCTCTCTGGAAAACCTATCTTCTGTTCCTGATCCCCATGGTCCTGTCCAATTTCCTGCAGTCCATGTCCGGCACACTCAACAGCATCTACATCGGCCAGATGCTCGGCACCCAGGCATTGGCGGCGGTGTCGGGCATGTTTCCCATCGTGTTTTTCTTCATTGCCCTGGTCATCGGCCTGGGGGCGGGGGCAGGGGTATTGATCGGGCAAGCCTACGGCGCCGGGCAAACCGGTACGGTGAAAGCCATCGCCGGCTCGACATTGTTGTTGGGGGCGATTATCGGGCTGGTGGCGGCGGTGCTCGGTAGTGTCTTTGCGCGCCAGGCGTTGCAGGGGCTCGGCACACCGGCCGATGTGCTGGAGGACGCCGTTTCCTATGCGCGGGTCATGATGTGGATCCTGCCGATGTTGCTGGTATTCGTGCTGTTCACTCAACTGTTACGCGGGGTGAGCGATACGGTGTCACCGATGTTGGCGTTGCTGGTGTCCACCAGCGTCGGGCTGCTGCTCACGCCGGCGTTGATTCGCGGCTGGCTGGGGCTGCCACAGATGGGCATCCAGAGCGCGGCATTGGCGGGGTTGGTGGGGACGACGTCGGCGATGCTGATGCTGGCGTGGCGCCTGAACCGTCGCGAGCATGCCCTGGCGCCGGACCGCGCGTTGTTTGCGGCGATGCGCCTGGACATGGACATCCTCGGCAAAGTGCTGCGCATCGGCCTGCCCACGGGGCTGCAAATGGTGGTGATCTCGTTGTCGGAGCTGGTGATCCTGGCGCTGGTCAACGGCCACGGTTCCCAGGCCACGGCGGCCTACGGCGCGGTGACGCAGATCGTCAATTACGTGCAGTTCCCGGCGCTATCAATCGCCATCACCGCTTCGATCCTCGGCGCCCAGGCCATCGGTGCCGGACGCCTGGAACGCCTGGGACCGATCCTGCGCACGGGGCTGTTGATCAACCTCTGGCTCACCGGTGGGCTGGTGGTGTTGGGGTATCTGTTGTCCCACTGGCTGCTGGGCCTGTTCATCACCGATCCGGCGGCGCGGGTGCAGGCCGAGCACCTGCTGCACATCATGCTCTGGAGCCTGCTGGTGTTCGGCTTCCAGGCGATTGTCGGCGGCATCATGCGCGCCAGCGGCACGGTGCTGATGCCGGTGGCGATCTCGATTTTCTGTATCGTCGGCGTGCAGGTGCCCGCGGCGTATCTGCTGGACGCCCACTTCGGCTTGCAAGGGGTGTGGATGGCCTTTCCCGTGGCTTACCTGAGCATGCTGTTGTTGCAGACGCTGTATTACAAACGGGTCTGGCAGCATCAGCCGATTGAGCGGTTGGTGTAATCGGCCCACCGCTGAACCCTGTGGGAGCGAGCTTGCTCGCGATAGCGGTGGATCAGCTTGCATCAATGCTGGATGTTCCGACGCCTTCGCGAGCAAGCCCGCTCCCACAAGGGGGGCAGCGCTTGGCGATGTTACAGTGACCCCCATCCACCCTTCATCACCGAGGCCTCGATGCCAGCCAACCATTCCTACCGCGCCTTCCTCTTCGACATGGACGGCACACTGCTCAACTCCATTGCCGCCGCCGAGCGCATCTGGACACGCTGGGCCATGCGTCATGGCGTGGATGTGGCGACGTTCCTGCCGACGATTCATGGCGTGCGCGCCATCGACACCATTGCCCGTCAGCATCTGCCGGGGGTGGATGCCCAGGCTGAGTCCGAGCAGATTACCCGGGAGGAAATCGAAGACGTCGAAGGGGTGGTGCAGGTGCCCGGTGCGCTGGCGTTTCTGAAAAGCCTGCCGCCCACGCAATGGGCAATTGTCACCTCGGCGCCGATGGCATTGGCGTTGCGGCGCATGGAAGCGGCGGGGATACCGCGCCCCGGGGTGATGGTCACCGCCGAGGACGTAAGCGACGGCAAGCCCAACCCAGCCTGCTATCGCTTGGCCGCCGAGCGTTTGCAAGTGACACCCCAGGAGTGCCTGGTCTTCGAAGACGCCGACGCGGGAATCAAGGCCGGCGAAGCGGCGGGAGCGGATGTAAGGGTGGTGACGGCGACCCATATGCACCCGGTGGACACCCACCATCCGCTGATCAAGGATTACCGTGGGCTTGCTGTTGAGGTGAATGAAGCCGGCCTGATGCGGATTCTGTAACCACAAAAATCCCCTGTGGGAGCGGGCTTGCTCGCGATAGCGGTGGGTCAGCTTGCATTCATGTTGAATGTGCCAATGCCATCGCGGGCAAGCCTTGCTCCCACAGGGGGGAGTGGCGGTTTTGAAGGTCAGGTCACCACGCGATAGCACGGTACATACGCCGCGCCGCCCGGCAGTTTCATGCGGTGTTGGGCGACGAAGGCCTGGAGCAGGCGGTCGAGGGGTTCCATGATGGCGGCGTCGCCGTGGATTTCGTACGGGCCGCGCTCCTCGATCAGGCGGATGCCCTTGTCCTTGACGTTACCCGCCACGATCCCGGAGAACGCCCGGCGCAGGTTGGCGGCCAGTTCGTGGGCGGGCAGGTCGCGGCGCAGGCCCAGGCTGGCCATGTTCGCGTGGGTCGGGTCGAACGGACGCTGGAAGCCTTCGTCGATTTTCAGCAACCAGTTGAAGTGGAAGGCGTCGTTACGCTCACGGCGGAACTGCTTGACCTCCTTGAGCCCCTGGGTCATTTGCCGCGCCACTTCGGCCGGGTCATCGATGATGATCTGGTAGTGCTTCTGCGCTTCCTCGCCCAGGGTCGCACCGACGAACGCGTGCAACTGATCGAGGTACGGCGCAGCGCTTTTCGGCCCGGTAAGCACCACCGGGAAGGGCAGGTCCTGGTTGGCTGGGTGCATCAGGATGCCCAGCAGGTAGAGGAACTCCTCCGCGGTACCGGCACCGCCCGGGAAGATGATGATGCCGTGGCCGACGCGTACGAAGGCTTCCAGGCGTTTCTCGATGTCCGGCAGGATCACCAGCTCATTGACGATCGGGTTCGGCGCTTCGGCGGCGATGATGCCCGGCTCCGTCAGGCCCAGGTAACGGCCGCCATGGATCCGCTGCTTGGCGTGGGCAATGGTGGCGCCTTTCATCGGGCCTTTCATCACGCCCGGGCCGCAACCGGTGCAGATGTCCAGGCTGCGCAGGCCCAGTTCGTGGCCGACTTTCTTGGTGTATTTGTATTCTTCGGTGTTGATCGAGTGACCGCCCCAGCACACGACGATCTTCGGCTCCACGCCAGGGCGCAAGGTGCGGGCGTTGCGCAGCAGGTGGAACACGTAGTCGCTGATACCCTGGGACGAGCTCAGGTCAATGCGCTGGCTGTCCAGCTCGTTCTCGGTGTAGACGATGTCGCGCAGGGCGCTGAACAGCATCTCGCGGGTGCTGGCGATCATTTCGCCGTCGACAAAAGCATCGGCCGGCGCGTTCAGCAGCTCCAGGCGTACGCCGCGGTCCTGCTGGTGAATGCGGATCTCGAAGTCCTTGTAGGCTTCCAGGATGGTCTTGGCGTTATCAACATGGGCGCCGGTATTGAGGATGGCCAGGGCGCACTGGCGGAAGAGGGTATAGATACTGCCGGAACCGGCTTCGCTCAGTTGCTGGACTTCGCGCTGGGACAGGGTCTCCAGGCTGCCCTTGGGGCTTACCGAGGCGTTGATTACATGTCTTTGATTCATTCAGCTTTCCTTGAAAACGATGCCGCACACACTAAGGCGACATCTTGAAAAAAACGTCCACGCAGAAAGATCGCACGATCCTTGCGGTATCGCCATGGACTTTGATCCGGATCCTTCGGTTCGGTTGCAGCACAAAATGAGCCCCAGCATAGCTAAATCGGCCGGGCAGGCGATAATGCGTGACTCTTTTTATGCCGTACAAGGAAATTGCACCGCGATGTTCGAGATCAAACCGTGGGATGCCGGCACCTACCGACAGCAGACCCGCCGCAGCACCCTCATCGTCGCCGTGACGTTCCTGGCCCTGGCGATGCTGCTGTCGAGTCTGGCGGTGATGTTGTTCGGCACGCCGGGAGGCGATAACTTTCGCTTCAATCTCGGCGGGGTGATTGTCGCGGTGCTGGCGATGGTTGCGCTGATGCGTTTGTACTTCTGGTCGCAGCCATGGATGGCCGCAGCGGTGTACGGCTGGCAGCTCAAGCGCAGCCTGATGAAAATCACCAACGTGATGCACCAGGTGACAGCCGGCGTGCAGGCCCAGGACCCCACCGCGATGAGGCTGCTGCGCTTCTATCACCTGGGGCTGGCCCAGATGCATCAACTGGACGCCAACTCCAGCGCCCAGGGCTCACTGACCCGCGAGGCCGACGAACACTTGGCGAAGATGCAGGCACTGAACCTGGACACAGAGCAGTCGCGCCTGGATCCGGCCTGGATCGAAACGGTGAAACAGGCCTATATCGAGCGCTGATTGAGCGGCCCAACACTCGCAGTTAATTGACGGTGCTGAACGACTGCGAGCCGCCGGACACCTGCATTACCGCTAGGGTCTTGCCCAGGGGAACAAAGGTTGAAGAAGCAAATGTGGGGCGCAGCAGCGCTACGCCCCAACGGCCTGGAGGGTTACGATTTTCTGCCGCCGCCTTGGTTGCGGTCGTTACCTTTGTTACCGGCTCCAGTGCCTTTTTGCCGGTCGTTGGCAACATTGCCGCCTGACGCTTGTCCGCCTTTCTTGCCGGCTTCAGATGCTTTGTCGCGATCATTTGCGAAGTTGCCTGGGTTTTTGTTTCCGCTACTGGCCATTTCGAGAATCCTCTTCTTGGTTGAGCGAGCAACGAGCCTCGCATTATTTGGGAAAGAAAATAGCCGCTGGAAGTTTAATAAAAACGGCTTGCTCGCGACGAATGGTCAGCGGCCCGCGGTCTTCACTTCTAATCCTCGCCGCCGCTGACTTTCCAATGCGTGGCATCCGCCGGAAAAACCACCTGCTCGACCCGGTGCGCGATGCCGAAGGCCAGGGAGTTTTCCGCCGGAATGACCCGTTCCTCGGCGCACAGGCATTTGAAGATATCCAGCTGGGTCGCGGCGCCGGCGGTTTCCTTGACGTAGATTTCCACGTACCGCGCCACGTCGTTATCCAGGCTGGACAGGTATTCGCGCAAGCGGGAGTGGTCTACCGATTTCTGGCCGAAATACCAGTTCATCGGGTGGATCAGAAACCGCGAGTGGGGCGTGGTGGTGCGGTCGCTGGCGGCCAGGTACATGACGATGCCCATCGATTCGATATTTCCGGCATTCACGGCGCGCACGGGCACGGGAAGGGACTTGATGAAGGTGTAGAGGGTGAAACCGAAGTTGGTACTGCCGCCCACTGTCGAGAGGTTGAGCATCAGCGAGTCGGCGCCTTTCTCGATGGCTTCCAGGCAATTGTCGCGGAAGCGTTCCGTGGTGCCCTGGTCGATCTGGCAGTGAAAATGGACAATGTGTTCGGACATCTGAAACTCCTGTCGACTTCATCCGTTGACGTGTCTGCGCTCGGGGGGCCGTACAGCTGGGAGTCCAGCGCTCTGCGGATGTTCCTCCTGCGTGGTTCGCTGTTCGTGAACCCGTCAAGCCGATTGCTTCTGCTCGCAGGCCTCGGCGGCTTGGGTCATGCGCTGCAAAAACATCGTCAGCCCGGCTTCTTCCGCGCTGAGGCCTTTGCGTACCCGGGGTTTAGGCAATTCCCTCAGGGTCCCGAGCAGGAAACCCTCGACCACCGCAGGATGAATGTAGCACTTGCGACAGACGCTCGGCGTGTTGCCCAGTTGCCTGGACACCTGCCTGACCATCTCGGTGACGTGTTTCTTCGCCTCGGTCTCGGTTTCCCAGCGCAGCGCCCGCAACCCGGCCAGCGCCGCTGCGCTGCCGGCCCATGTGCGGTAATCCTTGGCCGTGAAATCAGCGCCAGTGAGGGTCTTGAGGTAGGCGTTGATGTCCGATGAACTGATGGAGTGGCGCTCACCATCCTCGTCCAGGTACTGGAACAGATTCTGCCCGGGTATCTCCTGGCAACGTTTGATGACTCGCGCCAAGCGTCGGTCTTTTACGGTGATCTGGTGTTCGACGCCGCTCTTGCCACGGAACTGGAAGGCGATGGCACTGCCGTTGACCTCGACATGCCGGGTGCGCAAGGTGGTCAGGCCGTAGGAGCGATTGTCCCGGGCGTACTGGGTATTGCCGACCCGGATCAGGGTCTTGTCCAGCAAGGTAATGACCGTGGCCATGACCTTGTCGCGGCTGAAGCCAGGTGTGGCGAGGATTTCTTCCAGGCGTTTGCGCAAGCGGGGCAGGGTGTGTCCGAATTCGAGCATGCGCGAATACTTGTCCGCGTCGCGCACCTCACGCCAGCGCGCATGGTAACGGTATTGCTTGCGCCCTCGGGCATCGCGACCGGTGGCCTGGAGATGGCCGCGCGGGTCGGTGCAGATCCACACCTCGGTGTAGGCCGGCGGCACCGCCAGGGCGTTGATGCGCTGGATTTCGGCGGCGTCGGTAATGCGCTGGCCCTGCGGGTCGAAATAACAGAACTTGCCCCGCAGTTTTTTACGGGTGATGCCGGGGGCGGTGTCGTCGACGTAATGCAAATCGGCCGGCAGTGCATCCGGCGGCAGGGTGTCGGGCATGAAAAAGTCCTTGGCGGCGAATCCGATGGCCTATGGATTCATTGACCGCAGCCCGTTGCGGTCGTGCCAAGTTTCTGAGGTCTCAGGTAGACCACCGAACCTGTGGGAGCGGGCTTGCTCGCGAAGGCGTCGGCACATCCAACATTGACGGTGCCTGACCCACCGCTTTCGCGAGCAAGCCCGCTCCCACAAGGGATTTGTGTGCGGCTGCCCTACGCCAACACCGCCACCGCCTTGATCTGCGCCCACAACAACTGCCCCGGATGCAGTTTCAACTGGTCGCGGGAATAGCGGGTGATACGCGCCAACAGCGGTGTTCCGGCCGCGTCCAGGCGGATCAGGACATGGGCAGCATTGTCGGCGGCCAGTTCGCTGACCACCGTCACCGGCAGGCGGTTGAGAATGCTGGTCTGGGCATCGTTCGCCAGGCTGAGGCTGACGTCCCGGGCCTGGACTTTGAAGCGCAATGGCTGCCCGAGGGCGAGTGCCGTATGGGCCACGCGCATGTTCAACTGGCTGCCGGGTAGTGTCAGGGTCAGCAGTTGATAGGTGGGGTCATAGTCACTGACTTTGCCCTGGACCACCACCCCTGCGTCATCTCCCAGGGCCAGTGGCAGATCGAGTCGGGCCAGGGTCTCGCCAATCGGCCCGCTGGCCAGTGCGCGACCGCCGTCCAGCAAGACGATATGGTCGGCCAGGCGCGCCACCTCGTCCTGGGAATGACTGACATACAGCACCGGGATGTCCAGTTCATCATGGAGGCGTTGCAGGTACGGCAGGATTTCGTTTTTGCGCCGGCTATCGAGGGCCGCCAGCGGCTCGTCCATCAGCAACAGTCGCGGGCTGGTCAGCAAGGCCCGGGCGATGCCCACCCGTTGGCGTTCGCCGCCGGACAGGTGGTCTGGCTGTCGATCGAGCAAGTGACCGATGCCCAGCAGTTCGGTCGCCTGGGTCATGTCCACACGCCGTTGCGCCGGTGCAATGCGCTTGAGGCCGAACGCCAGGTTGCCCCGCACTGACAGGTGGGCGAACAGGCTCGCCTCCTGGAACACATACCCGACCGGCCGCTTATGGGGCGGTAGGAACACGCCGCCCTCAGTGTCCTGCCACACGTGGCCATTGACCTCGATAAAACCACGGGTCGGCCGTGCAAGCCCGGCGATGCAGCGCAGGCAGGTGGTCTTGCCGGAACCGGACGGGCCATAGAGCGCGGTCACACCCCGGCCCGGCAGTTGCACATCCAGGTCCAGGGAAAAATCCCCGTGGTCGAGTTGTAAACGTGCCTGGATCATCGGTCAGCTCCAGCCTGCGCGGGTTTTGCGGCTGGAGTACAGCGCCAGCAACACAAGGAAGGAAAACACCAACATCGCCGCAGCCAGCCAGTGGGCCTGGGCGTATTCCAGGGCTTCGACGTGGTCGTAGATCTGCACCGACACCACCCGGGTCTTTTCGGGGATGTTGCCGCCGATCATCAACACCACACCGAACTCGCCGACGGTGTGGGCGAAGCCGAGAATCGCGGCGGTGATGAACCCGGGGCGAGCCAAGGGCAGGATCACGCTGAAGAAGGTATCCCACGGACCGGCCCGCAGGGTGGCGGCGACTTCCAGGGGGCGGCTGCCGATGGCGGCAAAAGCGTTCTGCAACGGCTGCACCACAAACGGCAGCGAATAGATCACCGAGCCGATTACCAGCCCGGTGAAACTGAAGGTGAGGGTGCCCAGCCCGAGGGCCTGGGTGAACTGGCCGATCCAGCCATTCGGCCCTAGGGCCAATAGCAGGTAAAAGCCGATCACCGTGGGCGGCAGCACCAGCGGCAGCGCCACCACCGCACCCACCGGCCCGCGCAACCAGGATTGGCTGCGCGACAGCCACAGGGCGATGGGCGTACCGATCAGCAGCAGGATCACCGTGGTCAGCGACGCCAGTTTCAGGGTCAGCCAGATCGCTGCGAAGTCGGCACTGGTTAGCGGCATTTAACGTTGATAACCGTAGGCTTGGATGATGGCGGCGGCTTTCGGGCCCTTGAGGTAGTCCATCAGCGCTACGGCGGCAGGGTTGTCCTGGCCTTTGCTGAGAATCACCGCGTCCTGTTTGATCGGGTCATGCAGTTGGGCCGGGACGATCCACGCCGAGCCACTGGTCACTTTGCCGTCCTTGTAAATCTGCGACAAGGCCACGAAGCCCAGTTCGGCGTTGCCGGTGGAGACGAACTGATAGGCCTGGGTGATGTTCTGGCCTTCGACGAGCTTGCTTTTGACCTGGGCGGTCACGCCCAGCTTGTCCAGCACTTGAGTCGCGGCCAGGCCATAGGGCGCGGCTTTCGGGTTGGCGATGGACAGGTGCTGGAAGCCGTTGTCCTTGAGCACCTGGCCCTTGCCGTCGACATAACCGTCCTTGGCCGACCACAGCGCCAGTGTGCCGATGGCGTAGGTGAAGCGTGAGCCCTTGACGGTGTTGCCTTCGCTCTCGAGCCGGGCCGGGGTGGTGTCGTCGGCGGCGAGGAAAACCTCGAACGGCGCGCCGTTCTTGATCTGGGTGTAGAACTGCCCGGTGGCGCCGTAAGCCGCCACCAATTTGTGGCCGGTGTCTTTTTCGAAATCGGCGGCGATGGCCTGGAGCGGCGCGGTGAAATTGGCGGCAACCGCCACCTGCACCTCATCGGCCTGGACGGCGCCAACGGTAAACAGCGTGGTCAGTAGCAACGGCGCGAAGCGGGTGAGGGGCATGGTAGGGATCCGTAGGGTCAGGTTCGCTGTATACGGAAATATATAGCGAATGGCCGATAAACGGAACGTGGCATTTTGTCGGGGATCAACAACAGGAAAGGTGAGAGGGCCGCCGCCATGGCGGCCTGACAGGCGGTGACGACCGTCAGGACCGACCACGGCTGTTCAGTTGGGCCAGCGCCTCCTCGGCCAGTTGTCGGGTCAACTCGGCGCTCGACAACTCGCGCCCCAGGGGGAATGCCTGGCCGGCCCAGAGGTTGCTGAAGTCCGCTTCATCCTTGGCCCGCAGCGGCATCAACGCGCCGCCGGCCAAGGGAAAAGCTGGCGCCATCGGGCTCATCGGGCCCACTTCGCGCATCACCCGATTGACGATGCCCCGGGCCGGGCGGCCGGTGAACAGGTTGGTGACAGCCGTCTGGCTTTCCTTCGCCGTGCGCAGCGCCCGGTGATGGGACGCGCTGATCTTGGCCTCAGGGGTGAACAGATAAGCGCTGCCCAGTTGCGCCGCTGAAGCGCCCAGGGCAAACGCTGCGACGATCCCCCGCGCATCGCCGATGCCGCCGGTCGCGATCACCGGCACCTTCACCGCATCCACCACCTGCGGCAGCAAGGCGAACAGGCCGACCTGGGTGTTGAGGTCGTCACTGAGAAACATCCCGCGATGGCCGCCGGCTTCATAGCCCATGGCAATGATTGCATCGCAACCGTGCTGTTCCAGCCAGATGGCCTCTTCCACGGTGGTGGCCGAAGAGAGGATTTTCGCCCCGGTGGCTTTCACCCGGTCCAGCAGGGATTTTTCCGGCAGGCCAAAGTGGAAACTGACCACTTTTGGACGCATCTCTTCCAGCACACGGCAGGCGGCATCATCGAACGGCGTGCGGTTGGACACCGGGGTCGGCGCGGCGAAATCGGCGCCCAGTTCCTCGTAGTAAGGTTTGAGCCGTTGCTTCCAGGCCTCGGCCCGCTGTTCATCGAACACGGGCGGCTGGTGACAGAAAAAATTCACACTGAACGGTTTGTCGGTCTGTTCGCGGATCGCCGTCAGCGCCTGGCGCAGTTGCTCGACATCCAGCATCGCCGCCGGCATCGAACCCAGCCCGCCGGCATTGCAAGTGGCGACCACCATCGCTGGACCGGTTACGCCGGCCAGCGGCCCCTGGATAATGGGCTGCTCGATTCCGAGCAGGTCAAGAATGCGAGTGTCTGGCCACTGGCTCATGGGCGGGTCTCCGACGGCAGAAGGAAACCGTGTTTTTAGCAGGTGTACCCCGGCCAGGGCCAGTCGAGTTTTTCAATGGCGCGCCGTAACTTGATCCCCACGGTGGGAGGGTTACCATGCCGCTTCATTCATCAAGGAGCCTGACTCATGGACGTAAAACTCAAGACCGTCGAACCCTTCACCGTCGCCGGCTTGCAGGTGCACACCCGCAACACCGACGAGCAGCAACCCGACACGGCAAGGATCGGTCCGATGTGGCAGCGGTTCTTCACCGAAGGACTGTTCGACAAAATCCCGGCCCGGCAGTCGGAGTCGTTCGTCTACGGCGTGTATTCCAATTATGAGTCCGATGCCACCGGCTACTTCGATGTGACCGCCGGCGTGCAGGTGGATGCGACGAGCGCAGGCTACCCCGCCGTGAACATCGAAGGCGGGGATTACCTGGTGTTTTCGGCCAAGGGGCCGATGCCCGATTGTGTGATCCAGACCTGGGGCCTGATCTGGGCGTACTTCGCCGATAACCCGCAAACCCTGCGCCGTTTCACCAGCGATTTCGAGGTCTACAGCGGCCCCGATTCGGTGGCGATTTACATCGGTGTTCAGTCCGCGGACGAGCGTTCCAGCGCCAGCAACTGACGCTTGCGCTCCACGCCCCAGCGATAGCCCGACAGGGCGCCGTCGCTGCGCACCACCCGGTGGCAGGGGATCGCCACCGCCAGGCTGTTGGCGCCGCAGGCTTGTGCCACGGCGCGCACGGCCTTGGGCAGGCCGATGCGCTGGGCGATCTCGGCGTAGCTGGCGGTGCTGCCCGCTGGAATGTCCCGCAAAGCCTGCCAGACCCGTTCCTGGAACGCCGTGCCGCGCAGGTCCAAGGGCAGGTCGAGGCCCAGGGCCGGTGCTTCGATAAAGCCCACCACCTGGGCGATCAACTGCTCGAACTCGCGGTCGGCGCCGATCAGGTTGGCCCGACGGAACTTGTCTTGCAGGTCCCGCACCAGCACGTCCGGGTCGTCTCCCAGCAGGATCGCGCACACGCCACGCTCGCTTTGTGCCACCAGGATGGCCCCGAGGGAGCATTGGCCGACGGCGAAACGGATGTCGGTGTTCTGCCCCTTGGCGCGGTAGTCGGCGGGTTTCATGCCGAGGACTTTGTCGGCGGCTTCATAAAAACGGCTGTTGGAATTGAAACCGGCGTCGTACAGCGCGTCAGTGATCGTCCCGCCATCGGCCAGGCGTTCGCGGACCCTGCGCGAGCGGTGGGCGGCGGCATAGCCCTTGGGAGTCAGGCCGGTGATCGCCTTGAAGACCCGATGAAAATGGAAAGGACTCAAGCCGGCGCTTTGCGCCAGTTCATTCAACCCCGGCAGTTCTTCGGCGGCTTCGATCTGCCGGCAGGCGGCCGCGACCCGGGCTGCTTGTTGGGCGGCGACCTGGGTCTGGTCCCTGGCCACGCGTTTGCTGGGGCGATAGCCCGCCGCCTGGGCCTGTTCCGGGGTATCGAAGAATTCAACGTTACGCGGGTTGGGCAGGCGCGACAGGCTGCTGGGGTGGCAGTAGATGCCGGTGGTTTTTACGCCATAGACGAATTGCCCATCGGCGCGTGGATCCCGGGCGAGCACGGCGGCCCAGCGCGGATCCAGTTCAGGGGCGAGATTGTTCGAAGTGCTGTTCATGGTCGTTATGTCCATTGGCCCGTTTTGCCTACAGTAGCGAGCCTGCGAGGTGGCAACACTCCGGGTCTTGCGGTTGAATTCTGCACCTTCACCCGGCGGTGCGAAACGTCAGGTTGATCCGCTGGCCGCCCAGGCGCGGGTGCTGTCCTTCCTTGAGCGGCAGTACACCGTGGTAGCGCAAGCGGTCGACGCCGCCCCAGACCACGATGTCGCCATGGAACAACGGGATGCGCAGGCTTTTGTCGCTGCGCTCGAAACCGCCGAACTGAAACATCGCCGGCAGGCCCAGGGACATCGAGACGATGGGGGCGTTGAGGCTGCGTTCGTTCTTGTCCTGATGCAGCGACATCCGCGCACCGGGTACGTAGCGGTTGATCAGGCAGGCATCGGGCTCGAAGTGCTCGAACTGCGCCTGCCGGGCGGCGGCCTGTGCCAGTTCGCGGAACACCACGGGCATGTCGGGCCAGGGTTTACCGGTCTGTGGGTCATGGGCGGTGTAGCGATAGCCACTGCGGTCAGTGGTCCAGCCCAGCGCACCGCAACTGCTCAACGCCACCGACATGGTAAAGCCGCCGGGCGTGACCATTTGCCGGAACGGCGCGGCCTGCAGGACGGCTTCCAGCGCCGGCAGAAGCCGGTCGAGCCAGGGCAGGGCGAACCCGCGCAGCACGAAGGATTGCTGGCCGATCCGTTCGACCTGGCCGGGCGTCGTCGGTGTCTCGTCGGCGAATAGGTCCAGGGTGATCGGGTGGTCGTTATTGCGCATCATGAAAGATGATTCCCAAGGTGTGTCGCCTGCCACCGTGTACGCGGCTGACGCCATGGCGCATGTTCACCCGATAATAACCGCGAACGCCTTTGACCGGCCGTTGGTGCACGGCAAATACCACGGCGTCGCCCTGTTTCAGATCGATGACCTGTGGTCGCGACTGCATGCGCGGGCGTTGTTCGGTGAGGACAAACTCGCCGCCGGTAAAATCCTCGCCAGGTTCCGCCAGCAGGATCGCCACCTGCAACGGGAACACCTGCTCGCCGTACAGATCCTGGTGCAGGCAGTTGTAATCCTGCGGGCCGTATTGCAGTAACAGCGGAGTCGGACGCGATTGCCCGGCGGCATGACAGCGCTGAATAAAGTCGGCGTGCTCGTCGGGGTAGCGTACTTCGACGCCCATGCATTCGTTCCAGCGATTGGCCAGCGGCACCAGCAGCGGATACAGCGACTGACGCAGTTGCTGGACGATATCGGGTAGCGGATAGCGAAAATACTGATATTCGCCACGCCCGAATCCGTGGCGCGCCATGATTACCCGCGAACGAAACAGCCCGGGCTCGGCGTACAAACCGCTGAGCATCCGGCATTGGGTGGCCGAGAGCAGGTTGCGGATGATCGCGCTGCCGTCCTGATCGAGGTTTTGCTCCAGGGCAGGCCAGTCCAGATTGTCCATGGCGTGGTTCAGCGAGGGTGTTTGCAGGATAGCGGACATGATCACAAACCTTGGTAGAAAGGATTGCTCAGTCTGGCGAGTGCCCCGACGATCGGCACTCCGAGGCTTGCGGTCAATATTTTATCCGGTGCGCCAAGAGGGGGCCTGGATCCCTATGCCAGCCGATAAACCACCTACCCTGTGGCGAGGGGATAAATCCCCTCGCCACAAAAAATCAATCAGGGCGAGCCTTTACAGCGCCTTGCTGACACTGACGTCGCTGATGACATCATCGGTCTGGCCGTGCAACGCCTGCAGCGCTGCCCTGGCTTCTTCCTCGGTGCCGGTTTGCAGTTGCGCGAACTCGAAACGGCGTTCGCCGTTGAGCTTGTACTTGATGACGTATTTGGTCGTCTGGGCCACGGTTTTGCCTTTCTTGAAGGGGCGATGCTCAGCTCAGTTTCGAGCTGGAACGCCGGATGATCTTGATCTTGTGGGTCAGGGTCGGCTTGCGCGTAACACTGATCGCACGGCGGTTGACGGTGTCGATGGTGATATTCCAGAAACCGGTGCTTGGTGCGGTGATCCTGGCCGGGAACGTATCGAACGCGCCGCCGTGATAAGTGTGCCGGCCGCCGTTCTTGAAACTGCGGAAGTTGGCGTCGTTCATCAAACGGATGTTGCACATTTGGGAGCATTCGATGACGACGATGTCGTCTTCGTTCAGGTGCTCGCGCTGGTGGATGAATTTCATGGGCGCCTCCAGAAGGGCTTTTTCTACAAAATCAAAACGATAGCAAGGGGCAATGATGCGCAGTTTATCAGCCCCGAGTGTTAATATCCGGCCCGCGCTCCAGGCTTTGATCATTTATCGCAGGAAGCGGGATAAAAAAAGCGGTGCGGCCCCGGAGAAAAACGGCGTCTGCACTGTCGGAGGGTCTTTAATGGAGGAATCATATGAAGCGCAGCGTGTGGGTGTTGGCATTGGCAATGAGTGGATGTGCATCGGTATCGGACATCAACCAGACGCCGCCCACCATGAGCGTCATCTCCGGAAAGAAGCCCCATGAATATGCCAAGTGCGTGTCCGACAAGCTGGCCAGCAGCCGTGGCCCGCTGCAAATGGAACCGCACAAGAACGGCGTGCGGTTGATTGTGCCGGGCAAACTGTCGGCCCTGCCGGCGGCGGTGTTCGACATTGACGAGCGCTCCAGTGGCAGCAGCATCAAGCTGCACGAAAGCCTATCCAATGTGCCGGTGCGCCCGGGCGATGTGCAGGATGCCGCCAACGCCTGCATTTCCGGCTGAGCGCGACCTGACGAGCGGGCCGGGCATCGGATAAACTATTGCCCTCGACAAAAAATGCCGCCACGGTCAACGTTGGCGGCATTGTCATTTATGGAGTCAGTCGATGAAACGCGAGCAGGTGCGGGAGCGCCATGCAGAAGGTCTTATATCTGCCACCCATGTGATTCAGAACCCGGCGAGCCCGGGCGAATGGATCGTCTTCTTCAAAAAAAGCGCCGGGCGCAGTTTTTTCCTGGTGGATGAGCAGGACGAAGTCGAGTCTTTCAGCCGTCTCGACGATTTGATCGAGACCATACGTGGCTTGGGGATCAAATTCGCCGAGATCCATATCTAGTTATTTACTTGCACACGACCAGGACGCTGCGGCTGGTGTAGTTGCCGACATCGACCCCCAGGGTCTTTTCGCTTTCCTTGGCTTGCGGCGTGCCATCGGTGCCGACGATGCGGTAGCCAGTACCGGCACAGGATGCATCAGCCTTTTCATAGCAGGTGGCCCAGGAATTGGCTTCGCCGGAGCAATCGATGGTCAGCCCCTGTTCGCCATTGTTCAAGTAGGTTTTTTCGGCAGAGGCACAGCCCGCCAAGGCCAGGACGGCAAACAGCGCCAGAAGTGTTTTCATCGAATCGTCATCAAGAAGGGAGGGGCAGGCCCGAGAGTATAGCGAATGGCCATTCCGGTACAGATAAACAAAGCCCCGTTCAATGCCGTGCGTCATTTACTTGAGGCGTGTCTGTTTACTTCTTGCGGCGAGGGCTGCGGGCCGGGGCCGTTTCACGTTCCTTGGTCGCCGGGGCCGAGCGGTCGTCCTGGAATACCGCCGCCACTTCTACCGCCATCGACTTGCTGGGCAGGGGGCCGGCGACCTGCTCGCCGTGGTAGTTGATAATCCACCATTGGCCGTCCTTGTCCTGGCTGACCGAATAACCGTTTGCGTTTTGTGTGACCGACATCTAACTGCCTCGTTGGCGGAATCAAGGGCGCCATGATACGTCAAATGCTCGCAAACAGCGCTCATGGGCGTACAGTGAGACCGCCGGACCCATCGAGACGAAAGGCGATTGAACTATCCGGCGTTTTTTATTTCTCTATGATGGCATCGGTTGGCCAGTGCGGGCATTGTAAGGTGCCCGTCGCCTGATTAGACTGCCCCGAAACTCGTACACACCGCCTTTTCAAGGACTTATATGATCAAGAAATGCTTGTTCCCAGCAGCCGGTTACGGTACTCGCTTCCTGCCAGCGACTAAAGCCATGCCCAAAGAAATGCTGCCGGTGGTGAACAAGCCACTGATCCAGTACGGCGTCGAAGAAGCCCTCGATGCGGGCCTGACGGAAATCTCCATCGTCACCGGTCGCGGCAAACGCGCCCTGGAAGACCACTTCGACATCAGCTACGAGCTGGAAAACCAGATCAAGGGCACCGACAAAGAGAAGTATCTGGTCGGTATCCGCAAACTGCTGGATGAGTGCTCGTTCTCCTACACTCGCCAGACCGAAATGAAAGGCCTGGGCCACGCGATCCTGACCGGCCGCCCGCTGATCGGTGACGAACCGTTCGCCGTGGTCCTGGCGGATGACTTGTGCGTCAACCTCGAAGGCGACGGCGTGCTGACCCAGATGGTCAAGCTGTACAAGCAGTTCCGCTGCTCCATCGTGGCGATCCAGGAAGTCGATCCGCAGGAAACCCACAAGTACGGGGTGATTGCTGGTGAAATGATCCGCGACGACATCTACCGCGTCCACAGCATGGTTGAAAAACCAAAGCCTGAAGATGCACCGTCGAACCTGGCGATCATCGGTCGCTACATCCTGACCCCGGACATCTTCGACCTGATCGAACAGACCGAGCCAGGCAAGGGCGGCGAAATCCAGATCACCGACGCCCTGATGAAGCAGGCCCAGAACGGCTGCGTCATGGCCTACAAGTTCAAAGGCAAGCGTTTCGACTGCGGCGGCGCCGAAGGCTACATCGACGCGACCAACTTCTGCTTCGAGAACTTCTACAAGACGGGCAAGGCTTACTGATAGCCTGGGCCATGCCTTGAAAAAAACGCCCCGACTGGTTCGGGGCGTTTTTTTTGCCCGGGGAAAAGTTGCTCGCAGATCACACAAGCAAACCCCCTGTGGGAGTGCGCTTAACTTGAGCATTGCTGCCAATTCGATCCAGTCCAGCTGGCTTTTCCATTTTCCGCCCCCATAACCATCGCAACGCTGCCTCAGGTGAAAACAGCGGGTATGCTGATGGCCTGCCGAAGGAGATAGAGATGGCCTACGATTTTGACTTGTATGTGATTGGCGCCGGTTCCGGCGGTGTGCGGGCGGCGCGGTTCGCGGCCGGTTTTGGCGCGAAAGTGGCCGTGGCGGAGAGCCGCTACCTGGGCGGTACCTGCGTGAACGTGGGGTGCGTGCCCAAGAAGTTGCTGGTCTACGGCGCGCATTACGCCGAGGATTTCGAGCAAGCGTCGGCCTATGGTTGGACGGCGGGGGAGCCGAGTTTCGACTGGGCCACGCTGATCGCCAACAAGGACCGGGAAATCAATCGCCTCAACGGGATTTATCGCAACCTGCTGGTCAACAGCGGCGTTGTGCTGCACGAAGGTCACGCGAAAATCACCGGGCCCCATGAGGTCGAGATCAACGACCAACGCTATACCGCCAAGCACATCATGATCGCCACCGGCGGCTGGCCGGTGATCCCGGACATTCCGGGGCGCGAGCATGCCATCAGCTCCAACGAGGCGTTTTTCCTCAAGGAACTGCCCAAGCGCGTCATCGTGGTGGGCGGCGGCTACATTGCGGTGGAGTTCGCCGGGATTTTCCACGGCATGGGCGCGCAGACGTCACTGCTGTATCGCGGTGACCTGTTCCTGCGCGGCTTTGACGGTGCGGTGCGCAAGCACCTGGCGGAAGAGCTGACCCGGCGTGGCCTGGATCTGCAATTCAACGCCGACATCAAATCCATCGAAAAACTGGACGATGGCAGCCTCAGGGTAGAGCTCAAGGATGGCAAAACGTTGATCACCGATTGCGTGTTCTACGCCACTGGCCGGCGACCGATGCTCGACAATCTTGGCCTGGAGAACACCGCTGTCACAGTGGACGAGAAGGGTTTTGTCGTGGTCAACGAAAAATACGAGACCACTGAACCGTCGATCCTGGCCATTGGCGACGTGATCGGTCGCGTCCAGCTCACCCCCGTTGCCTTGGCCGAAGGCATGGCGGTGGCGCGGCGTCTGTTCAAGCCTGAGCAGTATCGCCTGGTGGATTACCGGATGATTCCCACCGCCGTGTTCAGCCTGCCGAACATCGGCACCGTGGGTCTGACCGAAGAGCAGGCCAGGGAGGAGGGCCATGAGGTTGAGATATTCGAAAGCCGCTTCCGGCCGATGAAGCTGAGCTTGACCGAATGCCAGGAGCGCACCCTGATGAAACTGGTGGTGAATGCCAAGACCGACAAGGTGCTGGGTTGCCATATGGTCGGGCCGGATGCCGGGGAAATCGTCCAAGGCTTGGCCATCGCCCTCAAGGCCGGCGCCACCAAGCGTGATTTCGACGAAACCATCGGCGTGCATCCAACCGCCGCCGAGGAATTCGTCACCATGCGTACCCCCGTAGCCTCCTGATCACCAAGCGAACATATGGCGAGCGCGCTTGCTCGCCATATTAAGTTTTCTTCTATTGATTTAGCTGCTGATAGCCAAAACCAATCATTCACATGAGGTTTGCCAATGAGCCAGCCCAGGAATGAGTGGATAAGATTCCCTCCATCAACTTTTCAACCCTGATGGAGAAACATCGATGCCTATCATCAACAGCCAAGTTAAACCGTTCAACGCTACCGCCTTCAAAAACGGCGAATTCGTCGAAGTATCGGACGCCAACCTGAAGGGCAAGTGGTCTGTCGTGTTCTTCTACCCAGCTGACTTCACCTTCGTTTGCCCAACCGAGCTGGAAGACCTGGCCGACAACTACGCCGAATTCCAGAAACTGGGCGTCGAAGTCTACAGCGTGTCGACCGACACCCACTTTGCCCACGCGGCCTGGCACAACACTTCGCCAGCCATCGGCAAGATCCAGTACACCATGATCGGCGACCCGACCCACGTTATCTCCCGCAACTTCGACGTGCTGATCGAAGAAGTCGGCCTGGCTGACCGCGGTACTTTCGTGATCAACCCGCAAGGCCAGATCAAGATCGTTGAAATCAACGACGGCGGTGTAGGCCGTGACGCTTCCGAGCTGCTGCGCAAGGTCAAGGCCGCTCAGTACGTTGCCGCTCACCCGGGTGAAGTCTGCCCAGCCAAGTGGAAAGAAGGCGAGGCCACCCTGGCTCCGTCCCTGGACCTGGTCGGCAAGATCTAAACCTGTGAGTCATTCGAGGGCGATTCGCTCTTAATCAAGCAAGCCGCTTCGCCCCAAAAAACGCCTGGGCGAGATTCGCTCGGGCGTTGTTTTTTCTGAAAATCAAAAAATGGAAATCGCCCGTATGTTGGACGCCAATCTTAAAGCTCAGTTGAAGTCATACCTGGAACGGGTCACCCAGCCGATCGAGATCGTCGCCTCCCTCGACGACGGTGCGAAATCCCAGGAAATGCTTGCGTTACTCAAAGACGTTGCCAGTCTTTGCGACCAGATTACCTTGCTCGACAACGGCACCGACGGGCGCAAGCCATCGTTTTCGTTGAATCGCCCGGGAGCCGATATCAGCCTGCGTTTTGCCGGCATCCCCATGGGGCACGAATTCACTTCGCTGGTGTTGGCCTTGCTGCAAGTCGGCGGCCACCCTTCGAAGGCCAGTGTCGAAGTCATTGAACAGATTCGCTCCCTTAAAGGTGAGTTCAACTTCGAGACGTATTTTTCGCTGTCGTGCCAGAACTGCCCGGACGTGGTCCAGGCGCTGAACCTGATGGCGGTGCTCAACCCGAACATTCGTCACGTCGCTATCGATGGCGCGCTGTTCCAGGCCGAAGTCGATGAACGCCAGATCATGGCCGTGCCGAGCGTTTACCTGAACGGTGTGAACTTTGGCCAGGGCCGCATGGGCCTGGAGGAGATTCTTGCCAAGATCGACACCAGCGGCATCGAACGCCAGGCCGAGAAGATCAGCGCCAAAGAGGCTTTTGATGTGCTGGTGGTTGGCGGTGGCCCGGCCGGTGCTTCAGCGGCGATCTACGCGGCCCGTAAAGGCATCCGCACCGGTGTCGCGGCCGAGCGTTTCGGCGGTCAGGTGCTCGACACCATGGCCATCGAGAACTTCATCTCGGTCCAGGAAACCGAAGGGCCGAAACTGGCTGTCGCCCTGGAAGAGCACGTCAAGCAGTACGACGTGGACATCATGAACCTGCAACGCGCCGATGCATTGGTGCCTGGCAAGGATGGCGCGCTGCACGAAATCAGATTCGCCAGCGGTGCGAGCCTCAAGGCCAAGACCGTGATCCTGGCGACCGGTGCCCGCTGGCGCGAAATGAACGTGCCAGGTGAGCAGCAATATCGCAACAAGGGTGTGGCGTACTGCCCGCACTGTGACGGTCCGTTGTTCAAAGGCAAGCGCGTGGCGGTGATTGGCGGCGGTAACTCCGGCGTCGAAGCGGCCATCGACCTGGCCGGTATCGTGGCCCATGTCACCCTGCTGGAGTTCGATGTGCAATTGCGTGCCGACGCGGTGTTGCAACGCAAGCTGCACAGCCTGCCGAACGTGACGGTGATCACCAACGCCCAGACTACCGAAGTGACGGGCGATGGCCAGAAGGTCAACGGCTTGCGCTACAAGGACCGTCCAAGTGGTGAAGTGCGCGATGTGGCGCTGGAAGGGATCTTTGTGCAGATCGGCCTGTTACCCAACACCGATTGGCTCAAAGGCACCGTCGAGCTGTCGCCGCGTGGCGAGATCATCGTTGATGCCCGTGGTGAAACCTCGATCCCGGGGGTATTCGCCGCCGGTGACGTGACCACCGTGCCGTACAAGCAGATCGTGATCGCCGTGGGCGAGGGGGCCAAGGCTTCGCTGAGCGCCTTCGACCACCTGATCCGTACCTCTGCGCCGGCGTAAACAGCCGATAGCGGAAAAAACAAAACCCCATGGGCCATGGCTCATGGGGTTTTATTTTGGATCAAGCGTCACTCTGTGGGAGCGAGCTTGCTCGCGATAGCGGTGGTTCAGCCTGCATTCATGTTGAATGCACCGCCGTCATCGCGAGCAAGCTCGCTCCCACAGGGGGATGGTGGTGAGGTTTACAGCGGCGCAGGCTGGATGATTTCAACCCAGTAGCCATCCGGGTCTTTGATGAACGCCAGGCTTTTCATGCGGCCGTCGCTCAGGCGCTTCTGGAAATCGCAGCCCAGTGCTTCGAAGCGCTCGCAGGCCGCGACGATGTCCGGCACCGAGATGCAGATGTGGCCGAAGCCGCGCGGGTCGGTGTTGCCGTTGTGATAGGCGAATGCCGGATCACTTTCGGTGCCGTGGTTGTGGGTCAGCTCGAGGATGCCAGGGATCGACTTCATCCATTCGGTACGTGCGTCGGCTTCTGCTGGAATCTGGCTCTTGTCCACCAGGGCCAGGAAATACAAGCTGAATTCAGCTTCCGGGAAGTCGCGCTTCTCCACCAGCGAAAAACCCAGCACGCGGGTGTAGAAATCCAGTGACTGGGTGATGTCCTTGACCCGCAGCATGGTGTGGTTGAAAACGAATTTGGCGGTGGCGGCGTCAGGTTGTGCGGTGACGCCAGGGAAAGTATTGAGTTCTTGCAGGCTCATGGGCCCTCCGGAGAATAAGTGGGGCAAACGGCGTCGCAAATGTGCTGTGACAGTTCCTGGGCTTGCGTCAGATGGCTTCCATGCAGGTGCGCCCATGATACGCAAGGGACGTGGCATCGCCAAACCGCGTGTGGCTATTGCCTGGTTCTGCGGCGGGCTTCAGACTTTACGCTTCGTCCTTGAGTGCAACGCAATGATTCGACTGTTTCTTTCGCTGTTTGTCCTGCTGTTGGCCACCGCTGCGAGTGTCGGCGTCCAGGCAGGCCAGCCGCAGGTCGCATGGCCAGCGGGTTGGGTCGTCGAGCCGCTGCCCGCCGATGCACCTGCGCCGACGGCGGCGCCGGGAACCACTCGACAACGCGCGACCAAAAGCGATTCTGCGGGCAATGCGGTCATGGTCATGGAACTGACCGCAACGCCCGTCGGGCCCGATCATCAAGTCAACTTAGAAGGCGTTTTACTGGAAATGCGTAAGTCAATCCAAAAGGATTTTTTCCAGGGCGGTTATCAAAGTGTGTGTAACAGGATTCATTCTTCCATGTTGGGCGAGGTCACGGCCTTGGAAACCACTTGCACAATCACGCAGAACGGCCGACATGTGTTGTCTCAGACTCTCGTCGCGGCACTAAATGAGGGCCGGGCTTATGTGCTGTCCTATGCGGGACAGGCGCAGGTGTTTGTTGAAAGTCAGGATGAAATACAGTCGGTACGAAAGAGCCTGAAACTATAAGGCGAGCAGCGCAATACGCCATGGTGTGATCCAGAAGTTGATCCCATAAAAAAGCCCTGAATGTACTCAGGGCTTTTTTTCATCCAGGAGATTTCAACCACGCAACCAGGAATCAACGGTGCCCGCACCGTATTGTTCTTTCCAGGCTTTCAGGCCGCGATGGTTGCCGCCCTTGGTTTCGATCAACTCACCGGTATGCGGGTTCTGGTAAACCTTCACCACTCGCGCACGCCGGGTCTTAACGGGCTTGGTCGATTGCAGGCTGGTCTTGGACGGGTTCGGATCGAGGATCGCGACGATGTCGCGCAGGCTCTTGCCGTAGGTTTTCATCAGTCCCTGGAGCTTTTCTTCGAATTCGATTTCTTTCTTGAGCCCGGCATCGTTCTTCAGCGATTCCAGCTGCTTGAGCTGCTCTTGAAGGGCCTTTTCGGCTGCACGAAATTCAGCGAGTCTGGACAAAATCGTTACTCCAATCAGAATGTTTGGCTGATACCAACCGCAAACAAAGCTATAAGCCAAGTGCCTTGAAGCGACTCGGTGATAAATGACTCTCCTGCTGTCTAGCACAGGTAAAAAAATTGTAGTAGTTAATCAGGAAAGTGTAAATCGTAACTTTTTCGTTATGTAACAACAGCAAACGTTTTTATCCGTCGGCGGGTCATCGTCAATAGCCCGGCGGCGGGTAATTGCCATTAAGGGCGGTCAAGGCCTCAATGAAGTCCTGCCCGCTAATCGGTCGACCAAATAGAAAGCCCTGTAGGAAGTTCACCCCGTGGGCCGCCAGGTAGTCGCTTTGTTCGACGGTTTCGACGCCTTCGGCAACCATATTCAGGTCCAGCTTGCCCGACAGTTCGATGATGCTGTCGAGGATGTGGCGCGACAGGGCGTCGGCACCGATCATCGCGACAAAGCTCTGGTCGATCTTCAGGAAGTCCACATTGAACTGACGCAAATAACCCAGGCTGGAATGTCCGGTGCCGAAATCGTCGATGGCGATCTTCACCCCCAGCCCATGCAACTGTTCGAACAATTGGTGGGTGATGGGCGTAGGTTCGATCAGTTCGCGCTCGGTCAGCTCCAGCACCAGTGCAATCGCACCCGGTGGGAAGGCATCGAGAAACCGGCGGCAATCGTCCACCAGCGCCAGATCCTGGCAGTGGCGAGCGGTGATGTTGATGCCGACATGAAACGGCGCTTCCAGCAGAGGAGTCAGCGGTACCAGCAACTGCAGGGTTTGCTGCATCAATGCCCGGGTCATCGGCACGATCAAGCCGTTGTGTTCGGCGAACGGAATAAACAGGTCCGGGCGTACCAGGCCTTCGGTGGGATGGTTCCAGCGCATCAGCACTTCAACGCCAGCCCAGCGCTTGCTGTCGCTATGCACGATCGGTTGCAGGTACGGAACGAACTCTCCGGCTTCCAGGGCCCGTTGCAGTTCACGACTGGGAGAGGAGGTGCGTTGTTGCAGCCAGTGTCCGAGTGCTGCGGCGATGGCACCGAAGAAGATCAGCAGGCTGAACAGCGGTGGATACTCCCGGGCCATGTAACGCCAGACTTCCCCCTCATCAAAGCCGGCTTCAACATTGAATGGGTAGCGTGATGAGGCCAGGCCGCTCTGGGCAACCAGCAGCGCGGGCAGTGGGGTTTGTCGGACCTTGCCGTCCGCCGCCAGCCAGTTCGATCCTACTTGTAGCCGCAGTCGAGTCTGGCCGCCAATCAGATGCAGGGCATTGGCCAGGTAATAACCGTCGAGGGTCGCCAATACGCCTTGCTGGCCCTCGTTGAGCCGGTAGATCAGCAGCGCGGTGTCGGGCGTGACTGGGTTGCCATTCATGAGCCACAACGTGCCCTGGTGGTAATCGTCCGGATTGACCTTTTCCTCGAAGGCGCCGAACAACGAACTGCAATACAGGGTGTTGTCTCGTACCAGGTTGGTCGAACGGACAAAGGGCCGTCGTGTCACTTGTTCGCGTAACGCCAGCTTGACCGCCTCGCAAGGCTGGCCGGCCAGGGGCAGCAATTCACGAGACGACAACGCGGTGTTGTCGAGCATCAACTCGACCTGCTGGACCAGCTCTTGGGCAGTCTGCCGGGTGTGTTGCTCCAGCGTCCGTTCGGCCTGCATGTACAGGATGCCCAGCCCAGACAATATCGGCAGCAGGCCGCAGAGCAGGGTGATCAGGTAGCGACGGGGCCGCGTGCGCGAGCGTGTGGCGGTCAAGGGCATCTGCACAACCTGTGGCGTGAGGGAAAAGGGATCAAGGAGAGGACGCGTCGAATGCTGACCATGATAGATGGCCGGCCGGTTCCTTGCCCCGAGCGGTGTGAACACCTGTGATGGAGTGTGGGAGGGTGGCCTTGGGTTTTGTGGTCTCTGCAAATCCTCTGTGGGATCTGGAGACTCATGACTGCCGGGCCAGTTCGACAAAGGCCAGGGTGGCCGGTGAGGCCTGGCGGCTGTCCAATACCGCGAGGCCAATCTGGCGCGGAACTCGAGGTGACAATGGCCGTGTGACGAAGCCCGGGTTGGGGCCGCCCGGCAGCGAGCCTTCGGAAACCACGCTCACCGCCTCGCCGCGGCTGACGACATCCAGGGTGCTGAGCAGTTGCGAACAACGAAAGCGCACGTTTGGTGTAAGCCGGGCGGCATTGAACAGGCGCGACACCAGCTCCGACGATCCGGCCTCGGTGAGTACGAAGGGGTCGTTGCACAGGTCCTTGAGGCTCACGCTGGCCTGGGCGGCGAGGGGATGGGCGGTGGGGAGCAGGGCGACCATCTGATCCTCCATCAGCATGAACGTATCGAAACGGTCCTCGGGCAGCACCACAAAGCCGACGTCTATTCGTCGTTCATCCAGCCACTGGATGACTTGTCGGTCCGGCCCTTCATCGATGTGCACCTCGATCCCCGGATGCAGCGCGCGGTAGCGCTGCAGGATGGCGGGCAGCAATTTCATCGACGAAGTCGGCCCGAACGAGCCGATGCGCAAGGTGCCACGGCGCATGCCACGGGCGTCGGCGGCTTCCTGGCGCAAGGTGTTGGCCAACCCGAGCATGGCCCGGGCCCGCTGTAGCAATTGCTCGCCAATGTCGCTGAGTTCCACCGCAGACTGATGACGCCTGAGCAGTTCCACGCCCAACTCTTGTTCCAGGGACTTGATGGCGTGGGACACCGCCGACTGGCCGATGCCCAATCGCGTTGCAGCGGCGGTGAAGCCACGCAGCTCGGCGACCAGGGAGAAGATTTCGAGTTGGGTGAGGGTCATGAGGGATTGCTCATTTTACGATGACCAAGCATGAGGTAAACAATGCGACATCTCAAGCGCGCAAGGACTGTGGTGCCAGGAGCTTTTCTGTGGCGAGGGAGCTTGCTCCCTCGCCACAGGTATTTGTTTGATTCAACGGGTGAACCATGAAAACCTTCGAACAAACCATCCCAACGCCCTCAGACCTGCCGGTCTACCTGAAGCTCGCCATGGTCACCATGATCTGGGGCGGCACCTTCGTCGCTGGCAGGATCCTTTCCGATGCCCTGGCGCCTCTGTTCGCCGCCAGCCTGCGTTTCCTGCTGGCGAGTGTCGCGTTGCTGCTGTTTCTCGCCGTGGCCGGGATCCCGCTGGCCAGGCCCAGCGTGAAGCAAGGGCTGCAATTGGCTGCCCTGGGGTTCTTCGGTATTTTCTTCTATAACCTGTGCTTCTTTTACGGCCTGCAGTACATCAATGCGTCGCGCGCCTCATTGATCGTCGCCTTGAATCCGGCGGTGATCGGATTGGCGTCCTGGTGGTTGTTCAAGGAGCGGCTGAGCCGCTTGAAAGTGGCGGGCATCGTGCTGTGCATCGGCGGGGCAGGGTTGGTGATCGTCAGTCGCGATCCGTCTTTGTTGCAGGGTTCGGCGCAGAGCTGGATCGGCGACCTGCTGATTTTTGGTTGCGTGCTGGGCTGGGGCATCTATTCACTGTTTTCCAGAAACCTGAACGAAAGCCTTGGCCCCCTGCAGACCGTAACCTGGTCGATTCTGCTGGGCACGTTGATGTTGTGGCTGGCTTGCGCGGCTGGGGGCGAGATTCGCTTCGAAGCACTGCGCGGGCTGGACATCCGCCAATGGCTGAGCTTGCTGTACCTCGGCGTACTGGGTTCGGCTTTGGCCTACATCGCCTGGTACGACGGCATTCGTCGGATTGGCGCGACCCGTTCCGGCGTGTTTATCGCCCTCAATCCGCTGACGGCGGTGCTGCTGGGAGCGCTGCTGTTGGACGAACGGCTCACAGCCTTGATGTGTGTAGGCGGGGGCGTGATCCTGGTGGGCATTTTCCTGTGCAACAAACCCCTTGCGTGCTCGGCGGAAAAGACGATTTGATACAGAAGGCGGACAAACCTGGTTACGCTGTGTAGAATCGATTTACGCATATAAGAATAAACGTCTTCTGGCAGCAGAAGCCTCGCCCGCAAGAGCCTTGGGTCGACAATGAAGATACTTGGGTTTCAACTGATCTATGGCGATTTCCTCGCCCGCAGCGTTCGCGGCATTTCCTGCGCGCCACCGCACGCCCTCAGCATGGCCAGCAACTAACGTTCCTGTTACTTGATAAGCATGATGAGGCGCCGACATGGCAGATCTATACGAAAACCCGATGGGCCTGATGGGTTTTGAATTCATCGAATTCGCATCCCCAACACCCAACACCCTGGAGCCGATCTTCGAGATCATGGGCTTCACCAAAGTGGCCTCCCACCGCTCCAAGGATGTGCATCTGTATCGCCAGGGCGCGATCAACCTGATCCTCAACAACGAACCCCACAGTGTGGCCTCGTACTTCGCGGCCGAGCACGGCCCGTCGGTATGCGGCATGGCGTTCCGGGTCAAGGATTCGCAACAGGCCTACAAGCGTGCCCTGGAACTTGGCGCCCAGCCGATCCACATCGAAACCGGCCCGATGGAGCTGAACCTGCCGGCGATCAAAGGCATTGGCGGCGCGCCGCTGTACCTGATCGACCGTTTTGGCGAAGGCAGCTCGATCTATGACATCGACTTCGTGTTCATCGAGGGCGTTGAGCGTAACCCGGTGGGCGCGGGCCTGAAAATCATCGACCACCTGACCCACAACGTCTATCGCGGACGCATGGCCTACTGGGCCGGCTTCTACGAGAAGCTGTTCAACTTCCGCGAGATCCGTTATTTCGACATCAAGGGCGAATACACCGGCCTGACCTCCAAGGCCATGACAGCCCCGGATGGCATGATCCGCATCCCGTTGAACGAAGAGTCGTCCAAGGGCGCCGGGCAGATCGAAGAGTTCCTGATGCAGTTCAACGGCGAAGGCATCCAGCACGTGGCATTCCTCACCGATGACCTGATCAAGACCTGGGATAAGCTGAAAAGCATCGGCATGCGCTTCATGACCGCGCCGCCGGACACCTATTACGAAATGCTCGAAGGCCGCCTGCCGAACCACGGCGAGCCGGTGGACGAACTGCAAGCGCGGGGCATTCTGCTGGACGGTGCTTCCGAGCAGGGCGACAAGCGCCTGCTGCTGCAGATCTTTTCGGAAACCCTGATGGGGCCGGTGTTCTTCGAATTCATCCAGCGCAAGGGCGACGATGGTTTCGGCGAAGGCAACTTCAAGGCGCTGTTCGAGTCCATCGAGCGTGACCAGGTGCGACGTGGGGTGCTGGCTACCGATTAAGGCCTGAACCCAATAAAAAGCCCGCCCGGCAGTGATGTCGGGCGGGCTTTTTATTGCCAATACAGAACCCCTGTGGGGGCGATGTGAGCCTTAAGACCGGCGTCGCTGCCGCGTCAGGTGCTTGAACCCTTCGAATACCAGCACCGCCACCGCGATCCAGATGGGGATGTAGGTCAGCCATTCACTGGTCTGGATGCTTTCGCCCAACAGCAGCGCAACGCCCAGCAGCAATACCGGCTCGACATAACTCAACAGGCCGAACAGGCTGAACGGCAGCAGTCGACTGGCGAGGATGTAGGTCACCAGGGCCGAAGCGCTGATGACTCCGAGCACCGGAATCAATAGCGACAGCCTGGGGTATTGATCGAACACATTGAAGCCTTGCTCACCGCTCTGCACGAACCAGAGCGCCAGTGGCAGCATCAGGGTCATGTCCAGCCAGAGCCCGCCCAGGTTGTCGGTCTTGATGCGTTTGCGCAGGATGAAGTAGATCGGGTAGCCCAGCACCACGAGCAAGGTGGCCCAGGAAAAACCGCCCACTTGGTACACCTCGTTGAACACGCCAAGGGTGGCAAAGAACACGGCGACTTTCTGCAAGTACGACAGGCGTTCGCCGTAGACGATGCGACCGGTCAGCACCATCGACAGCGGCAGCAGGAAATACCCCAGCGACACGTCCAGGCTGTAGCCGTTGAGCGGTGCCCACATGAACAGCCACAGCTGCGCACCCATCAGTGCCGAAGAGGCGATCGCCGCGATCAACAGCCGTGGCGTGGCGATCAGGCGCCGGACCAACTGCGTAACGAGGCTCCACTCCCGGGCCAGCAGCATGAACACCGTCATGCACGGCATCGTCAGTAGCATGCGCCAGCCGAATATCTCCAGGCCGGTCAGCGGTGAGAGCAGTGACGTGTAGTAGTACATGACGGCGAACAGCACAGAGGCCGAGACCGATAGAGCGATGCCTTTGGACACTGAAGCCTCTGTTGACGGAAATGAAGCTGGGTTGTGGCGAGGGAGCAAGCTCCCTCGCCACGATTATTTCAGGAAAGGGCTTAAACTGTACGCGGCACCCGCCCCGACACGAAATGGCCGACGTCATTGAACCCCGGCGTCGAGGCATGCCCCGGGGTCACCAGCGAATCAATGAAGGCTTCATCCTCTGCCGTGATTTCCACCGCCTGCGCCTTGGTGTACCCGTCCCACTGTTCCTCGGTGCGCGGTCCGACGATGGCCGAGGTCACGGCGCGATTGTTCAGCACCCAGGCAATGGCGAACTCGACGATGCCCACGCCCCGGTCCTGGGTGTATTGCTGGATCTGCTGGGCAATGCGCAGGGATTCAACGCGCCATTCGGTTTCCAGGATGCGTTTATCCTGGCGGCCGGCACGGCTGTTGGCGTCTGGCGCCACGTCCGGCGCGTACTTGCCGCTGAGCACGCCGCGGGCGAGGGGGCTGAAGGGCACCACGCCGAGGCCATAATTCTGCGCAGCGGTGATCTGCTCGGTTTCTGCCTGGCGGTTGACGATGTTGTACAGCGGCTGGCTGATCACCGGCCGGTCGATGCCCAGGCTGTCGGCGATCCGGATCACCTCGGCGATGCGCCAACCCCGGTAGTTCGACAGGCCCCAATAGCGGATTTTGCCCTGGCGAATCAAATCGCCAATGGCCGACACCGTGACCTCAAGCGGCGTATTGTGGTCTTCGCGATGCAGGTAATAGATGTCCAGGTAGTCGGTGCCCAGGCGCGTCAGGCTGGCCTCGATGCCATTGAAAATGTGCTTGCGGCTCAGGCCGCTGCGGTTGGGCACGCCGTCCGGTGGGCCGAAGCCGACCTTGGTGGCCAGCACCCATTCCTGGCGGCGACGGGCGATCGCCTCGCCGACGATCTCTTCGGAACGGCCGTTGGTGTAGACGTCCGCCGTGTCGATGAAATTGATGCCCTGGTCCCAGGCCTTGTCGATGATCCGCAGCGAGTCCTCGGTGCTGGTCTGTTCGCCGAACATCATGGTGCCCAGGGTCAGTGTCGAGACTTGCAACCCGGAATGGCCTAGCGTGCGGTAGCTCATGACGAAATCCTTTTGCCGGAGAGAAAGGCCCAATCAAACCCCAGAACCACCGCTTGGATCAAACACAATTCTCAAACACCCCCAAATCAACTGTGGGAGCGGGCTTGCTCGCGATAGCGTCAAGTCAGCCAACATCTATATTGACTGGTTCACCGCTATCGCGAGCAAGCTCGCTCCCACAAGAAAAAGGGTGTCAGGCCCGCAGGGTGCGGGTCATGCGCAACGCCAGCAGGCTGCCGCCGACAATCACCGCCGCCAGCAGGTACAGCGCCGCATCGGTCGAGCCAGTGGCGTCCTTGACCCAACCCACCAGGTACGGGCTCAGGAAACCGGCCATCTGGCCCATGGAGTTGATCAAGGCCAACCCACCGGCTGCCGCACCCGCGCTGAGCATCGCGGTGGGCACCGGCCAGAACATCGGCAGACCGGTGAGGGCGCCCATGGTGGCGATGGACAGGCCGAGGATGGCGATGGCCGGGGTGGCGGCGAAGTTGACGGCAATCAGCAGCCCGACCGCGCCCATCAGCATCGGCACCACCAGATGCCAACGACGCTCCTTATGCAGGTCCGCCGAACGGCCCACCAGCAACATAAACACCGCCGCCAGCAGATAGGGGATCGCACTCAGCCAGCCAATTACCAGGTTATCGCTGAAACCCAGGCTCTTGATGATTGACGGCAGCCAGAAGTTGATCGCGTACACGCCGCTCTGGATGCAGAAGTACACCAGGCCAAAGGCCCAGATTACCGGGTTCTTGAACACCGCCAGCAGGGAGTCGGTGGTGGTTTTCGGTTTATTCGCCAGGTCTTCGGCATGGTCCGCGGTGAGCACGGCGCGCTCCTGGTCGGTCAGCCACTTGGCGTTGGCGAAGGTGTCGCTGAGCAGGAAAAACGCCAGCGCCCCGAGGATCACCGTCGGGATGCCTTGCAGCAGGAACATCCACTGCCAACCCGCCAGGCCGCCCTGGCCGGCGGCGAAGTGATTGAGGATCCAGCCGGAAAACGGGCTGCCGAGCAGGCCGGACACCGGAATGGCCGACATGAACAAGGCCATGATCCGGCCGCGTCGGAACGTCGGGAACCATTGCGAGAGATACAGCACCACGCCAGGAAAGAATCCGGCTTCAGCCGCGCCGGTAAACAGCCGCAAGGTATAGAACTCGGTGGGCGTGGTGACGAACAGCAGGCAGGTCGAGAGGGTGCCCCAGGTGATCATCATCAGCGCGATCCAGCGCCGCGGGCCGAATCGGGTCAGGGCCAGATTGCTCGGCACGCCACACAGTACGTAGCCGATGAAAAAGATCCCGGCACCGAGGCCGTACACGGTTTCGCTGAATTTCAAGGCATCGAGCATCTGCAACTTGGCGAAGCCAACGTTGACCCGGTCGAGGTAGTTGAACAGGTAGCAGATGAAGATGAACGGGATCAAGCGCAGGGTAATGCGCTTGTAGACGGTGTTTTTTTCGTCGGGGGTAGCCAGGAGGGCTGCTGCGCTCTGGGACATGGCGGGTCTCTCTTTATTATGATTTTTTGCGAGCCAAGGGGTAACGTTGACTGCCCCTGGAGTCTCGGCCAGCCCGAGGTCTCGTGTCTTTGTGCCTGAGCACAGGGTTTGAATGCGGACCCTGTGCGCCTGACCAATCCCATGCTCAAAACAACAACCCACGCCGCTTGCAAGGAACACCGTCCATGTTCGAACTTGATCACGACCTGGCGCAGGACATCGTCGACCGGGCGATGGCGATCCTGCCCTATAACGTCAACGTCATGGACAACCAGGGCCTGATTCTTGGCAGTGGCGAGCGTGAGCGGGTCAATACCCGTCACGAGGGTGCGCAACTGGTCCTGGCCAATGGCCGGGTGGTGGAAATCGACGAGCACACCGCGATGCACCTCAAGGGCGTGCAGCCGGGAATCAACCTGCCATTGATGCTCGATCAACGCCTGATTGGGGTGTTGGGCATCACCGGCGAGCCAGCGCAACTGCGCACCTACGCCGAACTGGTGCGCATGACCGCCGAAATGTTGGTGGGCCAGCGCAACCAACAGGCCGAACAGCAGTGGCGCCGACAACGTTGCGATGACTTGCTGGCGCTGCTGCTGGGCGACGCCGGGGACTCGCCACGGCTGTTGGACGAAGCGCGGCAGATGGGCCTCAAGCCGCAATTGTCGCGGGTGCCCTATCTGTTCGAGCTGGGACTGGAGCACGGGCCTGGGCAGACCGTCGAGGCGCTGAGCGCCTGGCTGATGTCCCGTTACCCCGACAGTTGGTGCCTGACCTCGTCCACGTCTTCCTTGCTCTGGTGCCGACCGGTCACCGCTTCGGTGGAGAACGAGCGGCTGCTGGGCAAGCTCGACGGGCTGGGTTGGAACATTCTGCGGGTGGCGGTGGGTGGCCAGGCCGAAGGGCTGACGGGGCTGCGTCGTTGCTACCGACGGGTGGCGGACCTGCTGGCCTATGGGCGTGATGTGTTGCCACAAGTGCGCTTGTTGAACCTCAACCGTTATCGCCTGCCGGTCCTGCTCTGGCGCCACCGCAGCGACGATGCCCTGGACGAATTGCTCAGCCCGTTGCGCAAGGTCATCGCCAAGGACAGCAACGGCCAGTTGCTCGCCACCCTGCGCAGTTGGTGCGAACACGACGGCCAGAGCCAGGCCTGCGCCGACGCCCTGGGTATCCACCGCAACAGCTTGCGCTACCGCATGGAACGCATCGCCGAGCTGAGCGGCGTGGATCCGCTGCGGTTGGATGGGATGTTGGCGTTGTACCTGGGGGTTCAGTTGTTGCCGCAGACCCCAGATCCAGCCACATAACCTGTGGGAGCGAGCTTGCTCGCGATAGAGGCCAACCGCCTCAAGCCGAATCTCCCGGCCAAACCGATCTTTGTGAAATTGAACAATAATGCCCAGTGTCTTTTGTGCGGTGGACCGGCGTCATGGCTGCGGTCAGCTGGCAGCATGCTGTGCATCGGAACCGGAGAATAATATGAAAATAGTCATCGCCCCCGACTCGTTCAAGGATAGCCTCAGCGCCCAGGACGTAGCCGATGCCATCGCCCAGGGGCTGGCCCAGGTCTGGCCGCAGGCGCAGTTGATCAAGTGCCCGATGGCCGACGGCGGGGAGGGGACGGTGGCATCGGTGCTGGCCGCCTGCAACGGTGAGTGGCGCCGCACCCGGGTCCGCGGCCCCCTGGGTGTTGCCGTCGAGGCGCGTTGGGGCTGGTTGGCCGAGAGTCGCACGGCGATCATCGAGATGGCCGAGGCCAGTGGCTTGCAGTTGGTCCCGCCGGAGCAACGCGATGCCTGTTCCAGCAGCACCTATGGCACTGGCGAGTTGATTCGCGCCGCCCTGGATGAAGGCGCCGGGCGAGTGATCCTGGCGATCGGCGGCAGCGCCAGCAACGATGCCGGTGCCGGTGCGATGCAGGCCCTGGGCGTGGCGTTGCTGGATGTACACAACCAACCCCTGCCTCCCGGCGGCCTGGCCCTGGCGAACCTGTCGCGCATTGACCTGGGCGGCCTGGATCCGCGCCTGGCCCAGGTCAGCTTCGAGATCGCCGCCGACGTCGATAACCCGTTGTGCGGGCCCCATGGCGCATCCGCCGTTTTCGGTCCGCAGAAGGGCGCCTCTGCCCTGCAGGTGCGGGAACTGGACCGGGCCCTGGGGCATTTTGCCGAACACTGTGCCCAGGCGTTGAATAAAGATGTACGGGATGAGCCGGGCAGCGGCGCCGCCGGTGGCCTGGGGTTCGCGGCCAAGGCGTTCCTGGGCGCACAATTTCGTACTGGCGTGGAAGTCGTCGCCCAATTGACCGGACTGGCCGCTGCGATCAATGGCGCCGACCTGGTGATCACCGGCGAAGGCCGTTTCGACGCCCAGACCCTGCGCGGCAAAACCCCCTTTGGTGTGGCCCGCATTGCTCGCCAGCATGGCGTACCGGTGCTGGTCATCGCCGGCACGCTGGGGGAGGGCTACCAGGCGCTGTACGAACACGGCATCGACGCGGCCTTTGCCCTGGCCAGCGGGCCGATGACATTGCAAGAAGCCTGTGCCGATGCCCCGCGCCTGCTGAGTGAGCGCGCCCAGGACATCGCCCGGCTGTGGCGGGTGGCCGCCCGCTAACCGTCACCCCGTACAAAACCCGTGGCGAGGGAGCAAGCGTGCGCGCCACACCCATCGCAAAACCGTCGCGCCGAATGGCGGCTTGGAATGCGATGGTGGCGCGCTTTGTGATTTGAGATAGGGTTGTGGCTGGACATCGCGCAATCAGGAGACGTACATGCGCTTTTCAGCTTTGACCCAACGCATCACCGGCGATGGCGCCGCCGCCTGGCAGATTCACGACCGGGCGCTGGCCCTGCGTGAGCAGGGTGTGGACGTGCTGCTGTTGTCGGTGGGTGACCCGGATTTTGACACGCCGCACGCCATCGTCGAGGCTGCAGTGAACAGCCTGCGGGCCGGGGAGACCCATTATTCGGACATTCGTGGCCTGCACACCTTGCGGGCCAGTATTGCTCGGCGTCATCGCCGGCGCTGTGGTCAGCCGGTGGGCGCCGAACATGTCACGGTGTTGCCGGGGGCGCAGTGTGCGGTGTATGCGGTTGCGCAATGCCTGCTCGACCCTGGTGATGAGGTGATTGTCGCCGAGCCGATGTATGTCACTTACGAGGCGGTATTCGGCGCCTGCGGGGCGAAAGTGGTGCCGGTGGCGGTGCGTCCGGAAAACGGTTTTCGAGTCGAACCGGCCGATGTGGCCCGGCTGATTACCCCGCGTACTCGGGCAATGCTGCTCAACAGTCCCAACAACCCCTCCGGTGCGAGCCTGTCGCGGCCTACCTGGCAAGCACTGGCGCAGTTGTGCATCGAGCATGACCTGTGGCTGATCAGTGACGAGGTCTACAGCGACCTGTTGTTCGACGGCGAACACATCAGTCCGGCCAGTCTGCCGGGCATGGCCGAACGCACCGCGACCCTCAACAGCCTGTCCAAATCCCACGCCATGACTGGGTGGCGCATTGGCTGGGTCATTGGGCCTGAACCCTTGGCCGAGCATTTGGCGAATCTGTCCCTGTGCATGCTGTTCGGCTTGCCGGACTTTGTGCAACGGGCCGCCCAGGTAGCGCTGGAGCAGGACTTGCCGGAAGTGGCGCAGATGCGCGAGGAGTATCGCCAGCGCCGGGACCTGGTCTGCGCGGCCCTCGAGGCTTGTCCTGGCCTGCGGCCTGTGCGGCCTGATGGTGGCATGTTTGTAATGGTCGACGTGCGCCAGACAGGCCTCGATGCCCAGGGCTTTGCCGAACGACTGCTGGACGGTTATGGCGTGTCGGTGCTGGCCGGCGAGGCATTCGGGCCGAGTGCGGCGGGGCATATCCGGATCGGGCTGGTGGTGGACCAGGTGAAACTGGCGGATGCCTGCCAGCGGATTGCCTTGTGCACGGCGGGGTTGTTGCAGGCGCGGCGAGCTTGAGAAACGGGCTGAATTCGAAGGCCCCATCGCGAGCAAGCTCACTCCCACATTGTCCGGTGGTGGTCGCAAGGCTCATGTCCGCCAAAAATCCCCTGTGGGAGCGAGCTTGCTCGCGATAGCGGTGTGTCAGCCAACTCAATATCGACTGGCTTGATGCCTTCGTGAGCAAACTCGCTCCCACAGGTTTTAGTGGTGTTTGCCGAATCTGCGCACGAGCTTCATCACCACCACAAAGAACACCGGTACGAACATCACCGCCAGTGTGGCGGTGATCATGCCGCCGATCACGCCGGTGCCGATGGCCTGTTGGCTCGCCGAGCTGGCCCCGGTGGCGATGGCCAGCGGCACCACGCCGAGGATGAAGGCCAGGGAGGTCATGATGATCGGACGCAGGCGCAGGCGTGCGGCCGCAAGCGTTGCCTCGATCAGGTCATGGCCTTGATCGTGCAGGCTCTTGGCAAACTCGATGATCAGGATCGCGTTCTTCGCCGACAGGCCGATGATGGTCACCAGCCCGACCTTGAAGAACACGTCATTGGGCAGGCCGCGCAACGACACCGCCAGTACCGCGCCGAGCACCCCCAGTGGCACCACCAGCAGCACCGATGTGGGAATCGCCCAGCTCTCGTACAACGCCGCCAGGCACAGGAACACCACTAGCAACGACAGGCCCAGCAAGATCGGCGCCTGGCTGCCGGACAGGCGTTCCTGCAACGACAACCCGGTCCATTCCTGACCCAGCCCCGCCGGACCCTGGGCCACCAGCCGTTCGATCTCCGCCATGGCCTCGCCGGTGCTGTGGCCAGGCGCCGGTTCGCCGGAAATGCTGATGGCCGGGTAGCCATTGTAACGGGTCAGTTGCGCCGGCCCCTGGGTCCATTTGGCCCGGACAAAGGCCGACAACGGCACCATTTTTCCGGCGTCGTTGCGCACATGGATCTTCAACAGATCGGCCACCTGGCTGCGTTGGTCGCCCTCAGCCTGGACCACCACCCGTTGCATCCGCCCCAGGTTGGGGAAGTCATTGATGTAGGCCGAACCCACGGCGGTGGCCAGGACGTTGCCAACATCGGCAAAGGACACGCCCAGGGCATTGGCCTGCTTGCGATCGACCTCCAACTGAACCTGCGGCGCTTCGGCCAGGGCGCTTTCGCGCACGTTCATCAGCACCGGGCTATTTTCGGCGGCGGCGAGCAACTCGCTGCGGGCCTGCATCAGCGTGGCATGGCCGAGGCCGCCACGGTCTTGCAGGCGGAACTCGAAACCGCTGGAGGTTCCCAGGCCATCCACTGGCGGCGGCAGCACGGCAAAGGCCATGGCGTCCTTGATCTGGCTGAAGGCTTGGTTGGCGCGGTCGGCAATGGCGCTTGCCGAGTCGTCACTGCCACGCTCCGACCAGTCCTTGAGAGTAGTAAACGCCAGCGCGGCGTTCTGCCCGCTGCCGGAAAAGCTGAAGCCCAGAATCACCGTACTGTCGCCCACCCCAGGCTCGCCAGCGTTGTGGGCTTCGATCTGCTCGACCACCTGCACTGTGCGGTTCTTGCTCGCGCCGGGCGGTAACTGAATATCGGTGATGGTGTAGCCCTGGTCTTCTACCGGCAGGAACGAGGAGGGCAAGCGGCTGAACAGCAGACCCATGCCCACCAGCAGCACGCCGTAGATCAACAGATACCGCCCGCTGCGCTTGAGGGCATAGGCTACCCAGCCTTGATAGCGATCGCCCAATTGATCGAAGCGACGATTGAACCAGCCGAAAAAGCCGCTTTTGGCGTGGTGTTCACCCTGGGCGATGGGCTTTAACAAGGTCGCACAGAGGGCTGGCGTCAGGCTCAGCGCGAGGAAGGCCGAAAACAGGATCGAGGTGGCCATGGACAGGGAGAATTGCCGGTAGATGACGCCCACCGACCCCTGCATGAACGCCATCGGAATAAACACCGCCACCAGCACCAAGGTGATGCCGATGATCGCTCCGGTGATCTGCTGCATTGCCTTGCGCGTCGCTTCCTTGGGCGACAGCCCTTCGCTGGCCATGATCCGCTCGACGTTTTCCACCACCACGATGGCATCGTCCACCAGGATGCCGATGGCCAGCACCATGCCGAACATGGTCAGCACGTTGATGGAAAAACCCAGGACAAGCATCGTGGCGAACGTTCCCATCAACGCCACCGGCACCACCAGGGTCGGGATCAAGGTGTAGCGGATGTTTTGCAGGAACAGGAACATCACAGCGAACACCAGCAACATCGCCTCGCCGAGGGTATAGATCACTTTGGTGATGGAGACTTTGACGAAGGGCGAAGTGTCGTACGGGATCTTGTACGCCACGCCAGCCGGGAAGTAGCGCGACAGTTCGTCCATCTTCGCCCGCACCCGGGTCGCGGTGCTCACGGCATTGGCGCCGGGTGACAATTGCACGCTGACGGCGGTGGAGGGCTTGCCGTTCAGCCGTGTGGAGAATTGGTATTCCTGGCTGCCGATTTCCACGCGCGCCACGTCGCCGATGCGTACGGTCGAGCCGTCGGGGTTGGCCTTGAGCACGATGTCGGCGAACTCTTCAGGCGTCGACAGTTGGCCCTTGACCAGGACAGTCGCGGTGATTTCCTGGGTCGTACGCGTCGGCAAGTCGCCGATACTGCCGGCCGACACCTGGGCGTTCTGCGCCACGATGGCCGCATTCACGTCGGCCGGGGTCAGGTTGAAGCTGAGCAGCTTCTGCGGGTCGAGCCAGATGCGCATCGCCCGTTCGGCACCGTACAACTGGGCCTTGCCGACGCCGTCCAGGCGCTTGATCTCGTTCATCACGTTGCGCGCCAGGTAATCGCTGAGCGCCACGTCGTCGAGCTTGCCGTCACTGGAAGTGAGGGTGATCAGCAGCAAGAAGCCCGCCGAGACTTTTTCGACCTGCAAGCCTTGCTGGGTGACCGCTTGCGGCAAGCGCGACTCCACGGCCTTGAGGCGGTTCTGCACGTCGACCTGGGCCAGTTCCGGGTTGGTGCCGGGTTGGAACGTCGCGGTGATGGTGGCGCTGCCCAGGCTGCTCTGGGAGCCGAAGTACAGCAGGTTGTCGGCGCCGTTGAGCTCCTCCTCGATCAGGCTGACCACGCTTTCGTCCACGGTCTGCGCCGAAGCGCCCGGGTACGTGGCGGAGATCTCGATCTGCGGCGGCGCGACGTCGGGGTACTGCGCCACCGGCAGTTGCGGCAGGGCCAATACGCCCGCCAACAGGATGAACAACGCGACCACCCAGGCGAACACCGGGCGGTCGATAAAGAACTGCGGCATGGGAAACGTCCTGCTTACTGACCAGGTGCCTGGGCAAGTGGAAGAGGGGTATCGTCGATCCGGACTTTTTCACCGGGCCGTGCGTGTTGCAGGCCTTGCACCACGATGCGGTCGCCGGACTTCAGGCCATGGATGACGATCCAGCGATCGTTCTGTACGGCGCCCAGTTCCACCGGTTGCACGCGAACCTGCTGTTGCGCGTCGAGCAGCAACACCTGGGCAACGCCCGAGCTGTCACGCTGGATCGCCCGTTGCGGCACGCTGATGCCTTGCCGGTCGAAGGCCTGCTCCAGACGCACGCGCACGAAGCTGCCCGGCAGCAGGTCGAGGTCGGGGTTGGGAAACTCGCTGCGCAGGGTGATCTGGCCGGTGCCCGGGTCGACGCTGATGTCGGTGAACAGCAACTTGCCAGGCAGCGGATAAAGACTGCCGTCGTCCTGGATCAACGTGGCTTTTGCCTGATCCTGGCCGACCTGCTGCAACTGGCCGGAGCGCAGGGCACGACGCAAATCGTTGAGCTCGCGGGTCGATTGCGTGAGGTCGGCGTGAATCGGGTTCAACTGCTGGATCAGGGCCAGCGGCGTGGTTTCGTTCTGCCCCACCAGGGCGCCTTCGGTTACCAGTGCCCGGCCGATGCGCCCGGCAATCGGTGCGGTGACGGTGGCATAACCCAGGTTCAGCCTGGCCCGTTCCACCGCGGCCTTGTTGGCGGCGACATCGGCGGCGGTCTGGCGGACGGCGGCGCGGGCGTTGTCGTAGTCCTGGCCGCTGATGGCGTTGTCGTCGATCAGTTGCGCGTAACGCTGCGCTTGCAAGCGTGCCTGGAACGCGTTGGCCTCGGCTTTGCGCAGCGCCGCTTCGGCGCTGTCCAGGTCGGCCTTGAATGGCGCTGGATCAATCCGGAACAGCACGTCGCCTTTTTTTACGTCGCTGCCTTCGCGAAAGACCCGCTGCAACACCACACCGGGCACGCGCGCGCGGACTTCGGCGATCCGCGGCGCGGCAATGCGCCCGCTCAGTTCGCTGCTGATGGACAGCGGCCGGGCCTCGATGGTTTCGACGGTCACGGTGGCCAGCGGCGCTTCGTCCTTGGGTGCCGAGGATGAGTCGCAGGCGCTCAACAGCAGCGCCCCGAGCAGCAAGCCCAGGGTGGCGAAAGGATTTCTTGGCATGGTGCTTCCCCAATAATGAGCATTGCCATGCTACGGGGGGCGACCGCCGGCAACGGTAAAGCTTTGTAGGGGGTGTGTGAAATTGTGTAAGGGGTTTGCTCGTGGGTGGGTGAGGGCGTATATCCTTGGCAGCTTGATTCCTTGGTGCCTGTTATGCCGCCTTCGCGAGCAAGCCCGTTCCCACAATGGTCATGCGAACTTTTGTGGGAGCGGGCTTGCTCGCGAAGGCGATCCACACAGGCCCCCCAGCACTTTCTGGAAACACCCATGCCCAACATCCTCCTGGTGGAAGACGACTCCGCACTTTCCGAACTGATCGCCAGTTACCTGGAGCGCAACGGCTATCAGGTCAGTGTGCTCAGTCGTGGCGACCACGTGCGCGAGCGGGCCCGGATCGATCCGCCGGACCTGGTGATTCTCGACCTGATGCTGCCGGGGCTGGACGGTTTGCAGGTCTGCCGCTTGCTGCGGGCCGATTCGGCGACCTTGCCGATCCTGATGCTCACCGCTCGGGACGACAGCCACGACCAGGTGCTGGGCCTGGAGATGGGCGCCGACGACTACGTCACCAAGCCTTGCGAGCCCCGGGTGTTGCTGGCGCGGGTACGCACCTTGTTGCGCCGCAGCAGTCTCACCGAGCCGCAGACGGCCAATGACCGGATCCTCATGGGCAACCTGTGCATCGATCTGTCCGAGCGCACGGTAACTTGGCGCGGCCAAGGGGTGGAATTGTCCAGCGGCGAATACAACCTGCTGGTGGTGCTGGCCCGTCATTCCGGGGAAGTGCTGAGCCGCGACCAGATTTTGCAACGCCTGCGGGGCATCGAATTCAACGGCACCGACCGCTCGGTGGACGTGGCGATTTCCAAGCTGCGGCGCAAGTTCGACGATAACGCCGGTGAAGCGCGCAAGATCAAGACGGTGTGGGGCAAGGGCTATCTGTTCAGCCGTTCCGAGTGGGAATGCTGAGCGATGTGGAAGCTGCTGATTCGCCTCTACCTGGTCACCATCGTGTCCTACAGCGCGGCGATGTACCTGATGCCGGAATTGGTGATTCGCCTGTTCCATGAGCGCTTTGTGACTTACAACCTCGACCACTCCCGTGGCCTGCAAACCTTGATGGTCAAGCAGTTCCGCGCCGTGCCCAGCGAGCAGTGGCCGGCGCTGGCGGCGCAGATGGACAAGGAGTTCGAGCCGTTGCGCATTGAGCTGGCGGCTGTCGAGGATGAGGATTTCACCCCCGATGAACAGGCCCGTCTCAAACGCGGAGAGAACGTGGTGCGCCTGGGTGAATGGGCTTGGCGCACCCTGACGGCCGCACCGCTGGATGAGCACACGGCGGTCAAGATGATCGTGCCTCCGGACCCGGCGGACGTCAGTTGGCTGTACTGGAGCATCAACGTTCTGATCGGTGCGACGATGCTGGCCTGCCTGCTGCTTTGGCTGCGGCCGCACTGGCGCGATCTGGAACGCCTCAGAAGCACCGCGCAGCGCTTCGGCAAGGGGCATCTGGGCGAACGCACGCACATTGCCTCCAGCTCGAACATCGGCAGCCTGGCCCACGTGTTCGACACCATGGCCGGCGACATCGAGAACCTGCTCAACCAGCAGCGGGATCTGCTCAATGCGGTGTCCCACGAACTGCGCACGCCCCTGACCCGGCTGGACTTCGGCCTGGCCCTGGCGCTGTCCGAGGACCTGCCGGCGGCCAGTCGCGAGCGCCTGCAAGGGTTGGTGGCGCACATCCGCGAGTTGGATGAGTTGGTGCTGGAGTTGCTGTCCTACAGCCGTCTGCAGAACCCCGAGCGTTTGCCCGAGCGGGTCGAAGTGCCGTTGGACGAATTCATCGACAGCATTTTGGGCAGCGTCGACGAGGATCTGGCGGCACCGGACGTGGTGATCGATGTGCTGTTGCACGGCGCGCTGGAGCGTTTTGTGCTGGACCCACGCCTGACCGCCCGGGCGCTGCAAAACCTGCTGCGCAATGCCATGCGTTATTGCGAGAAACGAATCCAGATTGGCGTGCTGGTCAGTGAGCACGGCTGCGAGATCTGGGTCGACGACGACGGCATCGGGATTCCCGACAGCGAACGCGAGCGCGTGTTCGAGCCATTCTACCGTCTGGACCGCAGCCGCGACCGCGCCACGGGCGGTTTCGGCCTCGGCCTGGCCATCAGCCGCCGCGCCCTGGAAGCCCAGGGCGGCACCCTGACGGTCGAAGCCTCGCCGCTGGCCGGGGCACGCTTCAGGCTGTGGCTGCCAACCCCTTCCTCCCTTTGAAGGTTGCTGCGGTCCTGTGGCGAGGGAGCTTGCTCCCGCTGGGTCGCGAAGCGACCCCAACGACTATCACCCAAACAACCCCGCCGCAATATTGATCGAAAACCCCAGAATCGCCGTATTGAACACAAACCCGATCAACGATTGCGCCAGCACGATCTTGCGCAACTGCCGCGTGGCAACGCCCACGTCCGAGGTCTGCACCGCCACCCCGATGGTGAAAGAGAAATACAGGAAATCCCAATAGTTGGGCGTGGTCAGCCCCTCGGCAAACCGCAGCGCCGGCTCCTTGCCCTCCCAGGTGTAATACAGCCGCGCGTAGTGAACGCTGAAGATCACCCCGATCAGCAACCATGAACCGATCACGGTCATTGCCGTGAAGCCGTAGTGCAGCAGCTTGCCAGCGGTTTGCAGATCGCGGCTGCCCGCCAGTTCGAAGGTGATGGTCGCCAGGCTGGCCAACGCCGCGACGCAGACGAGCAGCAGCACCAGCCCGGCATTTTCGTCTTCAATCTCGGCGATGCGTTTGACGTCGGGCGCCTTGGCCCGCACGGTCAGCCAGGACATCAGCACCAGGTAGGTCCAGACCCCGGCGTTCCAGCCGATCAGGATTTTGCTGATGATCGAATCCACGGGAACCAGCAAACCCACCGCCAGGCCAAGGACCGTGGCGCTGGAAAGACGCGGGTGGGTGCGGGCAAGGAAGGGCATGGGGGCTCACTGTACGAGAAAGGACTGCTGAGTATGCGTCATCAGGCGAGGGCCTGGCCTGTTATCGCGGTGGACTGAATCAACTCTACACCGGCGGTCTGCATCCTGCGGATCGCGCTGTCCATCGAGCCATCCATATCGATGCCTCGGCAGGCGTCGAGCACCACAAATGCATTGAACCCGGCCGCCCGGGCGTCCAGCGCCGAGAACATCACGCAGAAGTCCAGGGCCAGTCCGACCAGGTACACCGTGTCGATGCCGCGCTCCTTCAAGTAACCCGCCAACCCGGTCGTGGTCTGGCGATCGGCCTCCATGAAGGCTGAATAACTGTCGATATCCGGGTTGCAGCCCTTGCGAATGATCAGTTGGGCGTGGGTCAGTTCCAGCGTCGGGTGGAATTCGGCGCCTCGGCTGCCCTGGGTGCAGTGGTCGGGCCAGAGTTTCTGCTCGCCGTACGGCAATTGGACGATCTCGAATGGCTGCTTGCCGGGATGGCTGGAGGCAAACGACGCATGCCCGGCTGGGTGCCAGTCCTGGGCGAGGATGACCTGTCGGAATGAGCGGCCCAGTTGATTGATCAACGGCACAATCTCATCGCCCCCCGGCACGGCCAGGCGGCCGCCGGGGATGAAGTCGTTCTGTACGTCGATGACCAGTAGGGCGCTGGTCGAAGCCCGGGTGGCTGGAACAGTCATGGATACATCCTCCTTGAAGTGGTCCTCCGATATTAGCCGAACAATCCCAGGCCCCGACATCTGCACAAGCTGACATACCGCTATCGCGAGCAAGCCCGCTCTCACAGTAGATTGGCGGTGATAGCTGACCCGAGTCCCCATGTGGGAGCGGGCTTGCTCGCGAAGGCGGCACATCCAACATCAATGCAAGCAGACCCACTCCAGCGGCCAAGCCCTATCCAACAAGGGTCGAGGCTGGATCATGTATATTGCCGCCCATCCACAAGATGTCTTTCGTCGCAAATATCCCCGCGTTGATGGCTTTTTGACATTTGCCCCGTGCGTCCATGACACGATTAAGTACAATCGCCGGCTTTCAACCGGGCATGGAAGCAGTTCGGCTTTGCAGTCACGAGAAAAAACCATGCTCATAGGCAGTTACTCCCCCGCCTTAGTTTTTATTTCCCTGTTTGTTGCAGTATTGGCCTCCTACACCGCGCTAGACCTGACCGGGCGTATCGCCACCGCGCGGGGACGTGCGGCCCATTTGTGGATGGCTGGAGGGGCATTGGCGATGGGCGTGGGTGTCTGGTCCATGCATTTCATCGGCATGCTCGCGTTCACCTTGCCGATCGAGCTTGGTTACGATGTGTCGATCACCGCGCTGTCGCTGCTGATTGCCATCCTTTCCTGCGGATTTGCTTTGTGGCTGGTCAGCCAGCCGCGGTTGCCGGCGTGGCAGCTGGCGTTTGGCGCACTGATCATGGGCGCGGGCATCAGTACCATGCATTACACCGGCATGGCCGCGCTGCAGATGCAGCCGGGCATCGATTATGACCCGACGCTGTTCGGCGCGTCCTTGGTGATTGCCGTCGGGGCGTCGGCGGCGGCGCTATGGATTGCCTTTCGTCTGCGCCAGAACACTCCCCATGTGCGCATGGCTCGTGCTGGCGCTGCGGTGGTGATGGGCGTCGCCATCGTTGGCATGCACTACACCGGCATGGCCGGGGCGCGGTTCAGTGAGGGCAGCTTTTGCGGCTCCCTGGACGGTTTGAGCGGCAAGGGCCTGGACAATCTGGTGCTGATCACCACCCTGGCGGTGCTGGCCATTGCCTTGCTGACCTCGATTCTCGACGCGCGCCTGGAAGCCCGTACCGCGGAGCTGGCCCATTCGTTGACCCAGGCCAACCGGGAACTGACCCAATTGGCCCTGCACGACCCTCTCACCGCATTGCCCAATCGCGTGCTGCTGGCTGATCGCATCGGCCAGGCCATGCACCGGGTGCAGGAGCAGGGCGGTTGCTTTGCCTTGATGTTCATCGACCTCGACGGTTTCAAACCGGTCAACGATGCCTTTGGTCATCACATGGGGGATTTGTTGCTGCGGGACGTGGCCCTGCGCCTGCGCGAAGACCTGCGCAGCCAGGACACCCTGGCGCGGATCGGCGGCGATGAGTTCGTGCTACTGGTGCAATTGGCCGAACCCGACGATGCCCTGCGACTGGCGGCACGTCAGGTCGGGCTGATCGCCCGCACGTTCCGGGTCGCTGACCACGACCTGCAGATTTCCGCCAGCGTCGGCATTTCGCTTTACCCGGGCAACGGCCAGAACGCCGAAGAGTTGCTGATGAACGCCGACGCGGCGATGTACCACGCCAAAGGCGCTGGCAAAAACGGCTACAGCTTTTTCGATGCGTCGATGAACAGCAACGCCCGCAAGCAATTGCAGTTGCTGCAAGACTTGCGCATCGCTGTCGAACAACGGCAATTCAGCCTCTACTATCAGCCCAAGTTCGACGCCGCCAATGGCCGGCCGGTCGGCGCCGAGGCGTTGCTGCGCTGGACCCACCCGACCCAGGGCCTGTTGATGCCCGACACCTTCATCGACCTGGCGGAAAAGACCGGGCTGATCATCCCCATCGGCGAATGGGTGTTGAACGAGGCCTGTCGCCAGATGCGCGAATGGTACGTGCTCGGTTATACCGACTGGCGCATCGCGGTGAACCTGTCGGCCTTGCAGTTCTGCCATACCGGGTTGGTGCAAAGTGTGGCCAAGGCGTTGGAAACCCATCAGCTGCCGGCCAACAGCCTGACCCTGGAAATCACCGAAACCACCGCCATGAGCGATGCGGACGCGAGCATGACCGTGCTGCAGCAGCTCTCGGACATGGGCGTGGACCTGTCCATCGATGACTTCGGCACCGGCTATTCGAGCCTGATGTACCTCAAGCGCCTGCCGGCCAACGAACTGAAGATCGATCGCGGTTTCGTGCGCGACCTGGAGCACGACAGTGATGATGCCGCCATCGTCTCGGCCATCGTCGCCCTCGGCCAGGCCCTGGGCCTGCGGATCGTTGCCGAAGGCGTGGAGACCGATGTGCAACAGGACTTCCTGACCCAACTGGGCTGCGATTCGCTGCAGGGTTACCTGCTGGGGCATCCGCTGCCGGCCGAGCGCTTCATCCACGATATCCGCCAGGCACAACGGGTGGCGGTGGTCTGAGCGGCTTCAAGCAATGATGTCGAACGCCGTGCTGTCCAGCCGCTCGCCATTGACCAGCAGATGCACCGCATGCCGGCCCGCATAGTGCCGGCGAGTGGTCTGCTCGCGAATATGTTGTGAACGGCTGAGGGTGACGCAACTTTCGGCGGGCAGGTCGAAGGTCTTGAGCTTGAAGACCTTGGCCGATGTGCCGCCCGAGGCTTTTACGTAATCGATCGCGTAATCGATCACCAGGCGCTGGCTCTGCCCGAGGGTCGATTGCACCTTGAAGGACAGGGTGATCTGTTCTCCCAGGCGAATGACCGCTGGCGTCACCTTCAGGTCCAGGATTTCGACCTGGGCCTTGCCACCTACACCGATGACCGCCAGTGCCCGGGGATGGCCTTGTTTGATCAGGCTGCGCAGCGCATGCCGGGCGATCCACGCGGTGTGGCGGTCTTGCAGTGGCCAGCCTTCGATCTGCTCCAGCACCCAGTCCGGATGCTGCTTGGTGACGTCGTTGAGGTGGTTGGCCACGGACTTGCGCACATAGAGACTGTCGTCGGCCTTGAGGGCGTCGAGGATCGCGGCCGCCAGGTCGGGGTTGGCCTGGATCGGCTCGAGGTGGAACGACCACGGCAAGCGCGGCCGACTGCCTTCGCTGGCCAGGCGCCGTACGTGTTCGTTGGCATCCAGTGCCCAGTCGTGCATGACCTTGAGGGTGCCGGCCAGGTCGTCGCGCAGGAAGTGCCGCACCGCGAACTCCGACGAGCCGAACCGGGTGAAGTACTTGAGCGCGTCCATCGACAGGTCGAAGGTGTGCCGGCCGTAAGACGCCACATAGTGCGGCAGGAACATGCTGACGAACATGCTGTTGAGGCGCGGAGCCAGATCACGCAGCACGTCCAGAGACGCTTCGTAACCCAGGGGTAGCACGGCATGCAGGCATTCACTGACCCGTGCCATGCGTTGCATCACCGACAATTCGGCCAGCCCGTCGTTGGCCATGTGCAAGAACGCCTTGGCGTCGAATGCCGGATACACCACGAGCATTTCGCTGGCGATGTGCTCCAGGCGGGCGCTGTTGAAGATTTCCTTGAGGGCTGGGGAGGAGGCGGTGGTGCTCATGGTGGGTCCGTCCGGCGGGTGTTGTAGTTCCGAGCCTGACACTATGCCATGCGCGACCCGTGGCGAGGGAGGCTCTCAGCTTCCAGTCGCTGCAGTAAAGGGAATGATTCGCCGCCCGCGAAGTCCCAGATTCAGTCCCTCGAATAACTGGAGTTTTTTCTATGCGCAAACCAACCCTGATCGCCAGCCTGGTCCTGATCGCCGGCCTCGGAGCCCTTGGGCCTGTTGCGCAAGCGGTCGAAAAAACCGGAGACGCCCTGGAACATTCGCCGAGCAATGGGCGCAGGCTGGTGGAAAACGACCGAGTACCGGCGGACTACCAGCGTGCGGACAGGGCCATGAAAGACTGGAAACAGAAGAAACTCGAGCAGCCGACACAAGAACAGCAATGGGTGCATATCGACGACAAGTACTTGCTGATCGAAACCGTGTCCGGCGCAATCGTCAAGATCGTTCCGGCCACACGTTAAGTCTTCAGGTCACTTCGCCCTTGTCCCACAGGCGAACCAGTTCGCCGGGTGCCTGGTCCTCAGGCACCTGCAACACCATCTCGTCGTCATGGTCGTCAGTGCGATAACGCACCTCGATCTGGAAAAAACGCTGGTCGCCCCGGCCAGGTGTGGACGAAGTCAGTGGCAGACAGCCCTCCAGCACCGAGCAGATGCGCGTGCGTTGGTCGAGGTCGCACTGGGCGAACTCGATTTCCCGGGGCCGGGTCAAGGCATGGATGGCCGCCACGCCGCCCTGGCGTGACAGTCGTACCACGGCATTATCGTCGAGGTCTGGAAGGGTTTTCATCAGCTTTCCTCTGTCAGATCGACACCGACCTGGGCCCAGCCGTTCTGCACCGCTTGCACCTCCCGTTCACCGAAGCGCTGGCGGGCGTGCTCGACAGTGAGGCGGGCGAAAGCGCTGAAGGACGCGTCGTTGGCCAGTTTTCGGTCGCACAAGGTGTCATACCAGATCCGGCCGGCCTTTTCCCAGGCAAATCCGCCCAGCGTGGTGGCCGCCAGATAAAAGGCGCGATTGGGAATACCGGAGTTGATATGCACGCCGCCGTTGTCTTCGCGGGTGATGACGAATTCGCGCATGTGCGCCGGTTGCGGGTCTTTGCCCAGCAACGGGTCATCGTAGGCGGAGCCGGGGTTGGACATGCTGCGCAGGCCGTCGCCATTGATCTTGTCAGTGAGCAGGTCGGCGCCGATCAGCCAGTCGGCCTGGTCGGCGGTCTGCTCCAGCACGAACTGCTTGACCAGCACGCCGAACACATCGGAGATGGACTCGTTCAACGCTCCGGACTGGTTGGCGTAGACCAACCCGGCTTCACTTTCGGTGACACCATGGGCCAGTTCATGGGCGACCACGTCCAGGGAGCGGGTGAAGCGCTGGAAGATTTCTCCATCGCCGTCGCCAAACACCATTTGCGCGCCGTTCCAGAAGGCGTTTTCGTAGCCCTGGCCATAATGCACGCTGCCCACCAGGGCGAAGCCTTTGTTGTCGATGGAATCGCGCCCCAGGACTTTCCAGAAAAAATCATAGGTGGCACCGAGGGCGTTGTAGGCTTCGTCCACGGCTGGGTCGCCGCTGGCCGACTGGCCTTCCAGGCGAACCGGCTGGCCAGGCAGCTCCATGGTGTTTTGGGCATCATGCACGCTGCGCTGCGGGTGGCCGGGCCTGCCAGGCTTGGAGAATTTCGCGGCGGCGGGAAGATGACTGGGCGGCCCGGGGTTGTGCCGCAGGCTGCGCACGTGGGACAGGGTGCCGAGGGCGCTGGAGCGTTGCTGTTCGGAGCCATGGGCGATGATGCGATTGAGGATATACGGCGGAATGAAACCGTGGAGCGGACGAGAGTCGATCATCAGAAAATCCTTATCTGAAAGGCAGGGTCGATACCCATGTGAACCGAAGTGACCGCTGCGGTTCCCTGCTGCATGCAATACACATAAGTTTGCCAGGCGCGCCAATTTCTGCGAAAACCCCGCGCTTGAATTCCACGGAAATACCCCATGAACGAAGAACTGCAAATCATCGACCTGGAACAGGGCGACGGCAAAAGCGTAGTCAAAGGCGCGCTGATCACCACCCAATACCGCGGCACCCTTGAAGACGGCACCGAATTCGATTCGTCCTACAGTCGTGGCAAACCCTTTCAGTGCGTGATCGGCACCGGTCGCGTCATCAAGGGTTGGGACCTGGGCCTGATGGGCATGCAGGTCGGCGGCAAGCGCAAGCTGCTGGTACCGGCTCACTTGGCCTATGGCGAACGCTCCATGGGCGCCCATATCAAGCCCAACGCCAACCTCATCTTTGAAATCGAGTTGCTGGAAGTCCTGACCCGGGACGATTGAGCGATGCTGTGGATCAGGGCGTTTTCGTCCCGGGCCGGTCGCTGAACAACGGAATGCGTCCGTTGATAGAAGGGCGGTAGCACCAGATCAATTGATCCAGTCGTGGTTCACGCTCAAGAAGCGCACCCAGTGTGGCCTGTGCGATGTCCAATGCCAGGGTTTGACCGGGGCACTCATGGCGCCCGGCGCCGAAGCTGAAACTGCGGCGGCCCGGGCGGTCCAGCAGCAGGATGTCCGGTTGCGGGTTGAGCTGTGGATCGCGGTTGGCCGAGGCCAGTAGCACCAGGATTACATCCCCTGGGTTCAGCGTGGTACCGAGGGGTTCGCAGGGCGCGGCGACGAAGCGGCGCGTGTGCTGCACCGAAGGGTCGAAGCGCTGGACTTCGGCCAGCAACGGGCGGATTTTCCCAGGATCCTCCCGGAGTGTGCGCTGCAGTGCCGGATCGCGGATCAGTGCCAGCAACGCATTGCCAATCAGGCCGGCCGTGGCTTCATAGGTCTGCGAGAGCAGGCCGATCAGGTTGGCGATCAGGCCGTCCGGATCGGTACCTTCGAAGCCCCGGCCAATGTGCGCCAACAACGGGCTGTCCCGCGCCTCGATCCGCTCCCCGAAAACTGTGACCAGTCGCTCGCTGGCCCGGTGCGCCGCGTCCAGTTGCGCCGCGTCACTCAGGGGCGACAGACAGCTCACGAAATTCCCGGTCAGCTCGCTGATCATGCGACAGTCCGCCGGACTGAAACCCAACAGCGCCGCCACCACGCTGGCCGGTCCGATGAACTGAGCCTGGTGCAGGCCTTCGGCACCTTCCTTGAAGAAGCGCGCCCTGACCAATGCCTCGACCTGTTGCGGGTCGATGTCCTGCAACCGCGGCGCAATCGCGGCCCTCGGGCAACGCTGCTGTTCACCTTCGTTCATACGCATCAGGCGCCCGAATACGTGCCCGGCGGGCCCCTCGGCAATGGCCTTTGGCACGGGCTCGTGGGCCGGGCGCACATGGCAATCGGGGTGATGTAACACCGCGCATACGGCCTCGGCGCTGCTGGCGATCCACAGATTCAATTGCGGATCGAAGGTCAGCCCGCCTGCGGCCCGCAGGTTCGCGTAGTAGGGGTAGGGATCAGGGTGAGTCGCGGCGATGATCGGGTCCATGGAGTACGGCCTTGTTCATGATGGAGAAAGTGCTGCTACTCTCTCCAGTCGGTGCATGGCTTGATTCGTCGGGGAGCGAAATATGAACGCAGAGCAACATGATGTTGGCGTGTCCCAAGTGGCCGCGGCTATCGCCGAACCAGCCCGGACCCGAATGCTGTGTTCGCTGATGGACGGCCATGCCCGCACCAGCACGGAATTGGCGAGCATTGCCGATGTCAGTGCCTCTACCGCCAGCGCCCACCTGGCGAAGCTCAAGGAACTGGCCCTGGTGCGCCTGCACGTCCAGGGGCGTCATCGTTATTACAGCCTGGCGGACAAACGCGTCGCCCAGGCCCTTGAAGCGCTGATGGTGATCGGCCAGAACGCCGCTCCGACCTTCACGCCACGCACCCCGGATCGCCTGCAATTCGCTCGCACCTGTTACGACCACATGGCCGGCACCCTGGCGGTGCGGCTGCATGATCGGATGATCGAGGCCGGGTGGCTGGTAGACGTGGAAGGGCGCGATTATCGGTTGAGTGAATCGGGCGAGGCCCTGGTCGAGGGGCTGGGCGTGGATGTTCAGGCGTTGAGCGCCCAACGCCGCCGATTCGCCTGTCCCTGCCTGGACTGGAGCATGCGCCGTCCGCACCTGGGCGGTGCCCTGGGGGCGGCGTTGCTGCAAGTGGCGATCAAGCGCAAGTGGGTGATTCAGGACCTGGATAGCCGGGCGTTGGGGTTGACGGCCAGTGGTCGCCGGGAAATGGCGGGGCGGTTGGGTATCGATGTCGAGATGGATGCCGGGCCTGCCGGCGCCATCGCTAGCAGGCTTGCTCCCACATTGGCACTCGGATACTCAAAAATCCGGCGTTCACCATAAATCTCCTGTGGGAGCTGAGCTTGCTCGCGATGGCGATTCCAGCCACGTCATCGCAGGCAGGTTCACACCATTCCCGAAAACTCCTGCATGGCATCGAGCAAAGCCTCTCGGAAATACGCTTTTGACGCCCGATCGCACAGGATGTGCAAACTTGCCTGCTGCGCGGTACTGGAGTTGATCACGATCACATTGATGCGTGCCGCCGACGTTTGGGCCACCGCTCCCGGGCCGAACGCCTGTGGGCTCAGATCGACCCCACAGAGCTTGGCCATCACTTCACTCAAATGCTCTCCCGTCAGTTGAAAACAGGCATGACTGTCCTGACGAGGCAGCAAATAGTTGGCTTGGTGATCGAGCTCCCAGCGCGCTTCTTCGTCGGCAATGCGCTGGCCCTGGTCTTCGAGGCTGCCCAACAGCAGATATTCGGTCTGCGACAGGCGTGCCACTTGGCTGCCATCGGTCTGGGGCTCGGCGCGATTGGGGGCGTGGGGCAGAACGAAATGGCGACCTTGCAGGTACGCGGCACTGTGAGCACCACGAAAACCTACCCGAGGCAGGTCAGTTAAATCCGCCAGCGTGCACGTGGGCAACGGCGCGAGAGCGTGGTGCCCGACGGTGTGTTGTTCTTTCAGACTGGTCATGGCTCAAAGCTCCTGGCGTTGGTTGTCGGGATCAAAGAAGGGCAACTGCACCACCTCGGCCTGGACGACGATGCCCCCTTCGACACGGATCGGGATGCGTTGCCCCGGGGTGCTTTGGTCGATGCCGGCGTAGGCCAGGCCGATGATCTTGCCAAGGCTTGCGGAATATTCGCAGGACGTGACATTGCCGCTGATGTCCGGCCCGTTGAGCACCAGATGCCCTTCAAGCGGTTGCGGGCTGTTCTTCGGTAGGCTGAAGCCCACCAGTTTGCGTTTTAGCGGCTGGGCTTGGAGGATGTCCACCGAGCGCCGGCCAACAAAGAACGGCTTGCTGCGGTTGACCGCCCAGCCCATGTCGATTTCCGCCGGATGGGTCATGCCGTCGGTGTCCTGACTGATGATCACGTGGCCTTTTTCCAGGCGCAGCAGGCGTTGGGTTTCGACGCCGAAGGGGCGGATGCCGTGGGCCTTGCCGGCCTCCATCAGTGCGTCCCAAAGCTTGAGCCCATGACGCGCCGGCACGTGGATTTCATAGCCCAGTTCGCCGACAAAACCCACTCGCAGCAAACGGGCCTTGATGCCGGCCACGGTGCCCTGGCGCACCCCCAGATAAGGAAACGCTTCGGCGCTCAGATCCAGGTCGGTGCAAACCTGCTCCAGTACTTTGCGCGAGTCGGGCCCGGCGACGTTGACCGCGCAAATGGCCGCGGTGACGTTGGCGACATCCACGTCGAGGCGCCATTGCGCGTTCCACTTGAGCATTTGCTGATAGATCCGGTCGACGCCACTGGTAGTGGCGGTGACGTAGAAGTGATTTTCGGCAAACCGCGCGCAGACACCATCGTCGATCACCACGCCGTGCTCGTTGGTCATCAGCGCATAGCGGGAGCGGCCGACCGGTTGTTTGAGGAAGGCGAAGGTGTACATGCGGTTGAGCAGCTCGGCGGCGTCTGGGCCACGTACATCCAAACCGCCCAGTGTCGAGACGTCGATGAGGCCGACCTTATTGCGTACATGCAGGGCTTCGGCCTGCATGCAGGCCTCGCGATCCTTGGTATCACCGTAGTAGGCCGGGCGTTGCCAGATGCCGGCGGGCATCATCTTCGCCCCGGCCTGCAGGTGGCGGGCATGCATCGGCGTTTGTCGGTAGGGATCGAATGCGCGACCGGCGACGTGCGCCAGCTTCTCGGCCACAAACGGCGGCCGCGCGGTGGTCACACCGGTTTCGCTGATGTTGCGTTGCGTGGCCCACGCCACCAGCCGAGCGGTCGGCAGCGCCGAGTGACGCCCTTGAGACGGTCCCATGCCGACGGTGGAGTAGCGCTTGACCAGTTGCACGTCGCGATAGCCGACGCGGGTGGCGTTGACGATGTCGGCCACCTGCAGGTCCTCGTCGAAGTCGACGAAGTCCTTGCCTTTGGGGTGCGGGAAGATGGGCCAATTGAAATTGACCCGAGCCTCGCCACTCAATGGCGCGCGTTGCGTGCTGACGGTCAGACCCAGCGCGAGGGCGGCTTCGGCGCCGGCATTCACGCCATCGGCAATCACGTTATCCAGATGGTGCCGACCGTTGACCGAGCCGGCGACATTCAGATTCCCTGGCAGGCCGCTGAGGGTGAACTCGGCCCGTTGATCGTCGTAGGCCAGTTTGCCGCCGGCCTGGCACAGCAGTTGATAGACCGGCATGTAACCGGCGGACATGCACAGTAAATCGCACGCCAGATATTGCCCGCTCTCGGCGACCTGGCCCTGTGCGGTGATCTGGCGCACGTCGACACCGTTGATATGGCGCATGCCTTTTTCGTGCTGGGCTTCATAAACGGTGCTGTTGGCCTGACGGTAGATCTTGCGTTGCGCCAGTGCGCGCAGCAGGGCTTCGTCCGCAGGCCCTTGGCGCAGGTCCACCACCGCGACGACTTCCACGCCCTGGTCATGCAGATCAAGCGCGGCGAGGTAACCATCGTCGTTGCCCGTCAGCACCACGGCGCGGTTGCCCGGTTTGACCGCATACAGCTTCATCAGCCTTTGCGCGGCGCTGGTCAGCATCACTCCCGGCAGGTCGTTGTTGCGAAAGATCACCGGCTGATCGAACGCGCCGCTGCACACCAGGCATTGGCGGGCGCGGACCTTGTACAGGCGTTTGCCCTGGATCACCGGCAGGTAGTTATCGGTGAACCAGGCGTTGCACGTGGCTTCGGTGAGGATCTGGATATTGGCGTGTTGCTCGACCGCCGCGAGCAGTTCGCGGCGCAGGTTTTCAGCCTTGTTGCCGTCGATGTCGAAGCGGGCATAGGTGAGCGAGCCACCGAGAATCGGCTGTTGCTCGATGAGCAGCACCTTGGCTCCGGCGTTGGCGGCGGTCAGGGCGGCGTGCAACCCGGCGGGACCGGCACCGATGACGGCGACGTCGGTAAACAGGTACGCCTTGTCGTAGTACTCCGGCTGGAACTTCAGGTCGAGCACACCGAGGCCGGCCTTCTTGCGAATGATCGGTTCCCAGACTTTCCACATGCCCTTGGGCTTGTAGAACGAGCGGTAGTAGAAGCCCACCGGCATGAATTTGGAAAACTTGCCCAGGTAGGCGTCGCGGTCGTTATCCAGCGAGCCGTTGACGTTCTGCGCCGTCACCTGCAAACCCGCAGACAGCGCGTGAGCGTCGGCCAGCACATTGGGTTCCTGGGGCAGTTGCACCAGGCTGTTGGCGTCCTGGCCAGCCATGGTCAGCGGGCCGCGTGGGCGATGGTATTTGAACGAGCGGGAGATCAGGAAGCGCCCGTTGGCCAACAAGGCGCTGGCGATACTGTCGCCTTGCAAGCCTTGGTAGCGCTGCCCGTCGAAACTGAAATCCAGCGGCTGATCACGGTCGATCAGCAAGCCCATGGGGGCGGGTAGGCGATTCATCCTGCGATCTCCTTGGCGGCGGCGTTGAATTCGACACGGGTGCTGAAGAGCTCTTTAGGATCGAAGGTGCGCAGAATTTCGTCGGTGACGGTATGCCGCTCCGCGAGGAACCAGTAGCTGGAGGGGGTGTGCATCCACCATTCGCGCACCACGCCGGCGAGGTTGTCGGTGTTGAACACGTAGTCCGCCCATTCGCCGTCGCTGCAGGTGACCGGGTCGGGCATGGGTTTGAATTCACCGCCATAGGTGAACTCGCTGATATTGCGCGGCCCGTTGAGCGGGCAAGTCATGATTTTCATAGTCTGCTCTGCGTCAGTGACTGGCCGCCGTGGCGCCCATTTCGTTGACTTGCTGGAAGGTCGAGAAGCGTTCGAGGCCGAACGGTTTGATCAGCTCCGGCACCTTGCCGCCGCTGGCGACCAACTCGGCCATGGTCTTGCCGCAGATCGGCGTGGCCTTGAAGCCCCAGGTGCCCCAGCCCGCGTCGAGGTAGTAATTGTTCACCGGCGACAGGCCCATGATCGGGCTGTAGTCCGGGGTCATGTCGGTGATCCCGGCCCATTGGCGCATCAGCTTGGCGTTGGCCAGGAGCGGGAACATCTCGATGGCATGGGCCAGCAGGCTTTCCTTCAAATCGAGCGTGGAACGGGTATTGAACAGTGGATAGGGGTCTGAGCCGCCACCGAATACCACCTCGCCACGACTCGTTTGCTGCACATAGCAGTGCAAGGCAGAGGAGCTCACCAGTGGATCGAGAAACGGCTTGAACGGCTGAGTGACCATCGCTTGCAGCGGGAAGGTCTGGATCGGCGAACGAATCCCGGCCTTGGCCATCAGCAACGAGCTGTGCCCGGCAATCGCCTGCACCGCGCAACCGCACTTGATGGTGCCGCGGTTGGTCTTGACCGCGGTGAGGGTGCCGTTCTCGATGATCAGGTCCTGGACTTCAGTGAGCTGATGGATTTCCACACCGCGCTTGGCCGCCTGTTTGGCGTAACCCCAGGCCACCGCGTCGTGGCGGGCGGTGGCGCCGTCGATGTGCCACAGCCCTGCGAGCACCGGCAAGTGGCCGGGATCGAGGTTGAGGCTGGGCACCAGTTCACGGATCTGCTGACGGTCGATCATCTCGCTGCGGCCGCCAAAGTGTTTGTTGACCTCGGCGCGCTGACGGAACGAGCGCACCGTGGCATCGGTGTGGGCCAGGGTCAGTTGGCCGCGCTCGGAGTACATGATGTTGAAATCGAATTCGTTGGACAGCGATTGGAACATCCGCACCGACTCGGCATAAAAGCGCACGCCTTCGCTGGTCAGGTAGTTGGAGCGGATCACCGCCGTGTTGCGTGCGGTATTGCCGCCGCCCAGGTAGGACTTCTCCAACACCGCGACGTTGGTGATGCCGTGGTACTTGGCCAGGTAATAAGCGATGGCCAGGCCGTGGCCGCCGGCGCCGATGATCACCACGTCGTAGCTTGATTTGAGTTCGCATGGTGGCGGCAGATCCACTTCCACCGGGTACTGCGAACTCAGCCCGTATTTCAATAGATTGAATGGCATAGGGCCTCCGATTGGCTGCGTTGGGCCTGGTGTTGTGCAAGGGCTGCGGTGACAGTGTTTTTCATCAGGAAGGCAATGGTCATCGGGCCGACACCACCGGGTACTGGGGTGATCGCCGCGACGTGCGCCAGGGCGCTGTCGAAGTCGACGTCGCCCACCAGACGGCTGCGGCCATCGTCTTCGATGCGGTTGATGCCGACGTCGATCACCACGGCGCCAGGCTTGAGCCAACTGGCGTCGATCAACCGTGGGCGACCCACGGCGGCGATGACGATGTCTGCCTGCCGGCACAGCGCCTGGGGATCCGGGCTGCGCGAATGCAGGAGGGTCACCGAGCAGTCGGCCTTAAGCAGCAACGCAGCCATGGGTTTGCCGACGATGTTCGAGCGGCCGATCACCACCGCGTGCTTGCCGCGCAGATCACCGCAGGTTTGTTCCAGCAAATACAAACAACCACTGGGGGTGCAAGGTGCGAGTACCGTACGACCCTGGCTGAGGCCGCCGACGTTCTGACTGTGGAACCCGTCGACGTCCTTGTCTGGCGCGATAGCCTCCAGTGCCCGTAATTCATCGATATGGGCAGGCAGCGGCAGTTGCAGAAGAATGCCGTGGATCGAACGATCGGCATTCAATCGGGCGATCAGAATGAGTAACTGTTCAGTGCTGGTGTCCGCAGGCAGCCGATGTTCCAGCGAGCGAATACCCACCTCTTCGGCGCGCAGGATTTTGTTGCGCACGTAGACCTGGCTGGCCGGGTCGCTGCCCACCAGGATCACCGCCAGTGCCGGTTCAATGGCTTGCTCGCGCAGACGCTCCACGTCCTCGCGAACCTGTATGAGCACGCGGGCGGCGGTTGCTTTGCCGTCGATCAGTTTGTGCGTGTTCACCGGAAGATCACCGTTCTGTCCTGATTGAGGAAAACCCGGTGCTCCAGGTGGTACTTGACCGCCTTGGACAGGGCCACGGTTTCGGTGTCGCGGCCGGTGGCCACCAGGTCGTCGGGCAGGTAGACGTGGTCGACGCGCTGTACTTCCTGCTCAATGATCGGTCCCTCATCGAGGTCGCTGGTGACGTAATGAGCGGTGGCGCCAATGAGTTTCACCCCACGCTGGTAGGCCTGGTGATAGGGTTTGGCGCCTTTGAAACCGGGCAAGAACGAATGGTGAATGTTGATCGCCCGACCCGAGAGTTGCTTGCACAGGTCATCGGAGAGAATTTGCATGTAGCGCGCCAACACCACGAGCTCGGTGCCGGTGTCGTCGACGATCTTCATCAGTTCGGCTTCCTGCCGGGCCTTGGTCTCCTTGGTCACTGGCAGGTAAATGAAGCGAATGCCTTCGCGTTCGGCCATCGGGCGCAGGTCGAGGTGGTTGGAGACAATGGCGGTGATGATCATGTCCATCTCGCCTTTGTGGTAGCGGTAGAGCAGGTCGGTCAGGCAGTGGTCGAACTTGCTGACCATCAGCAATACGCGCATGGGTTCGCGGGTGTCATGCAATTCCCAGGTCATGTCGAAGGCTTGGGCGACGTGGGCGAAACCGTCCTTGATCTGTTGCAGATCGCCTGGGTGACCGTCGTTGAAACGAAACACCGCACGCATGAAAAAACGGCCGCTGAAGTCGTCGTCGAATTGCGCCATCTCCCCGATGTAGCAATGGTTGTCCGCCAGATAGGTGGTGACGGCTGCGACGATGCCGGACACCGCGGGACAGGTGATCTTGATGATGAAATGGTTTTTTTCGTGTTGCATGACACGTCCTCGGGATGATGGCGGCAGCTCATCGCATAGCGAAAAAAATCATCAACGGACAGCAGGCTCATCCATGAGCATATTTTCTTGTTGGGAATAAAATATTCCTGAAATGGCTTTATAGGGGAGTGGGGGCGGGACGTCTAGAGTTTTGGGAAAGATTTTTAACTGAGGGGAATTTTTTGCGAGGGAAGGCGACTCGGTTTCTTCGTTCGAACGCGGTCAAAAATGTGGGAGAGGGCTTGCTCGCGAATGCGCTCTGTCAGTTGATAGAGATGACAACTGGCACATCGCATTCGCGAACAAGCCCGCTCCCACAGGTTGATCTTCATGCATCGGGAGGGAGGCGTTACTCTTTGTCGTTGCCGTAGTTCATGATCGACAAAAGGCGGATAGGCACCTGCACCAGTTGCTCGGGGCCGTGGGGGATTTCGCCTTCGAACGTCAGACTGTCGCCAGCTTCCATGCGGTAAAGCTGATTGCCGTGGCGATAGATCAGTTCACCTTCCAGCAGATGAAGGAATTCGGTGCCGGGGTGAGAGAAGGTCGGAAACTCCTCACTCGCGTCGTCCATGCTGACCATATAAGCCTCGAAGCTCTTCTTCGGCCCGCGGGTATGGTTGAGCAGATGGTACGTATGGCCTTTCTCGGTGCCACGGCGCACCACTTCCATGCCCTGGTCAGCCTTGACCAGAAGCGCACTGCCGTCTTGTTGGTCGTATTCGCTGAACAACTTGGACAGTGGCAGGCCGAGCACGTCGCACAGACGGCTCAGGGTATCGAGGCTGGTGGATACCTGGGCGTTTTCGATCTTGCTCAACATGCCTTGACTGATATCGGCAATCTTGGCCACGTCAGACAATTTCAGATCCTGGGCCTGGCGCTGACGCTTGATCTGCAAGCCCAGGTATTGCTCAAGCTTGAGGCGCGGGGCGGTTTCGGTCGGCATAGTCATCAAATCCTGCACACTTTCCGTTCAGTAATATTAGTTTCGCACTGAGAAAGTGCAAATGGCGGCGTTCGGCTCGCGTCTATTGAGCGATATTCCCACGGGGAAAAGAATTTTCCCATATATACAGCACAAAAGCGCTTTTCTGGGAGGCTCGGCGCTTCACTCGCGAATCTGGCAAGGGCCTTGCATTCCTATTGGGAAAATAACTTTCTTTTTAGGAATAAAAAGTCAGTCAAGGCCATCCACAATGTTTTGCCCTTTCGCGAGGAGTGACGAGCAATGTTGCCAGCAGAAACCCAGCGCATCATCGACAAGCATGGAATCAAGTACGTGCTTGCGCAGTTTGTGGATATTCACGGTTCGGCCAAAACCAAGTCAGTGCCTATCTGTGGGCTCAAGGCGGTGGCCGAAGAGGGAGCGGGTTTTGCCGGATTCGCGATCAGCGGCATGGGCATGGAGCCCCACGGGCCGGACTTCATGGCCCGCGGCGATTTGTCCACCTTGACTCCGGTGCCCTGGCAGCCGGGTTACGGGCGCGTGGTGTGCATCGGTCACGTCGACGGTAAGCCGCACCCGTACGACAGCCGTTATGTGTTGCAGCAACAAGTGCAACGCCTGGCAGAAAAGGGCTGGACGCTCAACACCGGCCTGGAGCCCGAGTTCAACCTGATGCGCCGCGACGCACAGGGCAAACTGCAACTGGTGGACCTCAGCGACAATCTGGACAAGCCTTGCTACGACTACAAAGGCCTGTCGCGCTCCCGGGTTTTCCTTGAGCGGCTGACCGAAGCCTTGCAGGCAGTGGATTTCGAGGTCTATCAAATCGACCACGAGGACGCCAACGGCCAGTTCGAGATCAACTACACCTACAGCGACGCCATGACCTCGGCGGATCGCTTCACGTTTTTCCGCATGGCCGCCGGCGAAATCGCCAATGACCTGGGCATGATCTGCTCGTTCATGCCCAAGCCCGACCCGAAACGGGCCGGCAACGGCATGCATTTTCACCTTTCGATCAGCAGCGCCGAGAACAGGAACCTGTTCCATGACGCCAGTGATCCCAGCGGCATGGGCCTGTCGAAAATGGCCTATCACTTCGCCGCGGGCCTGCTTGCCCACGGCCCGGCGCTGTGTGCCTTCGCCGCGCCGACGGTCAACTCCTACAAGCGTCTGGTGGTCGGCAATTCGTTGTCCGGCGCGACCTGGGCGCCGGCCTTTATCGCCTTCGGCGCCAACAACCGTTCGGCCATGGTGCGGGTGCCTTACGGCCGCCTGGAATTCCGCCTGCCGGACGCCGGTTGCAATCCTTATCTGGTCAGCGCCGCGATCATCGCTGCCGGCCTGGATGGCATCGATCGCCAGCTGGAAATCGACCACGTCTGCAATGAAAACCTCTACAGCCTGAGCCTGGAACAGATCGCCGCTCGGGGCATCAAGACCCTGCCGCAATCGCTCAAGGAAGCCTGCGACGCCCTGGAAGCCGACCCGTTGTTCGCCGAGGTGCTGGGCCCGCAGATCGTAGGCGAGTTCATCAAGCTCAAGCGCATGGAGTGGGTGGAATACAGCCGCCACGTCTCCGACTGGGAGATCCAGCGCTACACCGAATTTTTCTGACTCAGTGTTTTGCCAACCATTCGGGCACCCGGCTCGGCGTCGGATGTTCAGTGCCTTCGAAGGAGAATTGATATGTGTGGGATCGTAGGTCTTTACCTGAAAAATCCGCAGTTGGAATCCCAGCTCGGCAAGCTGTTTGAACCGATGTTGCAGGCCATGACCGACCGCGGGCCGGACAGTGCCGGGTTTGCCATCTATGGCGATGAAGTGGCGCACGGTTGGGTCAAGCTGACCCTGCAGGCGACCACCGACGGTTTCGATTGGAAAGCCCTGATGGGCGAACTGGAAGGGCGTCTTGGCTGCTCGCTGGACTGGTTCCAGAACGCCAGCGCTGCCGTGCTCAAGATCAATGCCCAAGAGGCGCCGGTACGTCTGGCCCTCGCTGAACTGGCGCCGAGCGTGCGCATCATGAGCGCCGGCCAGAGCATCGAAATCCTCAAGGGCATGGGCTTGCCCCAGGAGATTTCCCAACGCTTCGGCCTGGCCGGCATGAAGGGCAGCCACATTATCGGCCACACCCGCATGGCCACTGAAAGCGCGGTGACCATGGAAGGCAGCCACCCATTCTCCACCGGCGCCGACCTGTGCCTGGTGCACAACGGCTCGCTGTCCAACCACTTCCGCCTGCGTCAGGAACTCAAGCGCGAAGGCATTCACTTCGAGACCGACAACGATACCGAAGTGGCCGCCGGCTACCTGACCTGGCGCCTGCAGCAGGGTGACTCATTGAAAGAAGCGCTGGATCACTCGCTGGAGGATCTGGACGGTTTCTTCACTTTCGCCATCGGCACCCGCAACGGTTTTGCCGTGATCCGCGACCCGATTGCCTGCAAGCCGGCGATCCTCGCCGAGACCGACGATTACGTCGCCATGGCCTCCGAGTATCAGGCCCTGTCGAGCCTGCCAGGCATCGAGCACGCCAAGGTCTGGGAGCCGGCACCGGCCACTATGTACATCTGGGAACGCGAGTCAGCTTAAGGAGCGCACACATGAAAACCATCGACCTTTCCACGGCCACCGTGCGTGAACTCAATCAGGCGTTGCACGACCAGGTCAACAACGTTGAACACCACGAATGGGTGGTGAGTCATTCGGACGGCAAGCACAACCTCGCGGTCGGGGTGAACGAAGCACTGTCCATCGATATTCAGGGACACGCCGGTTACTACTGCGCGGGAATGAATCAAAAGGCCTCGATCACCGTGCACGGCAACGTCGGTGTCGGTTGCGCCGAGAACATGATGTCTGGCTACGTCCGCGTCAAAGGCAGCGCCTCCCAGGCCGCCGGTGCCACGGCCCATGGCGGGCTGCTGGTGATTGAAGGGGATGCCGGCGCGCGTTGCGGGATTTCCATGAAGGGCATCGACATTGTCGTGGGTGGCAGCATCGGCCATATGAGCTGTTTCATGGGCCAGGCCGGGCGTCTGGTGGTCTGCGGCGATGCCGGCGATGCGCTGGGCGATTCCTTGTACGAGACCCACATCTACGTGAAGGGCACTGTGGAGTCCCTGGGCTCCGATTGCATCGAGAAAGAGATGCGAGCCGAGCACCTCCAAGAGCTCCAGGACCTGTTGAACCGTGCCGGTTTCGCGCACAAGGCGGCTGACTTCAAACGCTACGGTTCGGCCCGTCAGCTGTACAACTTTAAAGTCGATAACGCGTCCGCGTACTGATCCGCGCGAGGAGAACAGATATGAGCGATCCAATCAGCGAAAAAGCGGCTCCGGTACTGCGCGAGTCAGCCACCTTCGACCGCCTGACCATCCAGGAAATCCAACGGGCCGCCGAGACTGGCATCTACGATATTCGTGGCGGCGGCACCAAGCGCAAATTGCCGCACTTCGATGACTTGCTGCTGCTCGGCGCCAGCGTTTCGCGTTACCCGTTGGAAGGCTATCGGGAGAAGTGCGGCACCGATGTGATCCTCGGCAACCGCTTTGCCAAGAAGCCGATCCACCTGAAGATTCCGGTGACCATCGCCGGCATGAGCTTCGGTGCGTTGTCGGCCAATGCCAAGGAGGCCCTGGGCCGTGGCGCGACCATCGCGGGCACCAGTACCACCACCGGTGACGGCGGCATGACCCCGGAGGAGCGCGGTCAGTCGCAGCACTTGGTCTATCAGTATTTGCCGTCGCGCTACGGTATGAACCCGGACGACTTGCGCAAGGCTGACGCGATTGAAATCGTCCTGGGGCAGGGCGCCAAACCTGGCGGCGGCGGTATGTTGCTGGGGATGAAAGTCACCGAGCGTGTTGCCGGCATGCGCACCTTGCCGATTGGCGTCGATCAGCGCAGTGCCTGCCGTCACCCCGACTGGACCGGCCCGGATGACCTGGCGATCAAGATTGCCGAGATCCGCGAAATCACTGATTGGGAAAAACCGATCTACGTGAAAATCGGCGCCAGCCGGCCGTACTACGACGTCAAGTTGGCCGTGAAGGCCGGGGCGGATGTGATTGTGCTCGATGGCATGCAAGGCGGGACGGCGGCAACCCAGGAGGTCTTTATCGAGCACGTGGGAATTCCGATTTTGTCGGCCATCCCGCAAGCGGTACAGGCTTTGCAGGAGATGGGCATGCATCGCAAGGTACAGCTGATCGTTTCTGGAGGGATTCGCAACGGTGCCGACGTCGCCAAGGCCATGGCGCTGGGTGCGGATGCGGTGGCCATCGGCACCGCTGCACTGATCGCGCTGGGCGACAACCACCCGCGCCTGGACGAGGAACTGAAGAAAATCGGCTCGGCCGCCGGTTTTTACGATGATTGGCAGAACGGTCGCGACCCGGCCGGGATCACGACGCAGGACCCGGAGCTGTCCAAGCGGCTGGACCCGGTGGAGGGTGGTCGGCGCTTGGCCAACTACCTACGTGTCCTGGTGCTGGAAGCCCAGACCATGGCCCGCGCTTGCGGCAAGTCGCACCTGCACAACCTCGATCCCGAGGATTTGGTAGCGCTGACGGTGGAGTCAGCGGCCATGGCCCGGGTGCCGTTGGCGGGGACCAACTGGGTTCCAGGTTCTGGTACCGGTTACTGACAAAAAACTGTGGGGGCGAGCTTGCTCGCGAAGACGGCGGCACAGGCAAAACCGATGCAAGCTGACCCGCCGCTATCGCGAGCAAGCTCGCTCCCACAAGTCCTGTTCATGGCATTTATATTCGAGAGGCTGAAAAGGCCCGTATCTCATTCTTTACTGCTCGCTGCCCGACACTCACCTTTCTTTGCAGGAGCTTTGAACATGGTCAATCGTCTTCTCGGAAAATCCCTTCTTGGCTTATTGGCGACCGGTGCACTTGCGCCATTGGCCCAGGCCGCCGATGCCCCCGCGTTGAACACTGGCAGCACCGCCTGGATGGTCACTGCCGCGGTGCTGGTGCTGTTTATGTGTCTACCGGGTCTGGCATTGTTTTACGGCGGCCTGGTCCGGGCAAAAAACATGCTTTCGCTGTTCACCCAGTGCTTCGGCATCGCCGGCCTGGTCGGCGTGTTGTGGGTGATCTATGGCTACAGCATGGTGGTCGACAGCACCGGCATGATTGAGGGGCAGGTGACGTTCAACAGTTTCGTCGGCGGTTTGAGCCGGGCCTTTCTGGCGGGCATGACCCCGGAGAGCCTGGTGGGGGATATTCCGGAGGGCGTGTTCGTGACCTTCCAGATGACCTTCGCGATCATCACCCCGGCGCTGATTGCCGGTGCGTTCGCCGAACGCATGAAGTTTTCGGCGGCGCTGTGGTTCATGGCGTTGTGGTTCACCCTGGTGTATGCCCCGGTGGCGCATATGGTCTGGGGTGGCGCGGGCGCTTTGATGCATAACTGGGGGGTACTCGATTTCGCCGGTGGCACCGCCGTGCACATCAATGCCGGCGTCGCCGCTTTGGCCGCGTGCCTGATTCTTGGCAAGCGCAAGGGCTATCAGAACACGCCGATGCCCGCCCACAACCTGAGCCTGACCATGGCCGGTGCGGCGATGCTCTGGGTGGGTTGGTTTGGCTTCAACATCGGTTCCGGCGGTGGCCTCAACGGCACTTCAGGCATCGTCATGCTCAACACCCAGTTGGGGGCGTGCGCGGGTATTCTCGGCTGGATGTTCACCGAGTGGTTCAAGGTTGGCAAACCCAGCGCTCTGGGCCTGGCCAGTGGTGCCTTGGCCGGGCTGGTCGGCATCACCCCGGCGTGCGCGTATGTCGGCGTCGGTGGTGCGTTGGCCATCGGTTTGTTGTGCGGGGTGTTCTGCTACTTGAGCGTCACCGTGCTCAAGCGGCGCTTCGGTTATGACGACAGCCTCGACGTGTTCGGCTTGCACGGCATTGGCGGGATGATTGGCGCGGTGTTGACCGGGGTGTTCTGTGTGCCGTCGGTGGGGGATTGGTCGAAGGCGTGACCATGGGGCCCAGGTCGTGGCGCAAATCAAAGGCGTATTGCTGACGACGGTTTACTGCTTTGTCATCAGTTGGGTCATTCTCAAGGTGATCAACGCGGTGATCGGCTTGCGCGCCGATGAGTCGGTGGAGGAGATGGGGCTGGACCTGGCTGAACACAACGAACGTGCCTACAACCACTGATCGTTGCTGTTGATCGACACGGTTCACCTTCGAGTGTTCACTTAGAAAAAGTGGTGCTGTATCTACTTGCTTTGGTGTGTATATCCGTTTTTGCGGTAACGGATATACACACCAATCCCCCAAAAAACACGCTAGGAACGGAAGATCAGAATCTCCGGGAACGGCTTAAGTAAACAGCATTACACCCTCGAACGGGCCGTACGCGTTGTGCTCAACTCACCACCAGATGGCTGGCAGATGCCTGCCCACGGGCCTGGGCCGCGTGTTGCAACTGGCTGGCGATCAGGGTGTTCTTCAGCAGATAAGCAATGGTCATCGGCCCGACGCCGCCGGGGACCGGCGTGATCGCGCTGGCGACGGTACGCGCGCTGGCGTAGTCGACATCCCCCACCAGATGGCTGCCGGATTCATCAGTAACACGATTGATTCCGACATCGATCACCACGGCGCCAGGTTTGAGCCAACTGGCATCGATCAGCCCAGGACGGCCCACCGCTGCGACGACGATATCGGCCAGTCGACACAACGCCGGGGCGTCGACGCTGCGTGAGTGCACCACGCTGACCGAACAGTGAGCCTGCAACAACAAGGTTGCCATGGGCTTGCCGACGATGTTCGAGCGCCCGACGACCACGGCGTGCAAGCCGCTCACGTCGCCGCAGGTTTCGTACAGTAGACGCATGCAGCCGCTGGGCGTGCAGGGTGTCAGGACTTCCATGCCTTGCACCAGGCCGCCGACGTTCTCGCGATGAAAACCGTCCACGTCCTTGATCGGGTCGATGGCCTGAATGACTGCTGCCTCGTCGATATGCCCCGGCAATGGCAATTGCACCAGGATGCCGTTCACCGTGACATCGGCGTTCAGTTGGGCAATCAGTTCCAGTACCTGGTGCTGGCTGGCATTGGCTGGCAGACGGTACTCCAGGGAGCGAATGCCGACTTCCTTGGCCCGCAGCAGTTTGTTGCGTACATAAACCTCGCTGGCCGGGTCTTCACCCACCAACAGTACAGCCAGGGCCGGGTAGATGTGCTGGTGTGCGAGGGCCAGAACCTCTTCTCGAACCTCCTCGAGAACCCGGGCGGAGATGGCCTTGCCGTCGATATCGCGAGCAAGTGCAGGGTGGTGCTGATCAAAAGAGTCACCGTTGGCTTGAAATGATAGAGGGGCGAAATAATCACCGAGGCGTCGTTGCGCCTCGATGATTAGCGAAGATCTGCAAGCAAGGGCGCTCAGACTACCAATTGATGGCTGCCGTACACCACAAGAACACCCGCGACCAGCGTGAGGTAAGGCCACCAGCCAGCGCGTTTCTGACCCGTATCCGCCTGAACGTAGAGATCGTTGAGCATGGCTTCGGGGAAGAGCCCCTTGTCCTGCACATAGTGGCGGTAGCAGAACACCGGCAGGATCAACAGCGCCAGCAGCAGGCCGGTCATCAGGGTTCCAGCGCCCCAGATATCGGCGCCCAGCCCCATGCAGGCCAGGTTGACGAAGCTCAGCACGCCACCGGCTGCCAGGAGCACGGTAGGGCTTTGTACGGGCGTATCCAGTCAGGACGATCCAGACGATGGATCCAGCCCGCGTTGAGATTGAGGAAGTTGAAGATGATGTAGCTGACGTTGGACGCCGCGAGCACGAAGACATAGTCGGACATCAGCAACAGCAGCAGGTTGAAACACAGGTCGGTCCACATCGCGGCGGTGGGTGCGCCGTGGTCATTGGTGCGGCCCAGGTATTTCGGCAGCCAGCCATCCACCGACGCCTGGTACAAAGTGCGCGACGAGCCGGACATCGACGTCATGATCGCCAGCAGGGTGGCCAGGACCAGCATGATCAGCACGATGTGGCCACCAGTTTACCGCCGCCGATACTGTCCGCCATCACCTGGCCGACGCCCATGCCGCTGTAGATCGCCGGCGACAACAGGCCACTGTAGACCGCCGGCGAAACCACGGCGCCGCTGGCGTCCAGCACGGCCGGTGTCACCAGTTGACCGAGCCCAAGGCTGCCTTGAAACGCCAGGGGCACCAGAGTGAACACCAGAATGCACAGCAGGCCGGCATAGAAAATCGCCTTGAACGTGTCGCGCTTGGGGTCTTTGAATTCCCGGGTGTAGCACACCGCCGTTTCGAAGCCGTAGGTGGACCACGCCGCCATGAACAGACCGCCGGCCATCAGCGTCCAGCCGGACAGATCCAGGCCCATCGATCACTTGCCCGGCATCATCATGGGCCAGGGGGTACAACGGCAGGAAATTGGCCTGGGCCGCATCGCCGGTGAGCAACGGCACCACACCCACCAGCAGCAAGGGGATCAGCGATGTCACGCCGAGCACCAGGTCAGACGCGCCGAGCGCAGAATGCCGCCATGCTGCACGGCGAACACCGTCAGCAGGATCAACAGACCGATGGCGAATGTCGCATTGATCCGCAACGACAGGCCACTCTTGATCCAACCCAGATCGAGCAGGGTCAATTGCCAGGTATTGATCAACGCGTCGGCGGGAAACAGTGCGGTGAGTATGTAGCCGGCTGCCAGCCCTGAACCGATCGACAGTACCGGCGACCAGGCCAGCCAGTTGCACCACACCGAAACCGGTGCGATCAGCTTGCTGTAACGCACCCAGGCGACCGGCGCCATAGACTGAGGCACCGCCGGATTTGTGCGGGAACAGCCCGGCGATTTCGGCGTAGGTGAAGGCTTGGATAAACCCGAACAGGATCGACACGATCCAGACGATCCACGCCGGCTTGCCCACTGTGGCGGCAATCGCACCGATTGAAAACAGCACCAACGCGGGCACGCCACTGGCAACCCAGAAAGCCCCGCGCCAATCGATCTTGCGGTGCAGGCTGCCAACTGAGCTGGCGGCCTGCGGTACGGTCTCGAACGTAGTCGCTTCCATCTTCGTATTCCCATGTCTGAGTAGCGGAGTAGTGGGGGCAGTCAAAGTCAGGGTGGCGCCCAGGTCCGTCTGGTCGATCAACTGCGCACCCGGCTCTTTTGCGGGTCGTAGAAAATCGCTGCGGTGACCTCGGCGCTGATGCGCTTCTGCAGGCCATCGACTTTGCCGATCTCAAGCATCGTGCCGACGTCGGCGCAGGCCACGTCGACCCGGCACAGCGCGATGTTGCTGGCCAGCAGCGGCGAGCGGCAGGCACTGGTGATGACCCCGACCTGGGCCCGGCCGCGATACACCGGGTCACCGTGGTGGGCGCCTTCGTTGCCACTCAGTTGCAGGCCCACCAGCTTCTGGGCGGGGTGGGCACTGCGCCGCAACAGCGCATCGCGGCCGATGAAATCGTCGGTTTTGCTGTTCATCGGCACGCTAAAGCCGATACCCGCTTCGAAAGGATCGGTCTGGTCGCTGAACTCGTAGCCGGCGAAAATCAGCCCGGCTTCGATGCGCAGCATGTCCAGTGCTTCCAGGCCCAGCGGCACCAGGCCCAGGGGTTGGCCCAGTTGCCAGATCCGGTCCCAGACCCGCTCGGCATCCTCGGGCTGGCACCAGACTTCGTAGCCCAGTTCGCCGGTGTAGCCGGTGCGCGAGATCATCAGCGGGCAGCCGTCGTAACCGTCCAGGCGGCCCACCAGGAAGCGGAACCAGCCCAGGGTTTCCAGGCTCGGTTGGGTCGGTGGGGTCCAGACCATCTGTTTGAGCAGTTCACGACTCATCGGGCCCTGGACGGCCAGGTTGTGAATCTGCTCGCTGGCGGATTTGACCCAGACCTTCATGCCGAGCTTTTGCGCCTGTTCGCGCAGCCAGACTCCGGCGTAATCCTCGCCGCAGATCCAGCGGAAATTGTCCGGGCCCAGGCGCAGCAGGGTGCCGTCGTCGAGCATGCCGCCGTGTTCGTGGCACATCGCCGAGTACACCACTTGACCCACCGCCAGGCGCCGCACATCCCGGGTCAGGCAGTACTGCAGCAAGGCTTCGGCGTCGGGGCCGAGGATTTCGAATTTGCGCAGGGCGGTCAGGTCCATCACCGCGACGCGTTCGCGGCAACCGAGGTATTCCTCGATGGCGCCATAGCCGTCGTAGCGCAGCGGCAGCCACCAGTTGCGGTAGTCGGCAAAGCTGCCGGTCAAGGCGCTGGTGCGTGAATGGAACGCGGACTCACGGGTGAGGATCGGGTCGGCATCGGCCGTGGTACGAGTGCTCATGGCGATGGAAAAACGCTCCTTTTCGCTGTAGATACGGACATGGATATCGGTTGGGTTCCAGCCGTTGGCCGGGTCGATGTCATCGGGGCATGAGGTGCTGCCACACAGCAGATCGGTCATGGCCCGCAGCAGCACGTAATCGCCGGGTCGCGACCAGGGCTCGTCGAGCGTCATCTGCTGGTGGGCGTCGATCCCGGTGTTGAAGAACAAATTGATCGCCGGCCAACCGCTGCGAGCCTCGACCCCATGAGGTGCCAAGGCCCGGCTCAGGTTGTCGCTGCAGTTGTCGTGCCCGAAGTAGCCATGGCTTTCGTAGTAGCGCGCGGCGCAGGCCAGGGCGAAGGAGTCGTGGCGGCCGACGGTGTCACGCACCACCTCCAGCATCGGTTGCATCTGCCGGTCGAAAAACTTCGAGAACAATCCCGGTGCCGGGTAGGCGCTGCCGTTCAGGGTGCGGGTGACGGTCTGGTCCAGGTCCAGTTCCAGGCCACGATCCAATGCCCGCCGATCGAGGGCGACGAAGTCCGAGCATTGGCGACCGGCCACGTCCAGCACCTGCACGTACTGCCCTTTGCCGACCGTGTAACTGTGGGCGGTGCCGGCGTGAAGAGTGAATTCATCGAGCAACTCGCCCAACGGTTCGGGTAATGCCGGGAGCAGCAGCGACGAGGGATTGGCCCGTGTCACCCACAACCGCAGTTCGCTGGGCCGGTACTGCCGATCGACGGACGTGGGACCCGCGGGCGCGGCGACAATCACTAACAGTTCATCGTTGGCGACAAACTGGCGGCTGAAGTCGGCAGGGCTGTCCTCGTCCCAAAGTGAAGCGGCACTGGGCAGGTGGTCCGGATCAACGCCGCGTCGGCGCAACGCCTGGTGGATACGTCGAGCTTGCAAGGTCGGTTCGGCGAGCCGTGCGCCGATGAATTCGCAAGCCGCCGAACCGCTCAACGCCCAGGCCGACAGCGCGCTGCGGCCGAGCGTATCCATGGCCAGCAATTGGCAGGGTTGCCGGCCTTCAAGGTCGATCACTTGCAGGCTGTCGCCGGGCTGCAGCGCGACAAGGGTCAGGCCGCCGGCGACCACCCGATAGCGCTCCAGGTCCGGGACCCGGGCAAAGAGTCCGGGCTCGCGCGGATGGGAAACACGAGGTGCGTTCATGGTGGCGCTCCCGGGTCAACCGATCGACTTGACGGACATCGGCGGCTCAGCGAGGTACGCCGCCATCGAGTCGTCCAGCGCATGCAGCCAGGGGGTGTGGTGCGGCGGTGACTGGGTTCCGGTCATCAACGAGCGATAGGACTTGTCGCGATAGCCCATGATGTTTTCCGCTTTGTCGTGCTTCCAGTGCAGGAAGGTTTCATTGACGGCGGCGATGTCGAAGTTCGGGTAGTCGGTGGCGTCCACCAGGTGCTGGATATAGGCGCCCTGGTATTCGAACATTTGCTGGTTGGTTTCCAGGGTCTGTTCCCGTTCGTGCCATTGCCGGCTGTCGGCGATCATTTCGGCCTGGCCGGGCAGTTGAATACGCCCCAGGATGACATCGCGGGCGTACCAGGCTTGCGCGTCGAACATGTTGAACGAGTACCACTGGTCCTGCATGCCGAGGTAGATCAGCTGCGGGTTGGATTCCCAGAAAATGCCTTTGTACAGGTTCATCGGCCACAGCCGGTTATCGGTCTTGAGGCACAGTTCGTCCGGCAGGAAGGGGAAGTGATGTTTGTAGCCGGTGCAGAGGATCACCGCATCGATGTGCTTGTGGCTGCCGTCGATAAAGTACGCGCGGTTTTTTTCCAGGCGCTGCAACAGCGGTTTTTCTTCCCAATTGGCGGGCCAGTCATAGCCCATCGGCGCGGTGCGGTAGCAACTGGTGATGCTGCGGGCGCCGTATTTGTAGCACTGGGAACCGATGTCTTCGGCAGAATAGCTGCTGCCGACGATGAGCAGATCCTTGCCCTTGAACTCCAGCGCATCGCGGAAATCATGGGCGTGCAGGACGCGCCCGCCGAACTGCTCGAATCCGGGGAAGTACGGCATCTTCGGCGTCGAAAAGTGCCCGCAGGCGTTGATCACATAATCGAACTCCTCCGAGGTCTGGGTATCGCTGCCGTGGTCGTGGGCGAGCACCGTGAAGCGGCGAGTCGCTTGGTCAAAGGTGACCTGGCGCACCACGTTGTTGAACCGGATGTAATCCCGTACCCCGGCTTTTTCGACGCGGCCCTTGATGTAATCCCAGAGCACTTCTCGCGGCGGGTAAGAGCCGATGGGGCGGCCAAAATGTTCCTCGAAGGTGTAGTCGGCGAACTCCAGGCATTCCTTCGGGCCGTTCGACCACAGGTAACGGTACATGCTGCCATGCACCGGCTCGCCGTTCTCGTCCAGACCGGTGCGCCAGGTGTAGTTCCACATGCCGCCCCAATCCTGCTGTTTTTCAAAGCACACCAGTTCGGGAATGGCGGTGCCCTTGTCGCGGGCAGACTGGAAGGCGCGAAGTTGAGCCAGGCCGCACGGGCCGGCGCCGATGATTGCTACGCGTAGTGTCATGAGCGTGCCTCCTGAGGGGTTTCAGCGAAAGATCACTGTCTTGTCCTGGTTGATGAACACCCGGTGTTCCAGGTGGTATTTCAGGGCTTTGGAAAGGGCGACGGTTTCGGTGTCACGGCCGATGGCAACCAGCGAGTCGGGCAGGTGCGTGTGGTCGACGCGCTGGATTTCCTGCTCGATGATCGGCCCCTCATCGAGGTCGCTGGTGACGTAGTGGGCGGTCGCACCGATCAGCTTCACGCCCCGGTCATACGCCTGGTGATAGGGTTTGGCGCCCTTGAAACCGGGGAGGAACGAGTGATGGATGTTGATGGCCCGACCGGACAACTGCTGGCACAGGCCATCGGAGAGAATCTGCATATAGCGCGCGAGCACCACCAGGTCGGTCTGGGTGTCTTCGACAATGCGCATCAGCTCGACTTCCTGGCTGGCCTTGCTGTCCTTGGTGACCGGCAGGTAGATGAAGCGAATGCCTTCGCGTTCGGCCATGGCCCGCAGGTCCAGGTGATTGGAGACCACCGCAGTGATGTGCATGTCCATCTCGCCCTTGCGGTGGCGGTAGAGCAGGTCGGTCAGGCAATGGTCGAACTTGCTGACCATCAGCAGCACCCGGGTCGGCTGGCTTGAGCAGAACAGTTGCCACTGCATGTCGAAGCCGCCAGCCAGGTCGCCCAGGTCTTCACGCAGGGCGCCAATATCGCCGGTCACGCCGGTGTTGAAACGAAAGACCGCGCGCATGAAAAACTGCCCGGTGAACTCGTCGTCGAATTGCGCGAGCTCACTGATGTAGCACTGTTGCCGGGCCAGGCAGGTACTGATGGCGGCGACGATGCCGGACGCCGCCGGGCAGTTGATCTTGAGAATGTAGTGTTCGCTGGAGGTGTCCATCGAGGGCTCCCTGTGCAAGGTGGTAGAGGCTCAGCCCTTGGCCGTGCGCTTGGTTTTTTCCGGGTCGTCGAAGGGAAGGGCGTGGGTCACCGCGGCGCTTTCCTGGCTGCCACGCACCTGCAAGGCAATCCCGGGAACCGCGCAGGCGACGTTCATGCGGGCGATGGCCATGGAGCGTTTGCTCAGGCGCGAATACATGCCGCAGGTGATCACCCCGACTTGCTGATTGCCTTGCCACAGGGTGTCGCCCGCCTCGGCGGCGCGCACACCTTCGAGCAACACGCCGGTGATCTTGAAACGCTCTTGGCCGCGCAACCGGAAGTGCTCCTCGGCGCCACGAAATTCGCGTTTGTCTGGAGAAACGGTGAAATCCAGGCCCATTTCCCACAGGGTGTCGCCGGCCTTCTGGTCGGCGAAGGGGTACATCTGCGAGTTGTCGTAGGGGAAAAACATCAGCGAGCTTTCGACCCGCAACCAGTCCAGGGCGGTAAAGGCGCACGGGATGATGCCCAGGCCCGCGCCCTGTTCGAGGATGTTGTCCCACAGCGCCGGGGCGTCGGCCGCCTTGCAGAAAATCTCGTAGCCGCGTTCGCCGGTGTAGCCGGTGCGAGAGATCATCACCGGGCGATCGAACAGGCGGGTTTGCAGGTGATGGAAATAGGGCAACTGACGAATCCCGGGGACGTGCTCGGCGAGAAAGTCCACCGCCAGCGGTCCTTGCAGCGACAGGTCGTGCAGGTCGTCGTCGAACAGCACCGCCACTTGCCGGCCCTGGGATGAACGCACCAGCATTTCGTGACCGCTGCCGGCGCCGTGGACCACCATGAACGCGTTAGGCCCGGTGCGGTAGACGATGCAGTCATCGACGAACTTGCCTTCCTCGTCGAGCATCGAGGCGTACACCGATTTGCCGGGGTAGAGCTTGGCGATGTCGCGGGTGGTCGCCCATTGCAGCAGGCTTTCGGCATGGGGCCCGACGTAGTGGACTTTCTTCAGCCCGGAAACGTCCATCAGCCCGGCGCGGGTGCGGATCGCTTGATGGTGATCGGCCAGGTCGCTGGCATAGGTCCAGGCCGTGCCCATGCCGTTCCAGTCTTCCAGGTTCGAGCCGAGCGCGCGGTGCCGTTCGGCCAGTGCAGAAATACGCCATGAATGAGCCATGTGGAGGATCCTTGTCGGTGAAAGTGGGTCAGGGTTCAGGCCTGGTCGAAGCGGCTCAGCCACTGGACCAGGGTCTGGCGGTAGCGGCTCATGCCTTTGTAGTCGGCGATCGGCTCGGGCAGGTCGCGCAGCACGCGGTGCAGGCGACAGCCCCAGCCGGGTTGAGTGACCAGTTCGTCCATGCTGATCAGGTAGGTGCGGATGCTGAACATCACCGCGTTGCTGCGCGGCAGGCGGGCCATCACTTGCAGCTCGACGCGCAGATGAACCTGCTGCCCGACGTTTTCGGCGGTGATGCGGCCGCGGTCGGCGCCCCATTCATGGAATGTCTCGGGCGAGGAGTCCAGGCGCGGGTTGATCGTCAGCGTCCAATTCAGGCGCCGCACCGGTTGGCCCACTTGCAGGTTGAGCAGGTACTTCAGCGCGCGGTCGAACACGCCCATCTGATGGGCCATGGGCACCGGTGAATGCCACTGCTTGAAGCTCATGCCGGCGTCGAAGGCCAGGGACCAGTCGGCCGGGCTGGTAACCAGGCCGGCGTCCATGTACAGATCGCCGTCGCGCTGATCGAGCAGGGCAAAATCACCCTGCACCTGGCGGCCGATGAACGCCAGCGGCTCGCAGGGCAGGCTGCTGGCGTCACCGAAGACAAAGTGCTGATCGATATTGAGCAGCGTGTTGTGCCAATGCCAGTGATCACCGTCACGGGCCAGCCGGAACCATTGCGGATAGTCAGTGGCGAGGTGTTCCATGAGCATCTGCAGCGCATCCCAGGCGGCCACTTGCATGTGCGGCATCACCAGATAGCGGCGTGGATCCTTGTCCAGCACCAGGGCGCGTTCGGCCATTTCCGAGCGGTAGTGTTCGTCGATGTCGAAGCCATGCTCATAGATCGAACCGGGGTCGCGGGAGGTGGCCGGTTCGATATTTACCGAGTACAGGTAGCTGTCCTCGACAAAGGGAAAGGGAAAACGACGGATGGCCGCGGGGCTGTTGCGAAAGCTGAAGTCGTCGCGATAGCTCAGCACAGGGCTCGTTTGCAGGGGCATGTCACTCACTCCTATAGGTCCAGCGAAATGCAGGGGCCGCTGCCGCGCGAGACGCAGGGCATCAGAAAGTCGGCCTGTTCGGCCGGGCTGAGGAAGCTGTCGCGATGTTCGATGGCACCGCCGGTGTGGCGTGTGATGCACTGGCCGCAGACCCCGCCACGGCACAAGTTGGGCACTGAAAGACCTGCGTGCTCCAGGGCTTCGAGCAGGCTTTGCTCTGCCTCGACGCGCAAGCGCCGGCCACTGCGCAATAGCTGCAGGTCAAACGGTTGGCCTGGTTGCGCACCTTTGAATGCTTCGCAATGCAGGCGTTTGCGCGGCCAGCCGAGGCGCGTGGCCTCACGCTCAACCGCGTCGAGCAGCGACTGCGGGCCACAGGTGTAGACGTGGCTGCCCAGCGGCCGGCCGGCGAGGATCTGGTTCAGGTCGGGACGACTGTTGTACGCGTGCAGGCGCGCGCCGAGGCGCTGTTGCAGTTCGTCGAGGTAGGCGTCGCTAAGGCCCGGGCGGAACAGGTAATGCAGTTCGAAATCGACCTGCTGCTGTTCCATCGCGGCGATATAGGCCATGAACGGCGTGATGCCGATGCCGGCGGCGATCAGGATATGCAGGCGTGCGGTGCCGTGGGGTGCGAACAGATTGGCCGGCGGCGAAATCTGCAAGGTGTCGCCGACCTGCACCTGGCGATGCAGGTACTGCGAGCCGCCACGAGAAGCATCCTGCAGGCGCACGGCGATGCGGTAGTGCTGGGTGTGCGCCGGGTCGCTGGTGAGCGAGTAGGCGTTGCGCACCTTGCCCTCGGCCAGTGGCAGATGCACCTGCACATGGCTGCCGGGCGAGAAGCCAGGCAGGGTGCCGTCGCAGGCCGTCAGGGTCAATTCGCGCACCACCGGCGTGAGCATTCTTGCTGCGCTGACTTGAACGTTGAGGGCCGCGCTCATGGCTGGAATGCCGCATAGGGCTGGTCGGGATCAATGCACACCCCGAGATAAGCCCCCAGGCGCCTGGAAAAATGCGCACGTACCTCAAGCCCGACGTTACAGCCGATGCAGTTCAACACTGCGTCCGGCCCGACAGCCTGGGTCAGGCCGCAATGTGCGCAATACACCTGGCGCAGGCCGGGCGTCGCACAGGGAATGTTGATCTCGTCGTCTTCCAGGCCAGCGGCGCGTGCCTCCCCGTGAACACGCCAAACAAAAGCTTCATCGCCCAGCAGGTAGAGCCGACAACCCACGGTTGCGCTGGCCAATACGTGTTGCAAGCGCCGGGCGAAGTCGGGGTGTTCGCCGTTCAGCAGCAGGGGATTGTCCAGTTCAGCGACAACCTGCGTGCAGGTGGTTGCCGATTGCATCACCACGATGGGGCGGCTAAGGGTGGGCTTCATGGGGGCTCTCCAAAGTGCTCTTTTGTTTCCTGTTGGGAGAGATACTTTCCTATAGGGAAAATCTTCTCAATCTGGAAAAAGGGCTATGCCTTTGGAGATAAGCCTTGCTGTACGGCCGTCCGGGGCATGGAAGTTGCTGGTGTTCGAGGAGTGTGGAGCAACCGGACGGGGAGTTATCGAGAGTGCGAACACGACCGCAGTGGTGGCCGCTCTGGTTAGGGCCTGTGCGCCCCGAACAGGCACACAGCGTGCGCAAGCTGTTGGCCGGGTTACCTTTGAGCCAGGCGCACGCTGACGGTGCCTTATCGGGTTTTCTGGACCGTTTCGACGCACTGCTGCCGCCTGCCAGGCTGAACCTGATTCTCGGCGGCGAAGACCTCAGCCCGACGCGACGCGGCTTGATCGAGGGTTGCCAGGACGCGGCGACTTGCCCCTGGCGCGACGCAAGCGCGGCAGACACCCCCCAAACCTGCGGCACGTGCCGGCAACGCGGCGTGCACCGCCTGGTGTGCGCGTTGCCCGAGGGCCAAAAGGGTGTGTTGCTGCTCGATAGCCCAAAACGGGCCGGTGCCAGTTGGCGCCAGTTACTGGAAGAGGCGGCGCAGGCAGTAGGCGTGGCCGTGCGCTTGCGCAGCTACAACCGTGAGCAACAGCGCAAGCAGGCGACGTCCCGGCACGGCGCGTTGGCCCGTGAGCTGCACGATTCGGTGGCTCAGCAGTTGGGTTACCTGTCGTTCCAGGCGCGTTTACTGCAGTCGCAGTTGGGCGAGCCTGAGCAGGCCAGCGCCGGGTTGCAGGAACTGTGCGTCGGCTTGAGCCAGTTGCAGCGCCAGGTGCGCGAGTTGATCACCAATGCTCGCCTGACCATGGACGGGCGCTCGCTGCGCCAGGCCCTGGCCGACTCCATCGCGGAGTTCTCGCGGCGCTGCATCATTGTGTTCGAACTGGACAATCGCCTGGCCGACGATGCCTTGAGCCCGGGCACCGAACTACAGGTTTTGCAGATCATTCGCGAGGCACTGGCCAACGCGGTGCGCCATTCCCATGCGCGGCATGTACGCATCGAGTTACGGCAAAACCAGGCCGGTGATGCCTCCATTTCGGTGGAGGATGACGGCATCGGGCTCAGCCCGGCGTCAGGGGAGCAAAACCATTTCGGCCTGGCGATCATCCGCGAGCGCGCCGCGAGCATCGGCGCCCGGCTGACAATTGAAGCGATCCGTCCGCACGGGGTCCGCGTACACCTTGGCCTCAGCCGCCACCAAGACCTGCCACAGGGGAGTTTCGATGGACTGCACGACCTTATTACTGATCGATGATCACCCATTGTTTCGCAAAGGCCTGGCGCAGCTATTCGATGCCAGCGACGACTTCGAAGTGGTGGGGCAGGCGGCCAGCGGTCGCGAAGGCATCAACCTGGCCGTGAGCCTGGCACCGCAGCAGGTCTTGCTTGATCTGCACATGCCCGGCTTGAGCGGTTTGCAGGTGCTCGACGAACTGCGTCAGTTGCGCCTCGACTGCCAGGTGGTGGTGCTCACCGCCTCGATGGATCGCGCCGAGCTGTTGACGGCCTTGCGCCTGGGCGCCAGTGGTTACGTGCTCAAGGAAACCGAACCCGATGCGTTGTTGAGCTACATGCGCAATTGCCACAAGGGCGCGATCGTCCTGGATTCAACCCTGGTTGCCCTGTTGGCCGATCAGGCCGAGTCGGGGAGCCGGACCACACACGATCTGGACCTGCCAGACACAGGCAACCTCACCGAGCGCGAGGGGCAGACCCTGGCCCTGATCGGCGCCGGCATGAGCAATAAACAGATCGGCCGGGAACTGGGGATCAGCGATGGTACGGTCAAGATCTATGTGAGGAATCTGTTGCAGAAGTTTAGCCTGCACTCCCGTCTGGAACTGGCTGCGTGGGTGCACAACGGTGCGTCGACGAGACACGAGGAGCGTCATTAGATGATGGAACGACCAGAGGCATTTGTGCAGCCACTGCCCGTGCACCTGATGGACCGCTTTCCGGCGGCATTGCTTGAACTGCGCGACAGCGGTCAGATTGCCCAGTTCAACCTGGCCTGGGTCGAGCTGATGGATCTGCCAGGCACGGAACGCAACCTCATCGACTATGTGCACCACGAAGACCGGTCGTTGTGGCGTCAGGCCCTGCATGAACTGCGTCGGCGCCCCGAAACCTCCTTCAACCAGCGGCTGCGTTTCGTTCACCCTTCGGGGGAACTGCGCTGGTTCGAGGTCAGCCTGAAGCGCGGGCACCAGGGTTTCTATCTGGTGGCCGGCGACGTCACTGCGCACAAGCGGCGCGAGATTGCCTTACAGGCGAGCCAGCGCAGCAGCATGAGCCTGCTCGACAGCATGCCGGGGCTGATCTATCGCGGTCGCAACAACCGCGACTGGACCATGGAATTCGTCAGTGCCGGTTGCCTGCAACTGACCGGGTATCCGCCGGAGCGGCTGGTGGACAACCATGAATTCACCTACAACAGCCTGATCCTGGCGCAGGATGCCGATTACGTCTGGCGCGAGGTGCAATATGCCTTGTCGCGGCAGGAACCGTTCGAACTCAATTACCGGATTCGCTGTGCCGATCAGTCGATCAAGCAGGTCTGGGAAAAGGGCGTCGGGATCTATGCCGACACGCGTGAAGTGCTGGGTATCGAGGGGGCGATTTTCGAGCGTAGGGCGGGTCAGCCCCGAACCGATGGGTGACGGCAGGTACGGTTTGCTTTTTTGAATCCTGGCGCCCTTTGTAGCGAGGGGATTTATCCCCTCGCTACAAGCGCCTCGGTACTACGGGTAGGCCTGGCTCAGACCTTGACGATCCAACCCGCTGGCGCTTCCACGTCGCCGGTCTGCACGCCGGTCAGCTCTTTGTAGAGCTTCTGGGTGATCGGGCCGACTTCGGTTTCGCTGTGGAACACGTGCAGCTTGTCTTTGTAGCTGATGCCGCCAATCGGGGTGATGACCGCTGCGGTACCGCAGGCGCCGGCTTCCTTGAAGTCCGAGAGCTTGTCGATGAACACGTCGCCTTCGATCACTTCCAGGCCCAGGCGCGATTTGGCCAGTTCGATCAGCGACAGGCGGGTGATGCCCGGCAGGACCGAAGGGGAGTTGGGTGTGACGAATTTGTTGTCGTGGGCGATGCCGAAGAAGTTGGCCGAACCGACTTCCTCGATTTTCGAATGGGTCATCGGGTCCAGGTAGATGCAGTCGGCGAAGCTCGCTTTCTTGGCCAGGGAACCGGGCATCAGGCTGGCGGCGTAGTTGCCACCGACCTTGGCCGCGCCGGTGCCTTGTGGTGCGGCGCGGTCGTAGCTGGAGATCAGGAAGTTATGCGGGGTCAGGCCGCCCTTGAAGTAGGCGCCAACCGGGATGCAGAAGATCGAGAAGATGAACTCGGGTGCGGTGCGCACGCCGATGTTGTCACCCACGCCGATCACGAACGGGCGCAGGTACAGCGCGCCGCCGGTGCCGTAAGGCGGGATGAAGCGCTCGTTGGCGCGGACCACTTGCTTGCAGGCTTCGATGAACTGCTCGGTCTCGACATGCGGCATCAGCAGGCGCGCGCAGCTGCGTTGCATGCGGGCGGCGTTCTGGTCCGGGCGGAACAGGTTGATCGAACCGTCCTTGCAGCGATAGGCCTTCAGGCCTTCGAAGCACTGCTGACCGTAGTGCAGGGCGGTGGAGCCCTCGCTGATGTGCAGCACGTTGTCGTCGGTCAGGGTGCCGGCGTCCCAGGCGCCATCGCGCCAGTGCGACAGGTAGCGCTTGTCGGTCTTGATGTAGTCAAAGCCCAGTTTGTCCCAATTGATGCTCTCGTTACCCATGACACCCTCTATTTCTTAGCAACCGTCGAAACGGTTCAAGGCTTCTGACGTTTTTTGGATGGGGACAACAATACTTCATTCCGGGGGTGTTTCGCAGCCTGCTCGATGGGGGGTAGGCAGATAAATGGTGGTGTTTTTGAAAATTCGCGAGCAAGCCCGCTCCCACATGGGATTGCGTTCGCATGAACGACCGAGATCACCTGTGGGAGCGGGCTTGCTCGCGAAGAGGCCACCACTCACACCCTAAAATCCCCTGAATCACAGATGCAACGCATGCCCCAACGCCCGCAACGCCGCTTCCTGCACCGCCTCACCCAGCGTCGGGTGGGCGTGGATGGTGCCGGCGATGTCTTCCAGGCGTGCGCCCATTTCCAGGGACTGGCCAAACGCGGTGGACAGCTCCGAGACGCCAACGCCAACGGCTTGCCAACCGACGATCAAGTGATTGTCCCGGCGCGCCACGACCCGCACGAAACCGCTTTTCGATTCCAGGGTCATGGCCCGGCCATTGGCGGCGAACGGGAAGCTCGACACCATGCAGTCCAGGCCGGCCGCCTTGGCTTCGTCCGGCGTCTTGCCGACCACCACCAGTTCCGGGTCGGTGAAGCACACCGCAGCGATGGCGGTCGGGTTGAACTCGCGATGCTGGCCGGCGATCAGCTCGGCGACCATTTCGCCCTGGGCCATGGCCCGGTGGGCGAGCATCGGTTCGCCGCTCAGGTCGCCGATGGCCCAGACGTTGCGCATGCTGGTCTGGCACCGGTTATCGATTTTCACCGCCGAACCGTTCATCGCCAAGTCCAGGGCTTCGAGGTTCCAGCCCTGGGTGTTGGGTTTGCGACCAACGGCCACCAGTACCCGGTCGGTGTCCAGGTTCAGCGTCTCGCCATTGGGATCACGCACTTGCAGAGTGCTGGCCTGGGCATCGAAACCTTCGACGCTGTGCTTGAGGTACAGCTTCACGCCCAGTTGCTTGAGCGCATCATGCACTGGTTGGGTCAGTTCGCCGTCGTAGGCTGGCAGGATCCGTTCCTGGGCCTCGACCACGCTGACCTCGGCGCCGAGCTTGCGGTAGGCGATACCCAGCTCCAGGCCGATGTAGCCGCCGCCGACCACCACCAGATGCTTGGGCACCGAGGTCGGGGCGAGGGCTTCGGTGGAGGAAATGATCGGCCCGCCAATCGGCAGCATCGGCAGGTCGACGCTTTTCGAGCCGGTGGCCAGCAGCAGGTGTTCGCACTGGATGCGGGTGTCGTCGACATCGACGGTCTTGCCGTCGACCACCTTGGCCCAGCCGTGAATGACCTGGACCTTGTGCTTTTTCAACAGCGCCGCGACGCCGGTGGTCAGGCGATCGACGATGCCGTCCTTCCATTCCACGCTCTTGCCGATGTCCAGGCTCGGCGCCGACACCGTGATGCCCAGGGCCGAGCCCTGGCTGTGGTGCCGTGTCTGGTGGAACTGCTCGGCCACATGAATCAGCGCCTTGGATGGAATGCAGCCGATGTTCAGGCAGGTCCCGCCCAGCGCCTGGCCTTCCACCAGGATGGTCGGGATGCCCAACTGGCCGGCGCGGATCGCTGCCACATAACCGCCAGGACCGCCGCCGATGATCAGCAGCGTGGTGTTCAAAGTCTGTTGCATGCCTTACTCCACAAACAGCGTTGCGGGTTGTTCGAGCAGGCCACGCAGGGCCTGGATGAATTGCGCCGCGTCCATGCCGTCGACCACCCGATGATCGAAGGAGCTGGAGAGGTTCATCATCTTGCGGATCACGATCTGGCCTTTGATCACTACGGGCCTCTCGACGATTTTGTTCACACCGACAATCGCCACTTCCGGCAGGTTCAGCACCGGTGTGCTGACGATGCCGCCCAACGCACCGAGGCTGGTCAGGGTGATGGTCGAGCCGGACAGCTCATCACGACTGGCCTTGCCATTGCGCGCCGCTGTGGCCAGGCGCGAGATTTCCGCCGCGCTGTCCCACAGGCTGCGGGCTTCGGCGTGACGCACCACCGGCACCATCAGGCCCACATCGCTCTGGGTCGCGACGCCGACATGCACGGCGCCGGAGCGGTGGATGACCTGGGCTTCGTCGTCATAGCGGGCGTTCATTTGCGGGAAGTCCCGCAGGGCCACGACCAACGCGCGGACCAGGAACGGCAGCAAGGTCAGCTTGCCGCGACTGGCGCCGTGTTTTTCATTCAGGTGCATCCGCAGCTCTTCCAGGGCAGTGACGTCGATTTCCTCGACGTAGCTGAAATGGGCGGCGCGTTGGGTCGCTTCCTGCATGCGCTGGGCGATCTTGCGACGCATGCCGATCACCGGGATCTGCTGCTCGTCGTGGCGTTCGGCATAGCCCGAACCGCCCTTGGCCTGGGCCGATGGACCCTGGGCCAGATAAGCCTCGAGGTCTTCATGCAGGATACGCCCGGCGGGACCGCTGCCCTGGACCAGGCGCAATTGAATGCCCAGGTCCAACGCATGCTTGCGCACGGCCGGCGAGGCCAGTGGGCGTTCTTCGGGATCGCGGGCCACCGGCGCTTGCGGGGCGCAGCGTGGCGCAGTGGTCTTTTCCACCACGGGGTCAGGTGTTGCCACTGGCGTCGGCTTTGGCGCCTGTGTAGCCGCCTGCGTCGCCGCAGCTGGCGCCGGTTGGGCCGATTCCTTCAAGTTACCCGCACCTTCGACTTCAATGCGGATCAGTTCGCTGCCCACCGCCATGACTTCACCGGGCTCGCCACCCAAGGCGATGACCCGGCCATGCACTGGCGAAGGAATGTCGACCATGGCTTTGTCGGTCATGACATCGGCCAGTACCTGGTCCTCGACCACCATGTCACCGACCTTGACGTGCCACACCGACAGTTCAACTTCGGCGATGCCTTCGCCAATGTCCGGCATCTTGATAACGTGCGTGCCCATTCAGACCTCCATGACCCGTTTCAACGCCGCGCCCACACGGGACGGCCCTGGGAAATACGCCCACTCCTGCGCATGCGGGTAGGGCGTGTCCCACCCGGTGACACGCTCGATGGGCGCTTCCAGGTGGTGGAAGCAATGTTCTTGCACCAGCGAAACCAGCTCGGCGCCAAAGCCGCAGGTACGGGTGGCTTCGTGGACGATCACGCAACGACCGGTTTTCTTCACCGACTTGACGATGGTCTCCAGGTCCAGCGGCCACAGGCTGCGCAGGTCGATGACTTCGGCGTCGATGCCGGTTTCCTCGGCGGCGGCCAGGGACACATACACGGTGGTGCCGTAAGTGAGAATGGTCACGTCTTTACCGGGGCGGGTGATGGCGGCCACGTCCAGCGGTACCGTGTAGTAGCCGTCCGGCACCTGCGCCGAGGGGTGTTTCGACCACGGCGTTACCGGACGGTCGTGGTGGCCGTCGAACGGGCCGTTATACAGGCGCTTGGGCTCGAGGAAGATCACCGGATCATCGTTTTCGATGGAGGCGATCAGCAGGCCCTTGGCGTCGTAAGGGTTCGAAGGCATCACAGTGCGCAAGCCGCAGACCTGGGTGAACATTGCCTCGATGCTCTGGCTGTGGGTCTGACCGCCATAGATGCCGCCGCCGCAAGGCATGCGCAGGGTCATCGGCGCGGTGAACTCGCCGGCCGAGCGATAGCGCAAGCGCGCCGCTTCGGAAATGATCTGGTCCGAGGCCGGGTAGACGTAGTCGGCGAATTGGATTTCTGCCACTGGGCGCAATCCGTAGGCGCCCATGCCCACGGCCACGCCGACGATGCCGCTTTCGGAGATCGGCGCGTCGAATACCCGCGAGGTGCCGTATTTGTTCTGCAGGCCTTCGGTGCAGCGGAACACGCCGCCGAAGTAGCCCACGTCCTGGCCGAAGACCACGACGTTATCATCGCGTTCGAGCATCACGTCCATGGCCGAGCGCAGGGCCTGGATCATGGTCATGGTGGTAGTGGTCATGGCGGTGTCCAGCGCAATATTGTTGTTGTGATCGTTCATGTCAGATCCCCAACTCCTGACGCTGGCGCTTCAAGTGCTCCGGCATCTCTTTGTAGACGTCTTCGAACATGGTCGCGGCGCTCGGGATCTGCCCGCCAGCGAGGGTGCCGTACTGCTCGGCTTCCTTCTGCGCGGCGATCACCTCGGCTTCGAGTTCGGCGGTGACGGCGGCATGTTCCTCTTCGGACCAATGGCCGATTTTCACCAGGTGCTGCTTGAGGCGTGCAATCGGGTCGCCCAGCGGGAAGTGGCTCCAGTCGTCGGCGGGACGGTACTTCGAGGGATCGTCGGACGTGGAGTGCGGGCCAGCGCGATAAGTGACCCATTCGATCAGCGCCGGGCCGAGGTTGCGGCGGGCGCGTTCGGCGGCCCAGCGTGAAGCGGCGTAGACCGCCATGAAATCGTTGCCGTCGACACGCAGCGAGGCAATGCCGCAACCGACGCCGCGTCCGGCGAAGGTGGTGGCTTCACCGCCGGCGATGGCCTGGAAGGTGGAGATTGCCCACTGGTTGTTGACCACGTTGAGGATCACCGGCGCCCGGTAGACGTGGGCGAAGGTGAGGGCGGTGTGGAAGTCCGATTCGGCGGTGGCCCCGTCACCGATCCAGGCCGAGGCGATCTTGGTGTCGCCCTTGATCGCCGAGGCCATGCCCCAGCCCACGCCCTGGATGAATTGGGTGGCGAGGTTGCCGGAGATGGTGAAGAAACCGGCGTCCTTGACCGAGTACATGATCGGCAACTGCCGGCCCTTGAGCGGATCGCGCTCGTTGGACAGCAGTTGGCAGATCATGCCCACCAGAGGCACCTCGCGGGCCATCAGGATGCTTTGCTGGCGATAGGTGGGGAAGCACATGTCATCGATGTTCAGCGCCAGGGCCTGGCCGCTGCCGATGGCTTCCTCGCCGAGGCTCTGCATGTAGAACGACATTTTTTTCTGGCGCTGGGCGACCACCATGCGGTTGTCGTAGATGCGCGTCTTGAGCATGGCGCGCATGCCTTTACGCAGGATCTCGAGCGGCACGTCTTCGGCCCATGGACCGTGGGCATTGCCCTGGTCATCGAGCACGCGGATCAGGCTTCGGGCCAGGTCGGCGGTGTCGGACGGTTCGACGTCGATGGAAGGTTTTCGCACCGTGCCGGCATCGGACAGATGCAGGTAGGAGAAGTCGGTCTGGCAGCCGGGACGGCCCGAGGGTTCGGGGACGTGCAGGCGTAGCGGTTCGTACGCTGGGTTCATGGCTTTCTACGCTCGATCTTGTGAATTTCTTGTAGTGGGCGCGCTAGCTGACGAATTTCCCCGGGTACGGGAAATTGTCCTACAACAATCATAGGCTCGACGCAGAAGAATATTTTTCTCTGTTGGCTTGCTGTTCAGATCATTTGCAGATAAAAAATCTGCACAACGATAAAAAACAGGATTATTTGTCTCATGCGCAAATTGGATCGCACCGACATCGGGATTCTGAACAGCCTTCAGGAAAATGCCCGCATCACCAACGCCGAGCTGGCCCGTTCGGTCAACCTTTCGCCGACGCCGTGCTTCAACCGGGTTCGGGCCATGGAGGAGCTGGGGGTGATCCGCGAGCAGGTCACGCTGCTGGACGCCGACCTGCTGGGGCTGCACGTCAACGTGTTCATCCATGTCAGCCTGGAGAAACAGGTGGAGGAGGCGCTGCAGCACTTCGAAGAGGCGATTTCCGACCGGCCGGAGGTGATGGAGTGCTACCTGATGGCTGGCGATCCGGATTACCTGATCCGCGTGCTGGTGCCGACCATCCAGTCGTTGGAGCGGTTCATGATGGACTTTTTGACCAAGGTCCCGGGCGTGGCGAATATCCGCTCCAGCTTTGCCCTCAAGCAGGTGCGCTACAAGACGGCGTTGCCGTTGCCGGCCAATGGGTTGACCTTGGGCACCTGAGGCTCAATACCACAGCAGCCTGCTTGGATGGGTTACAGGGGGCGGCACTGCATCGAAAACCCCAGCGCCACCGACTGCCCTTGCTCCAGCAAGCGCAACCCCGGCCGCCCTGGCAGGTGGTGCGCATTGACCGGATGGCTGACCGGTTCGATGCAAAAGAAGTCCAGGTCCACGGGGCAGTACAGCAGGAAATAGTCGCTGCCACTGGCTCGGCATTCCAGTTCGTAGCCCAGGTCCGGTTGCTGGATCAGGCAGTGTCCTTCCCAACCGCCGAAGCCATTGTCCACGAGCGTATCCGGCAGCAATCGGGGCTGCTGGAAATCCCAATTTTCAGGAATCTCCCGAAGTTCTGTCGGCAGTTTCGAGGCATCACACATCCAGACTTCGCTGGCGCGGGTTTGCAGGCGAGTGCTGGCGGTGCGTGGAAAGTACGGATGCAAACCCAGCCCGTGCCACGCGGCCTGTTCGGCCATGTGGGTGACGTGCATTGCGATTTGCAACTGGCCGCCACTCAAGCGGATCCGCAGGCTGGCGCAGTAGGCGAATGGCTGCTGGCTGTCGAGTTGCAACAACACTTGCTGGGCACTCTGCTCGATCACCTGCCACGGCTGTTGCCAGGCGCTGCCGTGGATCGGAAACGGATCGTTGGGGCTGTTGGCTTCCAAAGCGAGCCAGCCGCCGGGACAGTCGAAACCGCCGTGGGCGATCCGGTTCGACCAGGGAATCAGCGGGAAGCCGCCGAGTTTGCCTGGAAGGCGGTTTTCCAGCGCTTGCGGCGCGGGAGGGCGTAGCAGGGGAGCGCCGGTGCTGAGCAAGGTCCATTCAACGAGACTGGCGCCCAGGTGAGGAGCGAGGGTGAGGCGGGTGAGTTCGTCTTCGAGGTAGAGAAGAGGCTGCGTCATGATGGTCGCGTCTTTTGGGAAGAGGGTGCTTTTGTGGCGAGGGAGCAAGCTCCCTCGCCACAAGGGGGCTTGCTTGCTTTTGGGGTTACAACACCAGGTGCGGCAACCACAGCGAGATGGCAGGGATGTAGGTCACCAGCAGCAGTACCAGGAACAGCATCGCGTAGAACGGCAGCAGGGCCTTGACGGTGCTTTCGATACTGACCTTGCCAATGGCGGCACCCACGAACAGCACCGCGCCCACCGGTGGCGTGATCAGCCCGATACCCAGGTTCACCAGCATGATCATGCCGAACTGCACCGGGTCCACGCCGATGCCCATGATCACTGGCATCAGGATGGGCGTGAGGATCAGGATCAGCGGCGCCATATCCATCACCGTGCCGAGGAGCAGCAGCATCACGTTGATGCACATCAGGATCACGTAGCGGTTGTCCGACAGCGTCAGGAACGCAGTGGTGATCTTCGCCGGAATCTCCATCAGCGTCATGATGTAGCCGAAGCTGGCGGCGAAGCCGATCAGGATCATCACGATGGAGATGGTGCGTACCGTACGGTGCATCAGTTTCGGCAACTCGCTCCACTTGTAGTCGCGGTAGATGCACATGGTCACGAAGAACGCCCACACCACGGCAATGGCGGCCGATTCGGTGGCGGTGAAAACGCCCGAGAGAATGCCGCCAAGGATGATGAACAGGGTCATCATGCCCCACATGGCTTCCTTGCAGATCTTCAATGCTTGCTTGAGTGGAATCACTTCGCCCTTGGGGTAATTGCGCTTTCTCGCAAAGACCAGGCACAGCGCCATCAGGCAGAGGTTCATCAGGATGCCGGGCACGATACCGGCCATGAACAGAGAACCGATCGATACGGTACCGCCAGCCGCGAGCGAATACAGCACCGCGTTATGGCTTGGCGGTGTCAGCAAGGCCTGGACCGAGCCGCTGACAGTCACGGCAGTGGCGAATTCACGCGGATAGCCCCGGCGTTCCATTTCCGGGATCAGCACCGAACCGACCGAGGCGGTGTCGGCCACCGAGGAACCGGAGATCGCGCCAAAAAAACTCGAGGCCACGAGGTTGACCAATGACAGGCCGCCGCGCACGAACCCTACCAACACACTGGCGAATGCCACCAGTCGGCGAGACATGCCGCCCTCGGCCATGATCGCGCCGGCCAAGACGAAAAATGGAATGGCCAACAGCGAGAATTTGTTCACCCCGCCCGCCACCTGAATCATCATGGCCTGGAACGGAATATCGATCCACCACGCCCCAATCAGGGCGGCAGCACCCAGCGCGTAGGCGACTGGCATACCGATCATGATCAACAACAAAAAACTGCCTAGCAGAATCAGAGCGTCCATTAAACGGCACCTTCGCTTTCTTCAATCAGATCGAACTGCACGACCCGACGCTGGCTTTGATCACCCAGGAAGAGTTTCTCCAGGACAAAAATCAAGGTCAGGAAACCTCCTATCGGAATCGGCATGTAGGTGATGCCGACGCGCAGGGTGGGGATGGCGCTCATGAATTGATTCCAGGTGGTCATGCACAGCTTGGTGCCCCAGATGGTCATGAAAATGCACACTGCCGCCATCAAGAGCTGGGTGAAAACCGAAGCCAAGGTTTGCCAGTGCGGTGGCAGGCGGCTGGTGACCATGTCCACGGCCATGTGCGAGCCGGAGCGGTAGCTGGCGGCGGCACCGATGAAGGTGAACACGATCATCAGCAAGATGGCGGTGGGCTCTGGCCAGCTAGAGCCGGTCCCGAGTACATAGCGGGCGAACACCCCCCACGGAATCATCAGTGCAACTGCCAGGACAGAAAGGCCGGCCACCCAGATGCAAGTCATGTAAATCTTGTCGTTGATACGCAGCAGTAAATTCTTCATCGGGTTCCACCGTAACCAGGCGCGCCTTTTAACCGCAGGCGCGCCCAGCCTTTTCATGAGTACAGATTGAGAGGGCTTACTGAACGGCTTCGATACGCTTGATCAGGTCGGCATACGGCGCGCCGTATTTGGCCCGGATTGGCGCCGTGGCGTCGTAGAAAGGTTTCTTGTCCACGGTGATGAACTCGACGCCGGCGGCCTTGAGTTTCTCTTCGCTGGCGGTGGACTTCTTGTCCCACAGCACGCGCTCTTCAGCCTGTGCCGCCTTGGCGGCTTTCTTCACCATGTCTTGCTGCTCGGGCGTGAGCTTGTTCCAGGTGATTTTCGACATCACGATGGGCTCAGGCAGGATCAGGTGACCGGTCAGGCTGTAGAACTTGGCGTTCTGATAGTGATTGTGTTCAAGCATGGTCGGCGGGTTGTTTTCCGCGCCGTCGATCACGCCGGTCTGCAAGGCGCTGAAGATCTCGCCGGTGTCCATGGCGATACCATTGCCGCCCATGGCGTTGATGGTCTCGATGAACATCGGGTTGCCCTGGACGCGAATCTTCATGCCCTTCATGTCTTCGAGCTTGCGCACCGGTTTCTTGGTGTACAGGTTGCGCGTGCCGCCATCCATCCAGGCCAGGGCCACCAGGCCGAATTCGGAGTTGGTGATTCGGTCGAGGATCGCATCGCCGACTTCACCATCGATGACCGCGCGCATGTGGGCCTGGTCGCGGAAGATGAACGGCATGTTGAAGACGTTCACATCCGGCACGACAGGACCGACGATACCCAGGCTGACCCGGGACATCTGGATCGCGCCAGCTTGCATCTGCTCGATGACTTCTTTTTCAGAACCCAGTACGCCACCCGGGAAATATCTGAATTTCAGTTCACCCTTACTTTCCGCTTCCAGGGTTTTACCCATGGACTCCTCGGCGACCACGGTAGGGTAGCCCTTGGGATGGATGTCGGCGATCTTGATATCGAGGGCATGGGCTGCCTGTGCCAGAAAGGCCAGGGGTAGGGCGGCGATCAGAAGCGTGCGTTTGAAGTTCATGGTCAATCTCCAGTCTTGTTGTTTTTTTTATGTGCTTATCCAGTGAAGCGGCAATGCAGATCAGTTCGCGGAGTGTTTCAGTCCTCCAAACGCGGGTTCAGCCAGGCCCTTGACGCCGGGATTGAGGGCGAACACGCCGCCGGCCAAAGACTGCGGGTCGCTGTCGTCACCGGGGCGGATCGAGGTGACGAAGAGGGTGTCCAGGCGACTGCCGCCAAAGGCGCACATGGTCGGCTTTTTCACCGGCACGGCCAGTGAGCGATCCAGTCGGCCATCCGGAGTGAAGCGATGGATGAGGCCGGCATCGTTGGCGCAGATCCAATAGCAACCGTCGGCATCCACCGCCGCACCGTCCGGGCGCCCGGCCAACGGCAGCATGTCGACGAACAGCCGCCGGTTGGACGGCGTGCCGCTGTCGACGTCGTAGTCGAAGGCCCAGATCTGTTGCACCAGCGGGTGTGAGTCGGAGAGGTACATCGTGCGTCCATCCGGGCTGAAGCCCAGGCCATTGGGCACGATGAACCCACTCAGTTGTGCCTCGACCGGGCTACGTTGGCCCGCCTCGTAGCGATACATCCGGCCTTCGTCGGCGTTGGCGCCCATGTTCAGCACCATGCTGCCGGCCCAGAAACGGCCCTGGCGGTCGCAACGGCCATCGTTGAGGCGCATGTCGGTGCGGCTGTGCTCGACGTTTGCGCACAGTTCGCTGTCCAGGCTGCCGTCGTCATTGGGGTGCAGGCGAAAGAAACCGCTCTCCATGCCGGCGACCCAACCACCGTCCCGGTGACGGGCCAGGCAGGCGAGCATTTCCGGCGCTTCCCAGCCCTTGAGTTGGCCGGTCCCGGCGTTCCAGCACTGCAGGCCGCCACTGGGAATGTCCACCCAATACAGGGCGTTCTCCTCGGGGACCCACACCGGGCTTTCCCCGACGGCGTTGCGTGCATCGACAATCAATTCGGCTTGCATGGTGATTCCTTGGTTCGTTTCGTATCCCATGAAAAACAGGCGAATCAGTCGTCGAACGGGCCGGTCGCGACAAAGGCGCCGCCCTGGTAGATCCTGGCCGGGTCATCGGCGGCCGGCATCGGCTGCGCTTCGACCTTGGCGCGGAAAATTTCCGAGCTGTCCTTGGGCTGGTAGCCCAGGTGCGCGGCGTGGCTGTTGTCCCACCAGACGTCGCGGTTGGCGGACACGCCATAGACCACGGTGTGGCCCACGTTCGGGGTGTAGAGCGAACATTCGATCAACTGGGTGAGGTCGTCGAAGCTCAGCCAGGTGCTCATCATCCGGCGGTTCTGCGGTTCGGGGAACGACGAGCCGATGCGGATGCTCACGGTCTCGATGCCGTAGCGATCGAAGTAGAAACTGGCCATGTCTTCGCCGTAGGACTTGGACAGGCCGTAGTAGCCATCCGGACGACGAGGAGAAAGGGCATCAAGGCCCTCATCCTGCTTGTAGAAGCCAATGACATGGTTGGAGCTGGCGAAGATGACGCGTTTGACGCCGTGCTTGCGGGCGGCCTCATAGATGTGGAATACACCGCTGATGTTGGCGCCGAGGATTTCCTCGAACGGGCGCTCAACCGAAACACCACCGAAATGCAGGATCGCATCGACGCCCTCTACCAGTTGATGCACCGCCTGCTTGTCGGACAGGTCGCAGGGCACCACTTCCTCGCTTTCATCGATGGCCGGGGCCATGTTGGCGATGTCGGACAGGCGAATGTGGCGGGCGAAAGGCTTGAGACGCTCGCGCAAGACTTTGCCCAGGCCGCCGGCGGCACCGGTCAGCAGCAGGCGATTGAGGGGGTGGCGGGTGAGTGTCGTAGTCATGAAATTCCCTGGGCAAACAGTTAAAGGTGTCAGTGCCGCTTGGCCCGACGTGGCCATGTACCCGTGCGCGCCGGGACTTGGCAACGTCGGGTTCCACGATTAAAGCAAGGACAACGGGTAGCTGATGAAGATCCGGTTTTCGTCGAACTCGTTGGTGCTGTAGTCCCGACGAATCGATGCGTTACGCCATTTAACGTTGAGGCTCTTCAGCGCGCCGCTCTGTACGGTGTAGGCCAGTTCGGTTTCACGGCCCCATTCCTTGCCGTCGTCAACGGTGGCGGTGTGCACGTTGTCACCGCTGATGTAGCGGTTCATCAGGGTCAAGCCCGGCACGCCGACGGCGGCGAAGTTGAAGTCATGGCGCAGTTGCCAGGATTTTTCCTTCGCGTTGTCGTAGCTGGAGTTGTAGCTGTCGTTGGCCAGGGTGCCGCCGCTGGTGCCGTTGACGCGCATCCAGGCATCGTCGCCGCTGACTTTTTGCAGGCCGACATAGAAGGTGTTGCCGCCGTATTTGGCCGAGAGCAGGGCGAACGCGGTTTTGTTGTCCAGGTCGCCGGCCAGGGCACTGCCATCTTCCTTGCCGATGAAGTAGCCGAGGTTGGCGCCCAGGGTCCAGTCGCCGATGGGCTGGCTGTGGGTCAGGTTGAAGTATTGTTGCTGGTAGATGTCGGACAGTTCCGAGTACCAGACGCCGACTTGGGTGCGTTTTTCGTTGAAGGCATATTCACCGCCGCCGAAGTTGAAACGGTCGGAAGTGAACGCGCCACGGCCGTTCATCGACATGTCTTCCATGCTTGCGTCGTTGCGCGGGCTGTTGGCGCGGAACTGGCCGCCGTACAGCGTCAGGCCGCTGATCTCGGTGGAGGTCACCTGGCCGCCACGGAAGGTTTGCGGCAGGGAACGGCCGTCGTCGGAGCGCAGGATCGGCAGCACCGGCATCCATTCGCCAACCTTCAGCTCGGTCTTCGACACCTTGGCCTTGAGGGCCACGCCCAGGCGACCGAAGTCATCGGCCGGACGACCGTCATCGTGCACCGGCAGCAGCTGCGTACCGGTGGTGCCGCGACCGCCATCGAGCTTGACCGAATACGTGCCCAACACGTCCACGCCGAAACCGACCACGCCTTGGGTGAAACCGGACTTGGCGTCGAGGATGAAGCTTTGGGTCCATTCCTCGGCTTTGCCTTGGGCATTGTTCGGGTTGGTGAAGTTACGGTTGAAATAGGCGTTGCGCAGGTTCAGCGTGGCTTTAGCGTCATCGACGAAGCCTTCGGCGCTGGCCGTCATTGGCAGAAACACGGACAAGCTGCTGCAACCGAGCAGAATCAGTGCGGGGCTGGAATTGAAGAGGGTACGGCGGTTTGGACGGTTGTCGGGCGAAAAACGGACACGTGTGCTCACTATGACGCTCCCTACTTTTTTGTTGTTTTTATTTGTCATACGTCGTCGTACAACATGGGGATGATTATTTGGAAGCTGCCCCTCGTTGTCAACTGGCCATTATCGGAATTATCCAAGCCGAGGGTGCTTCAAAATGAGGCGTTTCGATGGTTGTCACTGAACGAGTTCAAGATCGCAAGCCTTGGTGCCGGGCAAATGGGTGATCTGAGAATAGCGGTGTGTGCGTTTGGTTATGCGATGACTGGTCTAAGACATTAGTCGAATGCACCCGATCTGACAGATGGTGAAGTCCCTTGTGGCGAGGGGATAAATCCCCTCGCCACAAGGGTGTGTTGTTAACCCATTCTCCCAGTCCAAACAGGCCTTTGTTTATCCAGATGTAGGATCGCTCTGGATCGGGCTACGTTGTCTTGCGCCGTTGCCTACAACTGCGCCAGAATCCGCCGGCTTGTGCGCTCGTGGGCCGGGTTTTATCGTTTCCGGGTCGTTGAGGAATCAGCGATCGGGTTTGGTAGCCCGGTTTTTCCATATGACGCACAGCTTCATCTTCTGCAGGTGCTTTTCTTCAGCATTTGTATTTGATGGTGGCCATGCGTAGGGCGTCTTCGGGCGCGCCGGTGTTCATGTGGACCGGTCTACCAACCTTCGTATGGCCACCGCCCTTCGTTTGGTAGCGAGGGTGATGGCTCCTCCAATCCCACATGAGGTTCCATCTATGTTCAAACCAACACCCAACCCACCAGACACCGATCCGACTTCACCGCGCAAAAAAAACCAGACCCAAAAACTCGACGAAGCCGCCGAACGCGCCCTCGACTATTACCTGAACCCCAAACCGGACAAACCAGGAGCCGATGCGGCGGCTGGCCAACTCTTCACCGTCATCAAGGACATCGACACCGAAAGCCTGCTCGCCAACCTCAGCGAAACCCTGGCCTCGGCCAATGCCATGGTCAGCGACCTGGCCTTTGACCTGGAAGGTTCACGGCGGCACGTGGCCCTGGGCATCCAGCAGTTGATCGAACTGGGCGGATTGCTGGCTAACCGCGCGCTGGACAACGTCGAACCACGCTAACCGACATATCGCGTCTCTCTGGACAGAAACACAGTCAAAATGTGGGAGCGAGCTTGCTCGCGATAGCGGTGGTTCAGCCAATCACAACGCAACTGACCTACCGCTATCGCGAGCAAGCTCGCTCCCACAAGGGACCACCAGTGTTTTCGAAAGTGGGCGGATGCTAGTCTTGACCAACGCTGTTGCCAGGGAGCCCTCATGGGCAATCACAAGATCGAGATTCGTCGCAGTAACGTCGAGAAAATCCTGTTGGCCGCCGAGAAGGTCTTTGCCGAGAAAGGCTTCGGCAGCACGGCCATGGCCGACATCGCCGCCGAAGTGCAATTGCCTCGTTCCAACCTGCATTACTACTTCAGCACCAAGAGCGAACTCTACAGCGCCGTGCTGTTCGACCTGCTGGAAGTCTGGAAGCAGGACGCCTTGTGCTTTGAAATGTTCGACGACCCACGGGTGGTGCTCAGCAGCTACATCCGCGCCAAGATGAACCACTCCCGCAGCCGCCCCTACGGCTCGAAAGTCTGGGCCAACGAAATCATCCACGGCGCCCCGACGCTAGGCCAGGCCTTGGATGCCAGCCTTTACGACTGGGCCAAGATGAAGGAAGCGAAAATCCGCCAGTGGGTGGAGGACAAACGCATCCTCCCCGTGGAACCGTCCAGCCTGCTCTACATGATCTGGGCCTCGACCCAGCACTACGCCGACTTCGACCACCAGATCAATATTCTCAATGATCATCAGCCGCTGTCGGACATGCAGTTCGAGCGGGCGGTGCAGACGGTGACCAGTGTGATTTTGCGGGGGATTGGGTTGGAGCCCTGAGGTTTTGTGGTGAAGCTGATGGCCTCATCGCGAGCAAGCTCGCGAAGAGGCCAGTCCAGACACCTCAGCCCTCAGACAGCAACATGATAGGGATTACGCGGATCATGGTTCCAATCCAAAAACGGCTTGCCCGTGTCCACCGTCACCATCTCGATGCAGTCCTGCACCGGGCAGGTGATTTGGCAGAGGTTGCAGCCCACGCATTCTTCATCGATCACTTCATATTTACGTGTTCCGTCCGCTTGCTTGAGGCTGGCGATGGCCTGGTGTGAAGTGTCCTCGCAGGCGATGTGGCAGCGGCCGCAACCGATGCAGGCGTCCTGGTCGATCTTGGCGATGACCTGGTAGTTGATGTCCAGGTACTTCCAGTCGGTGGTGTTGCCCACCGCGCGCCCGGAGAAGGCCTGGAGGTTGGCGTGGCCGTGATCGTCCATCCAGCGTGACAGGCCGTCCTTCATCTCCTCGACGATGCGAAAACCATGCAGCATCGCCGCCGTGCAGACCTGCACCGCGCCGCTGCCCAGGGCGATGAATTCGGCGGCGTCGCGCCAGCTGCCGATGCCGCCGATGCCGCAGATCGGCAAGCCGTGGGTCTGTGGGTCGCGGGCGATTTCGGCGACCATGTTCAGGGCGATGGGTTTGACCGCCGAGCCACAGTAACCACCATGGGTGCTCTGGCTGCCGACGGTGGGCAGGGCGACCATGCGGTCCAGGTCAACGCTGGTGATGGAGTTGATGGTGTTGATCAACGACACCGCGTCCGCGCCGCCGCGATGGGCCGCGCGGGCGGCGACGCGGATGTCGGTGATGTTCGGTGTGAGCTTGACGATCACCGGCAGCGAGCAATAGGTCTTGCACCAGCGAGTCACTTGCTCGACGTATTCCGGCACTTGGCCGACCGCCGCGCCCATGCCCCGTTCCGGCATGCCGTGGGGGCAACCGAAGTTCAGCTCGATGCCGTCGGCGCCAGTGGCCTCCACCAAGGGCAGGATGCGCTTCCACGACTCTTCCACGCACGGCACCATCAGCGACACGATCAACGCCCGGTCCGGCCAGTCCTTTTTCACCTGGGTGATTTCCCGCAGGTTGATCTCCAGCGAACGGTCGGTGATCAGCTCGATGTTATTGATGCCCAGCACCTCGCGATTGGCGCCGTAGTGGGCCGAGTAGCGCGACGACACGTTCACGGCGGCCGGGTCTTCCCCGAGGGTTTTCCAGACCACGCCACCCCAGCCGGCCTCGAAGGCGCGAACCACGTTGTAGGCCTTGTCGGTGGGCGGCGCGGAGGCCAGCCAGAACGGATTGGGGGCTTTGATGCCTGCGAAGACAATCGACAGATCGGCCATTTACGCAGCCTCCACGTTGAGCATCAGTTGAGCGTTGATCGCCTCGGCGGCGAGCTTGCCATGTTGCACGGCCTGCACAGTGAGGTCCTGGTCCAGGCTGGTGCAATCGCCACCGGCATACACCCCGGCAATGCTGGTGCGCAGTTGTTCGTCCACCAGGATCCGCCCGTCCTGGCGCTTGAGTTCCCGGGCCAGCGGATCCACCAGCGCGTTGTCGTCGAAGGCCTGGCCGATGGCTTTGAAAATGGCGTCGGCGGGCAGGTCGAAGGTTTCGGCGCTGGTGACCAGGCGACCGTTTTCCAGATGCGTACGGGAGAAGCGCATGCCGCGCACATTTCCAGTGTCGTCGAGCAAGACCTGTTGCGGCTGAGCCCAGGTCAGCAGGCGCACCTGATTGGCCTTGGCGATGTCTTGTTCATGCACGGTGGCACCCATGTCTTCAAGGCCGCGCCGGTACACCAGGCTGACGTCCCGGGCGCCAAGACGCGCCATTTGCACGGCCATGTCGATGGCGGTGTTACCGGCGCCGAGGACGATGCAACGGTCGGCCAGCGGCAACTGGCTGAGGTCGTCGGCCTGGCGCAGTTCGCGGATGTACTCGGTGGCGGCCAGCAGCCCCGGCGCTTGTTCGTCGCTCAGGCCCAGCTGTTTGCTGGCGGCCAGGCCGAGGCCGAGGAACACCGCGTCGAACTGTTGGTGCAAATCGCTCAGGCTCAGGTTCTCGCCTAGCTTCTGGCCATGGCGGATTTCGATGCCGCCGATGTCCAGCAGAAAGGCCAGTTCGCGCTGGGCGTAATCGCCTACCAGTTTGTATTTGGCGATGCCGTATTCGTTGAGGCCGCCGGCTTTTTCCCGTGCTTCGAAGATCACCACGTCATGCCCGTGCATCGCGCTGCGGTGGGCGCAGGACAAGCCCGCAGGGCCCGCGCCGACCACGGCGATGCGCTTGCCGGTGGCGGCGCCGCGTTTGAAGGGGTGCTCGCTGAAGTGGGCGTTGTCTACGGCATAGCGCTGTAATGAACCGATCAGTACCGGCGCGCACTCCCGGGCGTTGTTGCGCACGCAGGCTTGCTGGCAAAGGATCTCGGTGGGACAGACCCGGGCGCAACTGCCACCGAGGATGTTGGCCGAGAGGATTTTCTGTGCTGCGCCTTGGACGTTGTCCTGGTGGATGTTGCGAATGAACGAGGGGATATCGATCTCGCTTGGACAGGCGTTCACGCACGGCGCGTCGTAGCAGTACAGACAGCGGGAGGCTTCCAGGTGGGCCTGGCGCGCATTGAGCGGCGGCGCCAGGTCGCTGAAACGGGCGGCGAGGGTGGCCGGCTCTTCCGGGGAATGGGGGAGGTGACTCAAGGGCTGGATCATGGAATGGGCCTCACGGTGTTTGAGGTGCTGCCTCTGGTGGGCAGTGGTTTTTTCGTTGTCTGGACCGACGTCTTCGCGAGCAAGCCCGCTCCCACAAGGGATTTGCTACACACCACACATCTGCGTCTATCCCAGATCCAATGTGGGAGCGGGCTTGCTCGCGAAGGCCGAAGGCCTGGATTTCAGCGTTTAACCGCAGTTGGTTTGTTCAGCTCCGCCCGCTTACTCAGCAAATCAAACACCGCCGGATACGCCGGCCGTTCGACGTAGCGCCCGGCACCGCGTTCGGCCCGCAGGTCGCCATCGGCCCAGACCAGTCGCCCCTGGCTGATGGTGTGGCTGGGCACGCCCCGCACGGTCTTGCCTTCGAAGATGTTGAAGTCCACTTGCTGGTGATGGGTCTTGGCGGAAATCGTGCGGCTGCCTTGCGGGTCCCAGAGCACCAGGTCGGCGTCGGCACCGACGCGGATCGCCCCTTTGCGTGGGTAGAGGTTGAAGATCTTCGCGGTGTTGGTGGAGGTGAGGGCGACGAAGTCGTGCATCGACAATTTGCCGCTGTTGACCCCCTCGTCCCAGAGCACGGCCATGCGGTCTTCGATACCGGCGGTGCCGTTGGGGATTTTGCTGAAGTCGTCGCGACCGGCGGCTTTCTGCTCGGCGCAGAAGCAGCAGTGGTCGGTGGCGGTGGTGTGCAGGTTGCCCGACTGCAAGCCGTGCCAGAGCGCGTCCTGATGGCCGCGAGGCCGGAAGGGTGGGCTCATCACGTAGCCGGCGGCGGTCTGCCAGTCCGGGTTGCGATAGACGCTGTCGTCCAGCAGCAGATGCCCGGCCAGCACTTCACCGTAGACCGGCTGGCCCTTGCTGCGGGCATAGGTGATTTCGTCCAGCGCCTCTTTGGTGGACACGTGCACCAGGTACAGCGGTGTGCCCAGGGTCTCGGCAATGCGGATGGCCCGGCTCGCGGCTTCGCCTTCCACTTGCGAGGGGCGCGACAGCGGATGGGCTTCCGGCCCGGTGATGCCTTGGGCCAGCAGCTTGCGTTGCAGGTGATAGACCAGTTCGCCGTTCTCGGCGTGCACCGTGGGCACCGCCCCCAGTTCCAGGCAGCGTTCGAAGCTCGCGACCAAGGTGTCATCGGCGGCCATGATCGCGTTCTTGTAGGCCATGAAATGCTTGAAGCTGTTCACGCCGTGCTGGCTGACCAGCTCGGCCATTTCTTCGCGAACCTGCTCGCTCCACCAGGTGATCGCCACGTGAAAACCGTAGTCGCTGGCGCTTTTCTCGGCCCAGCCACGCCATTGATGAAAGGCTTCCATCAGCGACTGCTGCGGGTTGGGAATCACGAAGTCGATGATCGAGGTGGTGCCCCCGGCCAGGCCTGCCGCCGTGCCGCTGAAGAAATCCTCGCTGGCGACCGTGCCCATGAACGGCAACTGCATGTGGGTATGCGGGTCAATGCCGCCCGGCATCAGGTATTGGCCGCTGCCATCGAGCACTTCGACCTCGGCGGGAACATCCAGGTTTTCACCAATGGCCTTGATCACGCCGTCGGCACAGAACACATCGGCGCGATAACTTTCATCATGGGTAATTACCGTGGCACCACGGATCAACAGAGACATTCCGAGCTCCTCGCAGGCATGACCGACTGATGCCGGTTCTTTATGTTTTATAGACCACGATTAATAAGTGACAAAACGTGGCAGGTTATATTCCTGTCACGGCTGTCAGGATTAGACGCTAGCTGGAGTTGAGAGAATGAGCAAGATTATTTTTCATAAGCTTATTCTGTTAATAACTATTTGAAAAATAACTAATAAATAATTAAATCACCAAAATGGTGAGCCGCCTCACCATTTTGACGCACTTGACAGGATCGCTATTTGAGCGAGATTTGTCATGGTAAATCAGCGGCTTGAAAGCTGTGAAAGTGCGGTTTAGACACGTCGCATAAAGTGGGGGTGCACCACTTTGAATCTTCAGCTCGACAGAACGTACAGGTCATCTAGCCTAAAGGGCGATGTTCAGCAGTGTGGCAAGGTTCTGAGTGTGAATTAAAGTATTAAACATCAAGTGGTTATAAGTGTTTTATCGATCGCCCAGTCAACTCGGCGCAACAATCGGCACGGTTATTGAGTGTTGACGCTGTCGGGCAGGGCCGTCGGTAGCACGCGTGCTTACATGCAAGTACTCCGGCCATCGCCAGTCGATGAGCAAAAATAATGAAAACAGTGGAGCGGACATGACCAGATCAACAGTGACTGAGCGCGACGGGTTGTTCGAGCTTGATGCCGGCAGCGACGTCCTCGACAGCCCCCGTTACAACCACGACATCGCGCCGACCAAGGTGCACGAGCGAACCTGGAACAAGTGGCACATCACTGCATTGTGGGTCGGCATGGCGATCTGCGTGCCGACCTACACCCTTGGCGGCGTTCTCACTGCCTACTTTGGCCTGACGGTGGGCGAGGCGCTGCTGGCGATACTATTCGCCAACATCATCGTGTTGATTCCCCTGACCCTCAACGCCTTCGCCGGGACCAAGTACGGCATCCCGTTTCCGGTGTTGTTGCGTTCGTCCTTCGGTGTCATTGGCTCCAATGTCCCGTGTCTGATTCGCGCCTTGGTGGCGTGTGGCTGGTTTGGCATCCAGACAATGTTCGGCGGGCTGGCGATCCACCTGTTTCTCGGCTCGGTGTTCGAAGGCTGGAAGAGCCTGGGCGGCACCGGTGAAGTGATCGGCTTCATGCTGTTCTGGGTCATGAACCTGTGGGTGGTGTTGCGCGGTGCCGAGTCGATCAAATGGCTGGAAACCTTGTCCGCGCCACTGCTGGTGCTGGTGGGGGCCGGGCTGTTGGTGTGGGCGTTGCCCAATGTGTCATTGACTGAGCTGATGGCGGTCCCGGCCAAACGGCCTGAAGGTGCTGGCGTGACCAGTTACTTTCTTGCCGGGCTGACGGCCATGGTCGGTTTCTGGGCGACGTTGTCGTTGAACATTCCTGACTTCAGCCGCTACGCCAAGAGCCAGAAAGACCAGATCGTGGGGCAGGTCATCGGCCTGCCGTTGACCATGTTCCTGTTTGCCTCCCTCGGCGTGGTCATGACCGCCGCCTCGGAGAAACTGGTGGGGGTGACCGTCTCCGATCCGGTGAGCTTGATCGGGCACATCCAGAGCCCGGTGTGGGTGGCCCTGGCCATGGTGCTGATCATCGTCGCCACGTTGTCGACCAACACCGCCGCCAACATCGTCTCGCCCACCAACGATTTCCAGAACCTGGCGCCGAAACTGATCGGCCGTACCAAGGCCGTCATGCTCACCGGGCTGGTGGGGTTGGCGCTGATGGCCCACGAACTGCTGAAAAAGCTTGGCCTGATCGTCTCCGAGGTCAGTCTTGAATCGGTTTATTCGAACTGGTTGCTGGGTTATTCAAGCCTGCTGGGGCCCATTGCCGGGATCATGGTGGTGGACTATTTCCTGATCAAGAAACAGCAACTGGATCTGGCCGGGCTGTACCGCGACGACGTTTATCCGGCATGGAACTGGAACGGCTTCATCGCCTTTGGCGTGCCGGTGCTGCTGACCTTGTTGTCCCTGGGCAGCGACGCGTTCAGCTGGTTCTACAGCTACGGCTGGTTCACCGGTTCGGCGCTGGGCGGGGTGATTTATTACGGGTTGTGCGGTTTTCGTGCGAGCCCATCCGTCGCCAAATCTGAGGTGTGAAGGAGGGCCCCATCGCGAGCAAGCTCGCTCCCACACTGGATTCGGGTGGCCGCGAAATCTATGCGCACAGTAGATCCCTTGTGGGAGCGAGCTTGCTCGCGATAGCGGCCTCAAAAACACCAAAAAAATGCCTGAAAAATGGAGATCCCCCATGAACGCAGCCGTCGACGTTCTACAGTCCACCCACCCGCACATCAACCGCGACCGCCTGTGGCAATCGCTCATGGACCTGGCCCGGCTCGGTGCCACGGTCAAGGGCGGTGTGTGTCGGCTGGCCTTGACCGATCTCGATCGCCAGGCCCGGGACCTGTTCGTGCAATGGACCGAAGCGGCCGGCTGCACGGTCAGCATCGATGCGGTGGGCAATATCTTTGCCCGACGCCCGGGGCGCAATCCGAACCTGCCGCCGGTGATGACCGGCAGTCACATCGACACTCAACCCACCGGCGGCAAGTTCGACGGCTGCTTTGGCGTGCTGTCCGGGCTGGAAGTGCTGCGTACCCTCAATGACCTGGGCATCGAAACCGAGGCACCGCTGGAAGTGGTGGTGTGGACCAACGAAGAGGGTTCGCGCTTCGCCCCGTGCATGATGGGCTCCGGCGTGTTCGCGGAAAAATTCACCCTTGAAGAAACCCTGGCCAAGGTCGACGCCGAAGGCATCACCGTCGGCCAGGCGCTCAACGCTATCGGTTACGCCGGCCCGCGCCAGGTCAGTGGGCATCCGGTGGGGGCGTATTTTGAAGCGCACATTGAACAGGGGCCGATCCTGGAAGATGAACACAAGACCATCGGCATCGTCATGGGCGCCCTCGGGCAGAAATGGTTCGACCTGACGTTGCGGGGCGTCGAAGCCCATGCCGGCCCGACCCCGATGCACCTGCGCAAGGACGCCCTGGTGGGCGCCTCGATCATCGTCGGCGCCGTCAACCGCGCCGCCCTCGGTCATCAACCCCATGCCTGCGGCACGGTGGGTTGCCTGCAAGCCTATCCGGGCTCGCGCAATGTCATCCCCGGCGAGGTGCGCATGACCCTGGATTTCCGTCATCTGGAACCGGCGCGGCTGGATTCGATGATCGCCGAGGTCAAGCAGGTGATCGACGACACCTGCCGGCAGCATGGCCTGACCTATGACCTGAAACCCACGGCCGACTTCCCGCCGCTGTATTTCAACCCAGGCTGCGTCGAAGCCGTACGTGGCGCGGCCCAGGGCCTCGGTCTGTCGCACATGGAGATCGTCAGCGGGGCTGGTCATGACGCGATATTCCTCGCCGAACTGGGCCCGGCCGGGATGATCTTCGTGCCGTGTGAAGGCGGTATCAGCCACAACGAAATAGAAAATGCCGCCCCCGACGATCTCGCCGCCGGTTGCGCGGTCCTGCTGCGGGCGATGCTGGCAGCCTCACAGGCCATTGCCGAGGGGCGCATGGCGGTTTGAGTGGCGTGGTGCACTATCGCAACCCCATGTGGTCGTAACCTTCAACGCATCCATGCTTGAAAATTGCACTGACCACATGGAGACCCAATGAACCAAGATGTCCCGACCACCGATACCAATCGTCGCCAATTGCTGCAAATTATCGCCGGGCTGTCTGACGGGGTGATCTTGATCGAAGTCGATCAGACCATCGCCTGGGCCAACGAAGCGGCGTTGACCATGCACGGGGTCACTGACCTCAAAGCGCTGGGTGCCAATGCCGAGGAATACGCCCAGCGGTTCAATTTGCGTTATCGCAACAATCACCCGTTGACTGCGGACAACTACCCCATTGCCCGGGCCGCCCGGGGCGATGAGTTCAGTGATGTGCTGGTGGAAGTCACGCCCGAGGCCGCTCCGGACCGCACCTGGGTTCATCGGATCCGCAGCCTGGTATTGACCGACCGCAGCGGCGAGGCGGAATTACTGGTACTGATCCTCAGCGATGCCACCGAATGGGCCAGCGCCGAGCAGCGTTTTGAAAGAACCTTCGGGGCCAACCCGGCGCCGGCAGTGATCTGTCGTCTCAGTGACTTGCGCTATATCAAGGTCAACCAGGGTTTTCTGGAAATGACTGGCTACAGCCGCGAGCAAGTGATCGGCCGTTCGGTGTATGAGCTGGACGTGCTCGAGAGCGCTGAAAAACGTGATTTGGCCATTGAGCGTCTGGGGCAGGGCACGACCATTCCGCAAATGCAGGCCGAGCTGAAATTGCCAGGCGGCGGCAGCAAGCAAGTGATTGTCGCCGGCCAGCCGCTGGATGACCTGCACGACGAAGACTGCATGCTGTTTTCCTTCATGGACATGGAGCCGCGCCGCAAGGCGGAAACGGCGCTGCGCCAGAGCGAGGAACGTTTTGCCAAGTCGTTCCGCCTCACGCCGGTACCCACCCTGGTGTGCAGCGCCGAACAGCAATTGCTGGAAATCAACGAAGCCTTTCTCCAAACCACCGGTTATGCCAGTGAGGAGCTGCTGGGTAAAACCGTGGAGGAAATCGGCTTCCTCGGCAAGGGCGCCAGCGCCGCACTGTTTGCCACCCTGGAAAAGACCGCGACGGTGTCCAGCGTCGACGTCAAGGTCCACAAGAAAGACGGCGAACAGATCGACTGCGAGGTGGCGGCCGACACCGTGATCATCCAGGACAAGCCCTGCTACCTGCTGGTGTTGATGAACATCACTGAGCGCAAGCGCTCGGAGCTGGAGTTGGTGGCGGCCATCGAGGAAGTGATGAAGGACGCTTCCTGGTTCAGCCGGACCCTGATCGAAAAATTGGCCAATGTGAGGAGTATCAACGCTCAGGTGTCCAGTGTGTCGTTCACCGAGTTGACGGCCCGGGAGCGTGATGTGCTGGGCTTGATCTGTGAGGGCCTGGCGGACAAGGAAATCGCCGCGCGCTTGAAACTGGCCCCCAATACCGTACGAAATCATGTGGCGACGCTGTACTCCAAGCTGGACGTGCACAGTCGCAGCGAAGCCATCGTCTGGGCTCGGGAGCGGGGCTTGTTCGCCAGCGAATGGCGAAACAAGGCACGATGATGGTGCAAATGCACTGGGTCCACTGGTGCATATTCGGGTTCTGCGCGGGCGCTTGGGACCTTAGGCTGTGAGGGTGCGGCATTAGTTTGCTATGTCGCGTCCCCATGAAACAGTCAAGGAACAGGTCGCATGCGCAGTGAACCCATCAAACGTGTAAACAGGATGTCTGTTAAGGCCGGGAGCCCGGTGTTGTCCATCAGTCGTTTGCAATCTCAACGCTGAGGTACACCGCATGACCCAACTGGCCCCTGTGCGCGCGCGCCTCGAAGAAAGCTTCAAGCCGCTGGCTTGCGAATGCAGCCTCAATGGCGACGGCACCCTTACGGTACGCCTCTATCATCGCGAAAGCGGCGAGGTGGACTTGGTCGTGAGTGGCATGAGCCTGGACAGCGTTCGTTCGGAAGAAAGCCTGACGAAGCTGATCGACGAACTGCGCTATGAGCTTGAAAACACCCCTCTGCGTCGCAGTGACCTGGCATAGATGATCCGCTGAACGCCGTCCATTGTGGCGAGGGGATAAATCCCCTCGCCACAAGTGCGGTCCAGCTCATGTCTACAACAACGTCGCCCGGCAATCGAGTACCAACCGCGCCCCGCCGCGCTCGCTGCTGCCCACTTCCAGCGTGAACCCGTGCAAATTGACAATCGCTGCGACGATCGACAGGCCCAGGCCGAATCCGCCGTGCTGGCTGCTGCCCTCGGCACGATAAAAGCGGCGGAATACGGCCTTGCGCTCCGCCTCAGGGATGCCGGGGCCGGAGTCGAGCACTTCGATGCGGGTACTGTCGCCCTGATCGACCCCGCGCAGAATCACTTCGCCCCCTGGCGGGGTGAACTTGATGGAATTGCTCAGCAGGTTCGACACCGCCTCGAACAGCAACGCACGGTCGCCATTGAGCAGGGGCAGGGCGTCAGGCGCTTCCAGGGTGAAAGTCAGTTGGCCTTCCTCGGCCAGCGGCAGGTAAAAGTCGTGCAGTTCCTGCAATAACTGCAACGGATCGAGGCGCACAAACCCCGAGCGACGCTGTTGGTCTTCCAGTTCGGAAATCCGTAACAAGCCACGAAAGCGCGCCATCAGCGTATCGGTCTCGGCAATCACCTGGTCCATCTGCAGCGCCTCGGGCGAGCCGTCCGGGGCTTCTTGCTGGATGCGATAAAGCTGCGCGCGCAGACGGGTCAGCGGCGTGCGCAGGTCATGGGCGATGTTGTCGCACACGCCCTTGACCTCGTTCATCAAGCGTTCGATGCGCTCGAGCATGGCGTTGACGATCGCCGCCAGCATGTCCAGTTCATCGCGCCGGCTTGAGAGGGGCAGGCGATGGGTCAGGTCGCCGGCGACGATGGCCTCGGCGCTGGCTTGCAGTTTGCGAATACGCTGCAGCGGGCGGCGACGCAGCAGATGCCAGCCGGCAATGCCTGGGAGTATGGTCAGCGACACGCCCCAGAACAGCGCGTGCAAGATGATCCGCGTCACGGCGAACAGCGAGCCGTTGTCCCGCGCCAATACCAGCCAGCGCCCGTCCTGAGTCCGGGTCGCCACCGCGTCGCAACTGTCGGAAGACACGCCGGGGGCGTCGGAATCGACGCAGCCGCCGAGCATGTGGATCCTGCCATCGAGTGGCAGGTCCGCGGGGATCCGCTGGATCGGCCCGCTCAAGTGGTGCAGTTGCGGATCGAACAGACCGTAGGCATCGACGCCGCGCTCGTCCAGCGTCAGGCTGGCCATGAGCGCGTCTTCCAACTGATCGCCGTGGATTCGCGAAAACAGATGCTGGCGCTGCATCAGCGAGTGTTTTGCCAGGCTGTCGAGGTAGCCAAACACTTCGTAATACATCACCCCCATCAGGATCGCGCTCCAGATCACGAACAGCGAACTGTACAGCGCCAGCAGGCGGCTGCTGGAGGAACGCCAGCCCTTAGCAGGGTTCAGCAATGACATAGCCGGAACCCCGTACCGTGCGAATCAGCGGTTCCAGGCCCGGCGGGTCGATCTTCTTGCGCAGGCGGCCAATGTGGACGTCGATCAGATTGGTGCCTGGGTCGAAGTGATAGCCCCAGACTTCCTCGAAAATCATCATGCGCGAGAGGATCTGCCCGCTGTTGCGCATCAGGAATTCCAGCAACTTGTATTCGGTGGGCAGCAGGCTGAGTAATTGCCCGTTGCGACTGGCTTCGCGGCTGATCAGGTTCAGCTCCAGGTCGGCCACCCGCAGCGCGGTTTCCGGCTCGCGGGTACCACTGTTACGTCGCAGCAGCACCTCGACGCGGGCGGCCATTTCGTCGGTGGCGAAGGGCTTGGTCAGGTAGTCGTCGCCACCGGCCCGCAGACCGCGCACCCGTTCATCGACATCGGAAAGGGCGCTGATCATCAGGATCGGCGTGGCCACGCCCATGGTCCGCAGGGTGGTCACGATTACCAGGCCATCGAGCTCGGGCAGCATGCGGTCGAGGGTAATCAGGTCGTAGTCACCGCTTACCGCGCGCTCCAGGCCTTCGCGACCGTTGTCGACCCAGTCGACATCCAGGCCGTTGCGGGTCAGCTCGGCGACGATTTCACGGGCGGTCACGGCGTCGTCTTCGATGGTCAGGATGCGATTCATGGGCGGTACCGTGTTGGGAAGTTGGTGCTCTTGCGCAGCATTCTGCCAAAGAATACCTGTCGGCTTTCTGAAAAAAAGTTCATGAGCCAGCAAGCGGATTCGCTGGCCTGGATCAATACTTGGTCACAAATAATCCCTAACATAAATTTCGTGCGCACTATCATGTTGCGTCTGTCGCCCCGTTTTGGCGCGCTGCCGCTACCGGGTACTGATGCGAACCGGTGATGGTGTGCCGCAAGGAGCCGAGCCCCCACAGACCTTTCAAGGACGAGCAGTATGATGCAACCTCCAGACCTTCTACGCCGAAAATTCGATATCCAGCCGCTGACCCAGGCCGACATGACGGTGCGCCTGGACGGGCAGGCTGTCAGCGCCGCCCAGGGTGAGACCGTTCTCACCGTCATCCAGTCCCTGGGCCAACGTCAAGTGGCCCGCAACGATCACGACCAGATCAGCGGCGCTTACTGCGGCATGGGCGTGTGCCAGTGCTGCCTGGTCAAGATCGACGGTCGCCACAAGCGCCGCGCCTGCCAGACCCTGGTACGTCCCGGCATGCAGGTCGAAACCCGGGCCAACCGCATCACCGAGACGGAGGCGTCATGAGCCTTGATCCGGTGATTGTCGGCGGTGGGCCGGCGGGTATGGCCGCAGCCATTGAGCTGGCCTCCCATGGGGTGCGCAGCACCTTGCTCGAAGAAGCGCCGCGCCTGGGTGGCGTGGTGTATCGCGGACCGTTGCGCGATGGTGTGCGCGTGGATTACCTGGGCCCCCGCTACAGCGAAGCCCTGGAGAAGCTCCACGGTGAATTCCAGCGCTATGCCGGGTTGATCGACGTGCGATTGAGCAGCCGTGTCATTGGCGCCGAAGGCTTCCGGGCGCTGATGCTGCTGGACGTCGACGAGCGCCTGCGCGAGGTTGTCTACTCACATTTGGTCCTGGCGGCCGGTTGTCACGAACGCAGCGTGCCGTTTCCTGGCTGGACCTTGCCGGGGGTGATGATGCTCGGTGGCCTGCAATTGCAGATCAAGAGCGGAGTGGTCAAGCCGCCTGGGCCGGTGGTGATCGCCGGCACCGGCCCGTTGCTGCCGCTGGTGGCTTGCCAACTGCACGCTTCGGGCGTGGCGGTGGCGGGTGTCTATGAGGCCTGCACCTTCGGCAGGATTGCCAAGGAAAGCCTGGCGTTGCTGAACAAGCCGCAGTTGTTCCTCGATGGCCTGAGCATGTTGGCCTATCTCAAGCTCAATCGCATTCCCGTGCGCTATGGCTGGGGCGTGGTCCAGGCGGACGGCGAGGGGGAGTTGAGCCACGTCACCGTCGCGCCGTATTCCAGTACCTGGGAGCCGGACTTGAAACGCGCCGAGGAGGTGCCGGCCCAGACCCTGGCGGTTGGCTACGGGTTTATCCCACGTACTCAGCTGAGCCAGCAGATGGGCCTGGAGCACGGCTTCAGCGATGACGGCTACTTGCGGGCCGTGTCCGATGCCTGGCAACAAAGCAGCGAGGCGCACATTCACCTGGCCGGCGACATGGGCGGGATTCGTGGTGGGGAAGCGGCCATGCTGAGCGGGCGCATCGCAGCGTTGTCGATCCTGATGCAACGCAACGTACTGGATGTGTCCGCCGCCCTGGCGCAGCGCGAGCGGTACCAGGCGCAACTGGAGCGAATCGTTCGCTTTCGCGCCGCTGTGGACCGCTACACCCAGCGTGGCACCGGGCAAACCGCATTGCCGGCTGCCGATACGGTGATTTGCCGCTGCGAGCACGCGACCCGCGCCGACATCGACCGGGCCCTGGAGCAAGGCGTGCAAGACATGGCCAGTCTGAAAATGCGCACCCGCGTCAGCATGGGCGACTGCCAGGGGCGGATGTGCGTCGGCTATTGCAGTGATCGATTGCGCGAAGCCACCGGGCGTGCCGACGTGGGTTGGCTACGACCGCGTTTCCCCATCGATCCGATTCCATTTTCTGCATTCCACGACGCCGACACGGAGGCCGCCCAGCATGATTAAGCATCCAGATCTCAAGGACTACGACGTGGTCATCGCCGGTGGCGGGGTGATCGGGGCCTCCTGTGCCTATCAGCTGTCCAAGCGCAGGCACCTGAAGATCGCCCTGGTCGATGCCAAGCGTCCCGGCAACGCCACCCGTGCCTCGGCCGGCGGCCTGTGGGCCATTGGCGAGTCGGTGGGGCTGGGCTGCGGGGTGATCTTTTTTCGCATGATGTCGGCCAATCGCAAGCGCCAGACCCAGGGTGCCGCCGTGGCGGTGGACGCCAGCACGCCGCACATCCTGCCCCAGTCGTTTTTTGATTTCGCCTTGCAGTCCAACGCGATGTATCCCCAATTGCACCGCGAGTTGATCGACAACCATGGCATGGATTTCAAATTCGAGGAGACCGGGCTCAAGTTCGTGATCTACGACGATGAAGACCGTCTGTACGCCGAGCATATCGTCGCCTGCATTCCCCACCTGGCCGATCAGGTGCGTTGGCTCGACCAGACCGCCCTGCGCGAGGCCGAGCCGAATGTCAGTCATGAGGCCCGTGGCGCGCTGGAGTTCCTGTGTGATCACCAGGTCAGCCCGTTCCGCCTGGCTGACGCCTACACCGAAGGTGCCCGGCAGAACGGTGTCGATATGTTTTTCAACACCAACGTGACGGAAGTCCTGCGCAGTGGTTCGCGGGTCACCGGCGTGAAAACCGCCGAGGCCGGGACTTTCACCTGCCGGACCCTGATCAACGCGACGGGGGCCTGGGCGGCGGACCTGAGCGAGCAAGCCACCGGCGTGCGGATCCCGGTGAAGCCGGTCAAGGGGCAAATCCTGCTGACCGAACGCATGCCGAAAATCCTCAACGGCTGCCTGACCACCAGCGACTGCTACGTGGCGCAGAAAGACAACGGCGAAATCCTGATTGGCAGCACCACGGAAGACAAGGGTTTCGACGTGACCACCACCTACCCCGAGATCGAAGGGCTGGTGCAGGGCGCGGTGCGGTGTATTCCGCAACTGGCCGACATCAACCTGAAACGCACCTGGGCCGGCCTGCGCCCGGGGTCTCCCGATGAATTGCCGATCCTGGGGCCGATGCGTGGCGTGGAAGGCTACCTCAACGCCTGCGGCCATTTCCGCACCGGCATCCTCACTTCGGCCATCACCGGAGTGCTGCTGGACAAACTGGTGAACAACGAACCGTTGCCGCTGGACATCTCGCCATTTCTGGCGGATCGCTTCGAGGTGGCGCCGAAGGCCGTTGAAACAAAGGAAGTGGAGCTGGCTTGAGAATAAGCCCTCGCTAACTACAGAGATTTGTCGTCAACCCTGTGGGAGCCGAGCTTGCTCGCGATGACGGCGGCACATTCAGCATCCATGCAAGCTGACTCACCGCTATCGCGAGCAAGCTCAGCTCCCACAGGGTTTGTGGTGGACACAGGTTCTTGGGTGTCGCCATTATTCCATCGGCGTGCTGGCAAACACCTCCAACCCTTCGGCATAAGCCGTAAACGCGCTGATCAACGGAAAAGCCTTGTCCTGCACCTGGTCCGGCACCACAAGGTTGGTGAAACTCCACGCCACTGCCACAGTGATGCCAGCCTGATCAATCGAGCCGTCGGTGCTCAACGGCTGTTTCTCCAGTTCCTGCTCCAGCATTCCATAGGCCGCGGCCAGTTGGCCTTCCACGCGTTCAACCCACGGCGCATGTTGAATCTCCGTCGGCCGCAGGTTGCGCTCATAGTAAATCTGCACCGATTTTTCGCACGCCGCCAAGGCCAGCCCGATCAGCCGCAGTGAGCGTACTCGTTGTCCAAGATCATCCGGCATCAGGCTTTTGCCCGGTGCGGCCAAGGCCTCGAGATAATCAATGATCAACGTGGAGTCCATCAGCACAGTGCCATCGTCCAGCACCAGGGAAGGGGCCTTGACCACTGGGTTGATGCGCTGGAATTGCTCGAAATGCCTGAACACCGAAACCGATTGGTGTTCCAGGGCAACCCCCAGGCATTTGGCGGAAATGGCGGCGCGGCGCACGTAGGGCGAGTCCAGCATGCCGATCAGTTTCATGGCTTCTCCTTCAATTGATAGCTCGGGGCGTCAGTCCTCGAACCCGACCTGTTCATGGATTTCATCGACCTTGAGTTCCAGCCGGTAGGCCACGGCAATGAACAAGGCCTGGCACAGGCACAACGTGGCACTCAACGAGCGGAAGGCGAACGAGCTGCCTTCGTTCACCAGCAGCACCGCATTGGCGCGCTTGGCCAGGGGCGACAGGTTGCTGTCGGTGATGATCAGTGTCTTGGCCTGATGATGCTGGGCGATGCGCAGGCAGTGCTGGGTTTCCTTGCCGTAGGGCGTGAAGCTGATGGCAATGACCAGGTCGTTGGCCCGCACACTACGCATCTGCTCGCGATAACTGCCCCCCAGGCCGGACACCAGGTGAATGCGTTTATTGGTGTGTTGCAGGTTGTAGACCAGGTAATCGGCCACCGCGAACGAGCGGCGTACACCCACCACATAGATGTTGTCGGCGTTGACCACCAGGTCCACGGCTTTTTCGAAAGCCTGGTCATCCAGCTCCAACCCCAGGCGCTCGATGCCCGACAGGGTGGCGTTGACGCACTCGCGGGCCAGGTCGCCGCCGCTGGCTTTCTGCGACTTGTTGGCGATCATGCTGCGGATGCGCTGCTGGTAGTTCTGCACCGGCGTGGTCTTGTGGGTGTAGGCCTCGCGGAACAACGCCTGCATTTCACTGAAGCCGCTGAAACCGAAGCGTTGCGAGAACCTGACGATGGCCGAGGGGTGCACTTCGCATTCCCGGGCGATGTCGCTGATGCGATCGACCATGATCCGGTCGCTCTGCTGGCTCATGTAGCTGGCGATGCGTTTGAGCTGGCGCGGCAGGCTTTCGTATTCATCGGTAATCAGTTGCAGCAGGCGCTCGGCATTGATCGGAGGGCTGGAGAGGGCGGGTTCGGACGCGCTCTCGGACGGCGCCGGCAGATCATCGGGGCGGGTCATAGAAAATCCTTCTGGCTTGTTCTTATGGGCGGCCCCAAAAGAGGCCGGCCCTCGACAATAGGTTGGCTGGTCGCAGTCTACAGCGTAGGCGCAGGGAAAATCATGGGTGGACAACGTTGCAATAGGTGCTGAAACGATGCACTGCGTCTGGTCCGGTTCAGCTATAGCGTATTGGAAAAAATATTCCACGTAAAAAATTTATAGAATAATTATTGATTATTGGCGGCTGCTCGTTTTAGTCTGCATCCACCAAGAGCGTTGGCGCCGGTTCCGGCGGCAAGCGCAGGCTGATAAAAATAACAGGAGCCAGCATGGGCCAGACTCGTTTTGCCAGTGGGCGTCAATTGGATGTGATCTGCCTGGGACGCCTGGGTGTCGACCTTTACGCGCAGCAAGTCGGAGCGCGCCTGGAAGATGTCTCAAGCTTTGCCAAATACCTGGGTGGTTCGTCGGCCAACATCGCCTTCGGCACGGCGCGATTAGGACTCAAGTCGGCGATGTTGAGCCGGGTCGGCGATGACCACATGGGCCGCTTCCTGGTGGAGTCCCTGGCCCGCGAAGGCTGCGATGTCAGCGGCATCAAGGTCGACCCGCAGCGCCTGACGGCCATGGTCCTGTTGGGTATCAAGGACCGGGAGACCTTTCCCTTGGTGTTCTACCGGGAAAACTGCGCCGACATGGCGCTGCGCGCCGAGGACATCAATGAAACGTTCATTGCCTCCAGCAAGGCGCTGCTGATCACCGGCACTCATTTCTCTACCGAGGACGTCTATAAAGCCAGCACCCAGGCGCTGGATTACGCCGAGAAACACAACGTCAAACGCGTGTTGGACATTGACTATCGCCCGGTACTCTGGGGCCTGGCAGGCAAGGCGGATGGGGAAACCCGGTTCGTCGCCGACCAGAAAGTCAGCCAGCACGTGCAAAGCATCCTGCCGCGTTTTGACCTGATCGTCGGCACCGAAGAAGAATTCCTGATTGCCGGTGGCAGTGAAGACCTGCTGACCGCGCTGCGAACCGTGCGTTCGCTGACGGCTGCCACGCTGGTGGTCAAGCTCGGGCCGCAGGGCTGCACAGTCATCCACGGCGCTATCCCGACCCGACTGGAAGACGGTGCCCTTTATCCTGGGGTACGGGTCGAAGTCCTGAATGTATTGGGCGCCGGTGATGCGTTCATGTCGGGCTTTCTCGCCGGGTGGCTGGAGGACGCCAGCGATGAACGTTGCTGCCAATTGGCCAATGCCTGCGGCGGCCTGGTGGTGTCGCGCCATGCCTGTGCCCCGGCGATGCCGACCCGGGCCGAGCTCGACTATTTATTCAAGAGTCCGGTGCCGATTACCCGGCCGGACCAGGACGCCGTGTTGCAGCGGCTGCATCAGGTCAGCGTGCCACGCAAGGTCTGGAAACAGCTGTTCATCTTTGCGTTCGACCATCGCTGGCAACTGGTGGAACTGGCCCAGAAGAGCGGTCGCGACCTGAGTTGCATTGGTCAGCTCAAGCAACTGTTCATCCAGGCGGTGGAGCGGGTCGAAGCCGACCTGCAGCGTCAGGGTATCGCGGCTGATGTCGGCCTGCTGGCCGATCAACGTTTCGGCCAGGACTCGCTGAACGCTGCGACCGGCCGGGGCTGGTGGGTGGCGCGGCCCGTGGAGGTGCAGAACTCGCGGCCGCTGGCGTTTGAACATGGGCGCTCGATCGGCAGCAATCTGATCGCCTGGCCCCAGGAACAGATCATCAAGTGCCTGGTGCAATTTCACCCCGATGACGAACCGCTGCTGCGCCTCGAACAGGAGGCGCAATTGATGGGGTTGTACAAGGCCTCCCAGGTCAGCGGCCACGAATTGCTGTTGGAAGTCATTCCGCCCAAGGATCACCCCTCGCCGCACCCGGACGTGCTCTATCGCGCCCTCAAGCGCCTCTACAACCTGGGCATTTTCCCGGCGTGGTGGAAGATCGAGGCCCAGAGTGCGCAGGAGTGGAAGCAGCTCGACGAACTGATCCAACAGCGCGATCCGTACTGCCGGGGCGTGGTACTGCTGGGCCTCAACGCCCCGGCTGCCGCCCTGGCCGAAGGTTTCCGCCAGGCCAGCCAGAGCTCCACCTGCCGCGGGTTTGCCGTGGGTCGCACGATCTTCCAGGAACCGAGCCGGGCCTGGCTGGCCGGGGAAATCGATGATGAAACGTTGATCCGGCAAGTGCAGGGCAGGTTTGTGGAGTTGATCGAGGCGTGGCGTGCTGCGCGGGATAGATGAGTTAACGCCAATCCAATGTGGGAGTGGGGTTACTCGCCAAAGCGGTGTGTCGGGCGACATCCATGTTGAATATGCCGCCGCCTTCGCGAGCAAGCCCGCTCCCACAAGTGTTCAGCGTCGTTCTTACTGATTTGTGAAAAACAATAAAAGGTGCAGCCATGCCCGCTATTCGAATTGGCATCAACCCGATTTCCTGGAGCAACGACGACTTGCCATCGTTGGGCGGCGAGACGCCGTTGAGCACGGCGCTGAGCGAAGGCAAGGCCATCGGTTACGAAGGTTTTGAGCTCAACGGCAAGTTCCCCAAGGACGCCAAGGGTGTCGGCGATGTGCTGCGTCCTTATGACCTGGCGTTGGTTTCCGGCTGGTATTCCAGTCGCTTGGCCCAGCGTTCTGCGGCTGAGGAAATCGACGCCATCGCCAGCCATGTCGAGCTGCTGGCGCAGAACGGTGCAACGGTGCTGGTGTATGGCGAAGTCGCCGACTCCATTCAAGGCCAGCGCATTCCTCTGATCGAACGGCCGCGCTTTCACACCGATGAAGCCTGGCAAGCCTACGCTGACAAACTCACCGAGCTGGCACGCTTCACCTTATCCAGGGGCGTGCGCCTGGCCTATCACCACCACATGGGGGCCTACGTCGAATCGCCCGCGGACATCGACAAGTTGATGGCTTTGACCGGCAGTGAAGTGGGCCTGCTATTCGACTCGGGCCACTGCTACATGGGCGGCGGTGAGCCGTTGCAGGTGTTGCGCAAACACATCGAGCGCGTTTGCCATGTGCACTTCAAGGACGTGCGCAAAGCGGTGGTGCAACTGGCGCGCAACAACCTCTGGAGTTTTCCTGACTGCATCATTAACGGCACCTTCACGGTGCCGGGGGACGGTGACATCGATTTCGCCGCGTTGCTCGACGTGCTGCTGGCCGCCGATTACCAAGGCTGGCTGGTGGTCGAAGCCGAGCAGGATCCGGCCGTGGCGCCGAGTTATGTCTACGCCAAGAAAGGCTACGACACCCTGTGCGCCTTGCTGCAAGAGAGGACTGCGTCATGAGCCTGTTGATCAAAAGCCAATCCAGCGGTCGGACCATGGTCGAGCTGCCTGCTGGCGAACTGGAATATGTCGGCTTCACCGCCTACCGTTTGAGCCTTGGTGAAACCTTGCCGGTAGCCGCCGCTGACAAGGAGTTGTGCCTGGTGCTGCTCAGCGGTCGCATCGGCCTCAAGGGCGAAGCGCCGGGGCAGGGCGCCTTTGACTGGGACAACCTCGGTGACCGCCACTCGGTGTTCGAGGACAAATCGCCCTATGCCGCGTATCTGCCGCCCGGCAGCCAGGCCCAGGTGACTGCCCTGAGCGACGTGCAGATTGCCGTGTGTGCCGCGCCGGGTTCTGCGCAAAACAATTACGGCCCACGGCTGATCCGCCCGGACAGCATGAAGCGCAGCGTGCGCGGCAAGGGTGCCAACACCCGGTATGTCTGCGACATCCTGCCCGACAGCGAACCGGCCCATTCGCTGCTAGTGGTGGAAGTGCGCACGCCGTCGGGGCACTCGTCGAGCTACCCGCCCCACAAGCACGACACTGACGACTTGCCGCACCAGAGCTTTCTGGAAGAAACCTATTACCACCAGGTCAACCCGTCCCAGGGCTTTGTGTTCCAGCGGGTCTACACCGACGACCGCAGCATCGACCAGGCCATGGCCGTGGAGAACAGCGACCTGGTGGTGGTGCCCAAGGGCTACCACCCGGTCAGCGTGCCCTATGGGTACGAGTCGTATTACCTGAACGTCATGGCCGGCCCGAAGCGGGTCTGGCAGTTCCATAACGACCCGCAGCACAGTTGGCTGCTCGACCTCTGAATTCCACCCTTTGCACGGAGAACAAGAACAATGAGTGACGCCCCGGTAATAGGCCATTACATCAACGGCCACGTGCAGGACAGCGACAGCGCGCGGTTCAGCAAGGTGTTCAACCCGGCCACTGGCCAGGTGCAGGCCCGGGTCGCCCTGGCCGAACCGGGCACCGTCGATGCGGCGGTGGCCTCGGCGCTGGCGGCGTTTCCGGCCTGGTCCGAGCAATCGTCCCTGCGCCGTTCGCGGGTGATGTTCAAGTTCAAGGAATTGCTCGACCGCCATCACGACGAACTGGCGCAGATCATCAGCCGCGAACACGGCAAGGTCTTGTCCGACGCCCATGGTGAGGTCACCCGGGGCATCGAGATCGTCGAGTACGCCTGCGGTGCGCCGAGCCTGCTCAAGACCGATTTCAGTGACAACATCGGTGGCGGCATCGACAACTGGAACCTGCGCCAGCCCCTGGGCGTGTGCGCCGGTGTCACGCCGTTCAATTTTCCGGTGATGGTGCCGCTGTGGATGATTCCCCTGGCGCTGGTCGCGGGCAACTGCTTCATCCTCAAGCCTTCGGAACGTGACCCGTCCGCCAGTTTGCTGATGGCCCGGTTGCTGACGGAAGCCGGTTTGCCCGACGGTGTGTTCAACGTGGTCCAGGGCGACAAAGTGGCGGTGGATGCGCTGTTGCAGCACCCGGACATCGAAGCCATTTCTTTTGTCGGCTCCACGCCGATCGCCGAGTACATCCATCAGCAGGGTACCGCGAACGGCAAGCGCGTCCAGGCCCTGGGCGGCGCCAAGAATCACATGATTGTCATGCCCGACGCCGACCTCGACCAGGCGGCGGATGCGTTGATCGGTGCGGCCTACGGTTCGGCTGGTGAGCGCTGCATGGCGATTTCCATCGCCGTGGCTGTGGGGGAGGTGGGCGATGAGTTGATTGCCAAACTGTTGCCGCGCATCGATCAGTTGAAGATCGGCGACGGCCAGCAGCCCGGCACCGACATGGGGCCGCTGGTCACCGCCGAGCACAAGGCCAAGGTCGAAGGCTTCATCGACGCCGGCGTGGCCGAGGGCGCTCGGCTGATCGTCGACGGCCGTGGTTTCAAGGTGCCGGGGGCCGAGCAGGGGTTCTTTGTCGGGGCGACGCTGTTCGATCAGGTCAGCGTCGAGATGAGCATCTACCAGCAAGAGATCTTCGGCCCGGTGCTGGGGATCGTTCGCGTGCCGGATTTCGCCACGGCAGTCGCGCTGATCAACGCCCATGAATTCGGCAACGGCGTGTCCTGCTTCACCCGTGACGGCGGCATCGCCCGGGCGTTCGCCCGCAGCATCAAGGTCGGCATGGTCGGCATCAACGTACCGATTCCGGTGCCCATGGCCTGGCATTCCTTTGGCGGCTGGAAGCGCTCGTTGTTCGGCGATCACCATGCCTACGGCGAGGAAGGCCTGCGTTTCTATAGTCGCTACAAAAGCGTGATGCAGCGCTGGCCCGACAGCATTTCCAAGGGGCCTGAATTCAGCATGCCGACTGCCCAATAACTCATTTTTGAATGACTGCCGGAGGGAGAACAACAATGAACAAGCCCCTGCGTTTTGCCCTGAATCGAATGGTTGCCCCGCGCCTGTCACTGCCCGCTTTTATCGACCTGGCCCTGGCGTTGAAAACCGATGCCATCGAGATCCGCAACGATCTGAAGGGTGTCGAGATCGAAGACGGCATGCCGCCGGCCCGCGTGCGTGAGTTGTGCGAGGCGCGGGGCATCAAGGTGCTGTCGATCAACGCCCTGTACCCCTTCGACGTGTGGAATGAAGAGCGCCGTGCCCAGGCCGTGCGCCTGGCCGACTACGCCCGTGAATGCGGTGCCGAGGGGCTGGTGATGTGCCCGCTCAACGATCGCGCCGACCCGCGCAGCGAGGCCGAGCGCGCGGCGGGGCTGCGCACGGCCCTCAGTGAACTGGCGCCGATTCTGCGGGCCTTTGGCATCTACGGTTTCATCGAACCGCTGGGTTTCGAGGAGTGCTCGCTGCGCCGCAAACGCACGGCGGTGGAGGCGATCAAGGCCATTGGCGGGCTCGATGTGTTCCGCCTGGTGCATGACACCTTCCACCATCATCTGGCCGGTGAGCAGGAAGTCTTCCCCGAACTGACCGGGCTGGTGCACATCTCCGGCGTCGAGGATACCCAGGCCCCCTTGGCCACCATCCGCGACGGTCATCGGGTGCTGGTGGGCGAGGCCGACATCCTCGGCAATGCCGCGCAGATCGAGGCGTTGCGGGCCGGTGGTTACGAGGGCTACCTGTCCTTCGAACCGTTTGCCGAGAGCGTCCATGAACTGGCCGACATTCGCCAGGCGCTGGGGGCGAGCATGAATCACCTGCAAAGCTCCCAGGCCTGACCCGATTGTTGACCCGATGAAGATCCCAATGTGGGAGCGGGCTTGCTCGCGAAAGCGGCCGCACATTCAACATTGATGTCGCCTGACACACCGCTTTCGCGAGCAAGCCCGCTCCCACACTTGACCGAGTTGCGTTTGAAAAGGTGCAAGCATGACCACAACACGACTGACCATGGCCCAGGCCCTGGTGAAATTCCTCGATAACCAGTACATCGAGGTCGATGGCGTCCAGAGCAAATTCGTCGCCGGGGTCTTTACCATTTTCGGCCACGGCAACGTGCTGGGCCTGGGCCAGGCGCTGGAGCAGGACAGCGGCGACCTGGTGGTCCATCAAGGCCGCAACGAGCAGGGCATGGCCCATGCCGCCATCGGCTTTGCCAAGCAGCACCTGCGCCGCAAGATCTACGCCTGCAGCTCGTCGGTCGGCCCAGGCGCGGCGAACATGCTGACCGCCGCCGCCACGGCGACGGCCAATCGTATTCCGTTGCTGCTGTTGCCCGGCGACGTCTACGCCAGCCGCCAACCGGACCCGGTGCTGCAACAGATCGAGCAGTTTCACGACCTGAGCATCAGCACCAACGATGCCTTTAAGGCCGTGAGCAAATACTGGGACCGCATCAACCGCCCCGAGCAACTGATGACCGCCGCGATCCATGCGATGCGCGTCTTGACCGACCCGGCCGAAACCGGCGCGGTAACCCTGGCGCTGCCCCAGGACGTACAGGCCGAAGCCTACGATTACCCGGATTACTTCCTGCAGAAACGGGTTCATCGCATCGACCGTCGCCCGGCCACCGAGGCGATGCTCGGCGATGCCCTGGCGCTGCTCAAGGGCAAGCGCCAGCCGTTGATCATCTGCGGTGGCGGTGTGCGGTATTCCGGTGCGAATGCCGCGTTGCAGGCCTTTGCCGAGCGCTTCGACATTCCCTTCGCCGAGACTCAGGCCGGCAAGAGCGCCGTGGTTTCCAGCCACCCGCTGAACGTGGGTGGCGTCGGCGAAACCGGTTGCCTGGCGGCGAATCTGTTGGCCAAGAAAGCCGACCTGATCATCGGTATCGGCACTCGCTACAGCGATTTCACCACAGCCTCGAAATGGCTGTTCCAGCACCCGGACGTGCAATTCCTCAATCTCAACATCAGCCCGTGCGATGCCCTGAAACTCGACGGCGTGCAACTGCTGGCCGACGCGCGTTCGGGCCTGGAGGCACTGTCGGCGGCGATGGGCGACTATCGCGCCGAATGGGGCGGGCAGGTCGCCGATGCCAAGGCCCAGCTGGACGCCGAAGTGGATCGGATCTATCAGGCCGACTTCCAGACCGAGGATTTCGTCCCGGAAATCAACGACCACATGGACCCGGCGGTGTTTCGTGAATTCATCGAGCTCACCGGTTCCTGCCTGACCCAGAGCCGCGTGTTGGGTACGCTCAATGAAAGCCTGGCGGATGACGCCATCATCGTCGCCGCCGCTGGCAGCCTGCCCGGCGACTTGCAACGCAGCTGGCGCAGCAAGGGCGTGAACACCTATCACCTCGAGTACGGCTATTCGTGCATGGGTTACGAGGTGAATGCGGCGCTGGGGGTCAAGCTCGCCGAGCCCGACAAAGAGGTGTACGCCCTGGTGGGTGATGGCTCCTACATGATGCTGCACTCGGAGCTGGCGACCTCGATCCAGGAGCGGCGCAAGATCAATGTGGTACTGCTGGACAACATGACGTTCGGTTGCATCAACAACCTGCAAATGGAACACGGCATGGACAGTTTCGGCACCGAGTTCCGCTTCCGCAACCCGGACACCGGCAAGCTCGACGGCGGTTTCGTGCCGGTGGACTTCGCCATGAGCGCGGCGGCCTATGGCTGCAAGACCTACAAGGTCAAGACCCTCGACGAGCTGCACGCGGCCCTGGCCGATGCGCGGCGGCAAACGGTCTCGACGCTGATCGACATCAAGGTCCTGCCCAAGACCATGATCCACAAATACCTGTCGTGGTGGCGGGTCGGCGTGGCGCAAGTTTCTACCAGCGCCCGCACCGATGCAGTCGCCAAGACCCTCAATGAGCGACTGGCCAAGGCCCGTCAATACTGATTGCCCCACCACTACGAAAGGAGTTTTTCATGTCTTTGAAGCTGGGCGTCATCGGCACCGGGGCCATCGGCCAGGACCATATCCGTCGTTGCAGCCAGACCTTGCTCAACAGCCAGGTGGTGGCGGTGACCGACATCAACCTGCAACAAGCGGCCAAGGTCGTTGCCGATCTCAAGCTGACCGCCGAGGTCTACCCCGACGGTCATGCGTTGATCAAGGCGCCGGACGTGGAGGCGATCCTCGTGACCTCCTGGGGACCGAGCCACGAAGAGTTCGTGCTGGCGGCGATTGCCGCTGGCAAACCGGTGTTCTGTGAAAAGCCCCTGGCCGTCACGGCCGAAGGCTGCCGCAAGATCGTCGAGGCCGAAGTCGCCCACGGCAAGCGCCTGGTGCAGGTCGGTTTCATGCGCCCGTACGATGAAGGTTATCGGGCGCTCAAGGCGGTGATTGACAGTGGGCAGATCGGTGAACCGCTGATGCTGCACTGCGCCCACCGCAACCCGAGCGTCGGCGAGAACTACAAGACCGACATGGCCATCACCGATACCTTGATCCATGAATTGGATGTGTTGCGCTGGCTGCTGGCCGATGACTATGTCTCGGTGCAGGTGGTGTTCCCGCGCAAGACCAGCAAGGCCCTGGCGCACTTGCGGGATCCGCAGATCGTTCTGTTGGAAACCGCGAAGGGCACGCGCATCGACGTGGAGGTGTTCGTCAACTGCCAGTACGGCTACGACATCCAGTGTGAAGTGGTGGGGGAGACCGGCATCGCCAAGCTCCCGGAACCGTCCCAGGTGCAACTGCGCAGCGGCGCCAAGCTGTCCAACGCCATCCTGATGGATTGGAAGGACCGCTTCATCGCTGCCTACGACGTCGAATTGCAGGCCTTCATCGACGGCGTGCGCACCGGGCAGGTGGGCGGTCCGTCGGCCTGGGACGGCTTCGCCGCGGCGGTGGCGGCGGATGCTTGCATTCAAGCGCAGCAGAGCGGGCAGATCGTCAAAGTCGAACTGCCCGAGCGCCCGCGTTTCTACGGCTAACCACAATCGACCGCGTTTCCCTGAAGGTACTCGGTCAATTGTGGGAGCCGAGCTTGCTCGCGATAGCGGTGGGTCAGTCGACATAGTGCAAGCTGATCCGACGCCATCGCGAGCAAGCTCGCTCCCACGGGGCGGTGTTATATCCAAATAAGGAGCTTTCATGCGAATCGGACTAGTGGGCTATGGCAAGGGCGGGCGGTTTTTTCATGCGCCGCTGATCAGCAGCCTGCCGGGGGCTACGTTTGTTGGCGTGGTGACCCGGTCCGCCGAGCGGCGCGAGCAACTGGCGAGTGATTACCCGCACGTCCAGGCCTTCGACACGCTCGAACAATTGGTGGCGGCCGGCGTCGATGCGGTGGTGGTGTCCACGCCGTTGGACGGTCGCCCAGCCGTGGTGATGCAAGCCATCGAACTCGGCGTGGCAGTGGTCAGCGATAAGCCTTTCGCCCAAGACGCTGGGCAAGCCGAGGCCATGGTGTTGGCGGCCGAACGGCGCAATGTGCCGTTGAGCGTGTACCAGAACCGTCGCTGGGATTCGGATTTCCTGACTCTGCGTAAGCTGCTGGCTTCCGGAGCCCTGGGGCAAATCATTCGTTTTGAATCCAGCGTCGAGCGCTATTCGCCGATGTCGGTGGGCAAGGGCAGTGGTGGCGGATTTCTGCGTGACCTGGGCAGTCATCTGGTGGACCAGGCGCTGCAACTGTTCGGGCCGGTGGCCAGGGTGTACGCCGAACTGGATTACCGGCAGCCAGGCCAGGCGTTCGATAACGGCTTCTTCATGTCCTTGACCCATGCCGGTGGCGTGATTTCCCACTTGAGCGGCAATTGTGTGCAAAACGCACCGCGCCCGCGTTTCCGGGTCAATGGCACCGAGGGTTGTTATACCGTCGATGGCCTGGATGGCCAGGAGGCCCAGGCGTTGGCCGGGTTGAGCCCAGCGACCGAGGGTGAGCGCTGGGGCGCCGAAGAACATCGGCGCTGGGGCTGGTTCGAACACGGCACCGAGCGTGAGCGGGTGACCTCGGAGCGAGGCTGCTGGATGGCGTTCTACCAACGCTTGCAAACCGCGTTGCAGGGCTCTGGCCCGCTACCGGTGGAAGCCCGTGATGCGCTGGCGACCACGCGCATCCTCGACGCTGCCAGGCAGAGTGCCGAGCAGGGCGGGGTGGTGTGTTTAACCGTGCCTGTAGGGCATGGAATAAAAAACGAATAAAATTCTAAAATGAGTTGATATGGAAAATATTTTCCAATAAAGTCGATTCCAGGTTACCGACAACCCTGTCCGCTTCTTGCCAAGCCCAGCCTTGAAGAGATGACGGACGAAACAAAAACAAGAAACACAGCTAGGTACCGTCGATGAAAACCTTCAGCCGCTCTGCGTTTCACCTGTCACATCTGCTGCGCCTGTCTGCAGTCCTTCCCCTGTTCGAATCCCTCTGCATCCAGCGCAACGGCGCCATGGTGTGTTGCATGCCCGGCGCACCGATCGTGCGCTTGCCCCGTTCCTGATTCGCTACGCCTTATCCATAAAACCAACAAAAAAGTGGAGAAAGACCGTTCATGAAGACCAAGACCCGTATCGCCTCGCTGGCCCTGTCGTTGATGCTCACCAGCGGCGCTGCCCTGGCGGACCTGAAGATCGGCGTCAGCATGTCCCAGTTCGATGACACCTGGCTGACCTACCTGCGCGAATCCATGGACAAGAAAGCCAAGTCATTCCCGGACGGCGTCACCTTGCAGTTCGAAGACGCGCGCAGTGATGTGGTCAAGCAACTGAGCCAGGTGGAAAGCTTCATCAGCCAGAAGGTCGACGCGCTCATCGTCAACCCGGTGGACACCGCCGCGACCCAGCGCATCACCAAGGCCGCCGTGGCCGCCGGTATTCCCCTGGTGTACGTCAACCGCCGCCCGGACGATCCGAAATTGCCGGAAGGCGTGGTCACCGTGGCCTCCGATGACCTCGAAGCCGGGCGCATGCAGATGCAGTACCTGGCCGACAAGATGGGCGGCAAAGGCGACATCGTGATCCTGTTGGGTGACCTGGCCAACAACTCCACCACGAACCGCACCAAGGGCGTCAAGGAGGTGCTGGCCAAGTATCCGGGCATCAAGATTGAACAGGAACAGACCGGTATCTGGTCGCGAGACAAGGGCATGACCCTGGTCAACGACTGGCTCACCCAGGGCCGCGACTTCCAGGCCGTGGTGTCCAACAACGACGAGATGGCCATCGGTGCCGCGATGGCACTCAAGCAAGCGGGCACCAAGAAAGGCAGCGTATTGATTGCCGGGGTCGATGGTACGCCGGACGGCTTGAACGCCATCAAGAAAGGCGAAATGGCGGTCTCGGTGTTCCAGGACGCCAAGGGCCAGGCCGATGGCTCGATCGATACGGCGGTGAAAATGGTCAAGAAGCAGCCGGTCGAACAGGCCGTCTGGGTGCCGTACCGGCTGATCACGCCGGAAAATGTCGATCAGTTCAAGTGACGTTTTAACGTACCGCCACCACAACAATAAACAGGCAAGGTCGCACGCCGACCTTGCCGAGGGAGTACCTGATCATGTTCGCTTCAGCGACTGCTTCGAGCGCCCCGGCGATGACTGTCCAGCCGGACGTAACACCTGAAGAACCGTACCTGCTGGAAGTCGTCAATGTCAGCAAAGGCTTTCCCGGCGTGGTGGCCCTGTCCGATGTACAGCTGCGGGTCCGTCCTGGTTCCGTGCTGGCCCTGATGGGTGAAAACGGCGCGGGCAAATCCACCCTGATGAAAATCATCGCCGGCATTTACCAGCCGGACGCCGGCGAGCTGCGCCTGCGCGGCAAGCCGATAACCTTCGATACGCCCCTGGCGGCCTTGCAGGCGGGTATTGCGATGATCCATCAGGAACTGAACCTGATGCCGCACATGAGCATTGCCGAAAACATCTGGATCGGCCGCGAGCAGCTCAACGGCCTGCACATGGTCGACCATGGCGAAATGCATCGCTGCACCGCCAGGCTGCTGGAGCGCCTGCGGATCAACCTCGATCCTGAAGAGCAAGTGGGCAACCTGAGCATTGCCGAACGACAGATGGTCGAGATCGCCAAGGCTGTGTCCTACGATTCCGACATCCTGATCATGGACGAACCGACTTCGGCGATCACCGAGACGGAAGTCGCCCATCTGTTCTCGATCATTGCCGACCTCAAGTCCCAGGGTAAGGGCATCATCTACATCACCCATAAAATGAACGAAGTATTCGCCATCGCCGATGAAGTGGCGGTGTTTCGCGACGGCGCCTACATCGGCCTGCAACGGGCTGACAGCATGGATGGCGACAGCCTGATTTCGATGATGGTTGGGCGCGAGTTGAGCCAGTTGTTCCCGGTGCGGGAGCAACCCATCGGTGAATTGGTGCTGTCGGTGCGCGACCTGAGCCTGGACGGCATCTTCAAAGGCGTGTCTTTCGACCTGCATGCCGGGGAAATCCTTGGCATCGCCGGGCTGATGGGTTCGGGCCGGACCAATGTGGCCGAGGCGATTTTCGGCGTAACCCCAAGCACCGGTGGCGAGATCCTGCTGGACGGCCAACCGGTACGCATCAGTGACCCGCACATGGCCATCGAGAAGGGCTTTGCGCTGTTGACCGAGGATCGCAAGCTTAGCGGCCTGTTCCCGTGCCTGTCGGTGCTGGAAAACATGGAAATGGCCGTGTTGCCCCATTACGTCGGCAACGGCTTCATCCAGCAGAAAGCCCTGCGTGCCTTGTGCGAAGACATGTGCAAGAAGCTGCGGGTCAAGACCCCATCCCTTGAGCAGTGCATTGACACCTTGTCCGGCGGCAATCAACAGAAGGCGTTGCTGGCCCGCTGGCTGATGACCAACCCACGCATCCTGATCCTTGACGAGCCGACCCGCGGCATCGACGTGGGGGCCAAGGCCGAGATCTACCGGCTGATTTCCTTCCTCGCCAGCGAGGGTATGGCGGTGATCATGATTTCTTCGGAACTGCCGGAAGTGCTGGGCATGAGCGACCGGGTGATGGTGATGCACGAGGGCGACCTGATGGGCACCCTCGACCGCAGCGAAGCGACCCAGGAGCGGGTGATGCAATTGGCTTCGGGCCTGTCTGCGGTTCATTAGTAGTTAAACGAATCGACGTCGGCGGCGATACCTGCGCCGCTGGCACGCAATAAAAAAGGTGAATGGCTATGAACGCGATACTGGAAAACAAACCCGCGGCCGCACCGGCCAGGACGCGTCGGCGGCTGCCGACGGAACTGAGCATCTTCCTAGTGCTGATTGGCATTGGCCTGGTGTTCGAAATGTTCGGCTGGATCATGCGCGACCAGAGTTTCCTGATGAACTCCCAGCGCCTGGTGCTGATGATCCTGCAAGTATCGATCATTGGCCTACTGGCCATCGGCGTGACCCAGGTGATCATCACCACCGGCATCGACCTGTCGTCCGGCTCGGTGCTGGCGCTGTCGGCCATGATCGCCGCCAGCCTGGCCCAGACTTCGGACTTCGCCCGGGCGGTGTTTCCTTCCCTGACGGACCTGCCGGTGTGGATCCCGGTGGTCGCCGGGCTCGGCGTGGGGCTATTGGCGGGGGCGATCAACGGCAGCATCATCGCCATGACCGGCATTCCGCCGTTTATTGCCACCCTCGGCATGATGGTCTCGGCCCGTGGCCTGGCGCGTTACTACACCGAAGGCCAGCCGGTGAGCATGTTGTCCGATTCCTACACCGCCATCGGCCATGGCGCCATGCCGGTGATCATCTTCCTGGTGGTGGCGGTGATCTTCCACATTGCCCTGCGCTACACCAAGTACGGCAAATACACCTACGCCATCGGCGGCAACATGCAGGCGGCGCGCACTTCCGGGATCAACGTCAAGCGCCACCTGGTGATTGTCTACAGCATCGCCGGGTTGCTGGCGGGGCTGGCCGGGGTGGTCGCCTCGGCGCGGGCGGCGACCGGCCAGGCCGGCATGGGCATGTCTTATGAGCTGGATGCGATTGCGGCGGCGGTGATCGGCGGTACCAGCCTGGCGGGTGGGGTGGGGCGTATCACCGGAACGGTGATCGGGGCGCTGATCCTCGGGGTGATGGCCAGTGGTTTCACCTTCGTCGGTGTCGATGCCTACATCCAGGACATCATCAAGGGGCTGATCATCGTGGTGGCGGTGGTCATCGACCAGTACCGCAACAAGCGTAAACTCAAGCGCTGAAGGTCCCTGTCCTGCGACAAAGCGCCACGCCTGACCCGCGTGGCGTTGCCATTTGTCTTCTTAATACAGCTATTACACTGAATTTCTTGTTATAAACGCACTCCGATGACCGCCAAAAGCCTGTCAGAGAACATTTGAAGGGGTTGTCGGACATTTTCCCTATGTTTTCAGTTGCTGAGGCCTCGACTCGGCCTTAGACTGCCGCCCCTCGTAAATTGAGTGCCGGGTGGCGCTTGGAATAGACGGCGCCTTCCCGATGAGCGCGGCAGCTGCGCTGCGGGACGCTCCATAATTCGCCTTAATGCACGTTTTTTTATAGAGATATCAATGACAAAGGAAAAGTTGCTGGCCATGCCGGCGGATGACTACATGAATGCCGAGCAGCTGGCTTTCTTCACCAAGCTGTTGCAGAACATGAAAGTCGAAACCCACGAGCGCATCGAACAGAACCGAATCGCCATTGAGAGCCTGGACACCCCGGCTGACCCAGCGGACGCTGCTTCCGTAGAAGAAGAGCGGACCTGGCTGGTTAACGCCATCGATCGCGACCAGCGCATGCTGCCTCAGCTGGAGCAGGCCCTGGACCGTATCAACGACGACAGCTTTGGCTGGTGCGACGACAGCGGCGAGCCAATCGGCCTCAAGCGCCTGCTGATCAGCCCGACCACCAAGTACTGCATCGAAGCTCAGGAACGTCACGAGCAGATCGATAAGCACCAACGTCAGGCCTGATTCCCGGCTCAAACAAAGATCGCAGCCTTCTCACCGAAGGCTGCGATCTTTTGTTTTCGTCTCCCGGCTATTTATCTACTCCCGTTGACCTGCTGCAAGAACACGACTAATGGACCATGGATAATGGCTCGGTAGTGGCGTTTAATGCGGTCATAACAACGAGAATTGTGGGTGACGAACATGGCGACAGACGGATCTCTGGCGGGAGCGGTGCCTGCCTCGGTGCCTGGGACAAAAAACGCAGCGCGCTGGCTGACGCCGACCCTGCAGAGTCTCGCCCTGACCTTGCTGCTGTGTGGCATGGCCCTGGGCGGCTGGTCGCTGTACCTGGGCCTGCCGCTGGTGATGCTTATCGTCTGGCTGCCGCGCCTGCGTTCTCGCCTGGCCGCCGTGCCTGAACCGGCAGAGGGCGTCGGCAGCTTGGCCGAGCTGACTCGCGACCTGTCCTACACCACCAGCCATAACGCGTTGTCGGCGGCCGGAGTCGCCTATTCGGTCAAGCAATTGGCCGGCAAGGTCCAGTCGCAACTCGACGCCGCCGCGCAGATCGTCAGCAATGCCGAATCGATGATCGCCACCGAACAAGCCACCTCACAACTCAGCCAGCAGGCCCTGAGCGCCGCCAGTGAAGCTCATCGCAGCAGCGTGGCCGGGCGCAGCGAACTGGTGGAGTCCATCAGCCGTATGCACCAGCTTAGCCAGCGCGCCAACGACAGCCGCGAGTTGATCGAGGCCTTGAGCGTGCGCAGTGATGAAATCCAACGGGTCAGCCTGGTGATTCAGTCCATCGCCAGCCAGACCAACCTGCTGGCGCTGAACGCGGCCATCGAGGCGGCACGGGCCGGTGAGCATGGTCGTGGGTTCGCGGTGGTGGCCGATGAAGTACGCGGCCTGGCCGGGCGCACGGCTGCGGCGACCGGCGAAGTGGGGGTGATGGTGGCGGACATCCAGCAGCGCACCGCCCAGGTGGTGGAACAGATCCGTCAATTGGCCAGTGACCTGGACAGCGGTGTGCAGCAGGTCGAACACACCGGCCAGCACCTGGAAAACATTGCCCGGCTCGCGGCGGGTGTGGAAACTCAGGTCAGCGCCATCGCCCAGGGCACCGACACCAATCGTGAGCAACTCGACAGCCTGTTCCATGCCATCGAGCAGATGCGCGGCGACCTGTCCATCAGCGACCAGCAGACTCAGCGCCTCGCCGAGGCGGCGGTGCAGATGGAAGGCCAGGCCGAAACCATCAGCGAACGCCTGGCCGAGGTGGGCCTGGACGACTATCACCAACGGGTCTATGACCTGGCACGGGAAGGGGCGAGCCAGATCGCCGCGCAATTCGAGGCCGATATCGACCAGGGCCGGGTCAGCCTGGAGGATCTGTTCGACCGTAGCTACCAGCCTATCCCCAACACCCAGCCGGCCAAATACCAGACCCGTTTCGACCGCTACACCGATCAGGTGCTGCCGGCGATCCAGGAGCCATTGCTTGCCCGCCACGAAGGCCTGGTGTTTGCGATTGCCTGCACCCAGCAAGGTTATGTGCCGACTCACAACAAGGTCTTCAGCCAGCCGCTGACCGGCGACCCGCAGGTGGACACGCTGAACAACCGCACCAAGCGCAAATTTTCCGATCGCACCGGGATCCGCTGCGGCAGCCACCAACAGCCGGTGCTGCTCCAGACCTACACCCGCGACACGGGTGAGTTGATGCACGACCTTTCCGTACCGATCATGCTCAAGGGGCGGCATTGGGGTGGTTTGCGCTTGGGCTACAAACCCGAGAAACCGCGCTAGGCCTCAACGCCACTGAGTGGCAAAGGCGCTTTTGTGGCGAGGAAATTATCTGTGGGAGCAAGGCTTGCCCGCGATGAAGGCGACGCGGTCTCATGAGGGATCGAGGCGCCTGTATCGCGAGCAAGCTTTGCTCCCACCAATCCCCTAGCCACAGGGGACTCATGGTTCTTGGCGCTACTTACCGCCGTGCAGGCGCACGTTCAGTTCGTCTACCAACAGAGCTTCTTCGCCGTCGGCGCGCATCCATTCCTTGAGCAGGGCTTTCTGGTGTGGTGCCAAGAAATCGGCTTCCACCAGCTTAATCTCCGGCGCCAGCGGGTGCGCCATGATGAAATCGTCGATGGCTTTGCCGTCCGAGGGCAGGCCTAGTTGGTCGAACAGGGTATTGAGTTCGTAGGATGGCTGTTCCATGGGGGACTCCTTTGAGCGGGCGCCGTCGTGGCGCCTCGGTGGCTTCCCTCTATCTGAGGCAAGCGCTCGTCAGGAGTTCGATCGGACTCAGGCTTTCAAGGCCCCTTCATCCACCGCGGCCTTCAAGGCCTTGGCCACTTCCCTGGCGGCCTCGGCAGCGATCTCCGACGTCTTGAACCAGCGGTCCTTTTCCACTTGGTGGCAGCTGACAGCGGTCAGGGGCGGTTTGGCGCGCATCACGATGACGGCCTGGAACTCGCCTTCAACCTCTCTGGCTTCGCCCCGGATAAAAAATTCGCCGATATCAAATTCCGTCACGTCGCGCCTTCTCTTCAAAAGTCATATTGTTGGTGCGCGATCCGTCGATGGGAGACGGTCTTCGCGGGCAGGCAGTATGGCAGCAGTTGCCTGTCGGCGGCTGAGTTAAGTCATGGACGGGCGTATATGAGCTCAGGCACTGCGTTCGAGACGCCTGGCCAGGTAGCAGGCTTCGTTATGATCGGTCCGGAATCCTCTTACGCGTCCCGTCGAAGTTTCTTCAATATGAAAGAAACACTTGCCGGCCAGGACGACCCGGTAGCGCGGTTGAATCAACGAAACGGGGAGGCAATCGACCCCGTCGAACCTGTCGTGTGTCTCCACGATGCAGGGGGGGGCTGGTTGGGTCTGGGTTGTGAAAGTGGCCATGCGAATTCCTTTTCTATGGTTTACCGACGAATTGTCGAGTACTTCGGGTAGTCTCCACGCCTGCGACTGCTCTAGAATCCGCAGTGCCGTGGGGACGGTTGTGCCTATCTAAAGCAATTTTTTTTGGGCTCGATGTCAGAAAAATGCTTTTTTAAGTGGGAAATTTCCCTAAAGTTAGTAGTCCGATCTTTTCCGATGCTCAGAGTGGCGTTTTCCTTCAGCCTCTGACGCCTTCCGGGAAAGACGGCGAGAGCGGCAATCCTTTAGTCTCCTCTCGCTCCGGGACAGGGCGCGCCGTTCACTTCGAATTTCAGTTTCAGGTCCATTGCGACACTACAGTCGGCACGGGTTCTCGTGGTCCGTCCTTTTCAGAGGGCGGACCGTTTTCAAAGATGGGGATGTTTCCTTGGCAGTAAGTAATCTCGACATGCATGCGTTATTTGTACTTGGTGACCTGCGGGCAAAACTGGTCAAACAATTCCAGTCACGTTTCGTCTACATCACCGAGCAGACCGCCGAAGGTATTTATGTCGCCGAAATCGACACCGAATCGGCCCTGGTGGTCGATGACAAGCCCAGGCTCGAACTCAAGGTCGGCGATCATTTTCGCGCAGCGGTGTTGCCCAGTCGTGAAGGCGGCAAGTTTGAAATCAAGTTTCGCGAAATCAAGCTGACGGTCTATGGCCTTGGGGACTACGCGTTCGTCACGACCCCCGCCGGTCACGCGATCCTGTTCAAGGAAGGCCATAGCGTGGTGACGGTGTTCGCGGCCAATGAACAGCTGCAGGAAGGCCTGACCAAGACCCTGAAGGCGGTCACCGCCAAAGCCGCCAAGTGGCGCAAGGGCGAGCTGGTGACGTTCAAGGCCAGCGAGTGAGGCAGGCAGCGCCGCTGACCGCCAGGTTCGCTGGGGCTTCGGTCGCCCAGGACCGGTAACGGTTTTAACGAAATATCGCTGGAACCTCGGCTACAGTCAGTTGACTGAACTATTCAGAGGCTTGCGTTCGGTTGCGCAGGGCCGTTCAGCTATGGCTGTGTCTGGCACGAGGTACAACGCATGAAACGAGTTCGACAGTGGTTGGCTGCCTGGGCCACCTTCGCTGTGTTGGTTTCGCCACTCCCGGCGTCAGCCGCTGCAGCGCCGATCCACTTCGCTGACTTGAACTGGGAAAGCGGCAGCCTGATCACCGATATCCTGCGGATCATCGTCGAAAAGGGCTATGGGCTTGCGACCGACACATTGCCGGGTACCACCATTACCCTGGAAACCGCCCTGGCCAATAACGACATACAGGTGATCGGTGAAGAGTGGGCCGGGCGCAGCCCGGTGTGGGTCAAGGCCGAGGCCGAAGGCAAGGTGATTGCCCTGGGCGATACGGTCAAGGGGGCGACCGAAGGCTGGTGGGTGCCGGAATACGTGATCAAGGGCGACCCGGCCAAGGGCATCAAGCCCCTGGCACCGGACCTGCGCAGCGTTGAAGACCTGGCGCGCTACAAGCACGTGTTCAAGGACCCGGAAAGCCCCGACAAGGGGCGCTTCCTCAACAGCCCCATCGGCTGGACGTCCGAAGTGGTCAACAAACAGAAACTCAAGGCCTATGGCCTGTCCGGCAGCTATGTGAATTTCCGCAGCGGCTCGGGGGCGGCGCTGGATGCGGAAATCAGCTCGTCGATCCGCCGGGGCAAGCCGATCCTGTTTTATTACTGGTCGCCCACGCCGTTGCTCGGACGTTTCAAGCTGGTGCAACTGCAAGAGCCGCCGTTCGATGCGGAGGCCTGGAAAACCCTGACCGACGCCGACAACCCCAACCCGAAGCCGACCCGTTCACTGGCCTCGAAGTTGTCGATTGGCGTCTCCGCGCCGTTCCAGAAGCAATACCCGGACATTGCCGAGTTCTTCAGCAAGGTCGACCTGCCTATCGAACCGTTGAACAAGGCCCTGGCCGAGATGAGCGAAAAGCACACGCCACCGCGCGAAGCCGCCGAGGCGTTCCTCAAGGCCCATCCACAGGTCTGGCAGGCCTGGTTGCCCAAGGATGTGGCCGATAAGGTCTCCGCGGGCCTGTAGGAGGGCTTGGATGCCAGCAGGTTGAACACTTGATCCTGGGCAATGAGTGATTCTCTGGAATCTGGCAATCTGCGCCGGTCCCAGCGAAATGCCAAATTCCAGCTAGGATGATTGTTCAACCTTTTTCAAGGAGGCTGGCGAATGACGCTTTTATTAGCACGGACGCTGGTCGCAGTGTTTGCGACCATCAGCTTGATTCATTTGTATTGGGCCCTGGGTGGGCGATGGGCAGCCCTGGCGGTGGTGCCTCAGGTGCCAGTGAAGCAAGGGGGGGCGTTGCGACCGGCGTTCGACCCCTCGGGCTGGCTGACCTTGTTGGTGGCTCTGGCGCTGCTGATGATTGCGCTGCTGGTGTGCCTACGAGTCGGCCTGCTGGCGCAGCCGGTCACCCATCGGGCATTGCAATGGCTGATCAGCGCGATCGCCTTGCTGATGTTCGCCCGGGCCATTGGCGAGTCGGAGCTGGTGGGCTTCTTCAAGGAGGTCAAGGGCTCGACTTTCGCCAGGCTCGACACCTGGGTCTATTCGCCGTTGTGCGTGGTGCTTGGGGCTGGGTTGTTGACGGTGGCGTGGGCTTGAGTCACTCAGTTACTAGCTAAACAGGGTTGCTACAGGTCTCTGTAACAACCCTGGGTCTTTGTATCTTTCATGTAGCAGGGGTGGTCAACCAACTGCTGTTCACGGTTGCCAGTAAAGACGCATCCGAGATCACACCGGAGGTTTTCGGATCGAATCCAGGATGGCTAGCGCTAAATCCAGCCATGGCTTGAACCAATTGATCCACTTGAGCACCCAGCACATAGCCAGAACTACTTCCCCCCAGCGCAATTTTTTCAAGTTTGCTGACGGAAGCGTCGTACCAACCCTGAACGGTGATATCGGTATCACTGCCCAGCAATTGGACACGCAGATCATTGCCAGATCGAGCGAACCACAATGATTGTCGAGTTTCATTGTCGATCTGAAGTTCCCCCCGTACTCCGCCGATACCATTGACGACAGTGTCATGTCCCTTGCCTCTGGCAGTGACATAACGGTCATAGCCACCACCACCGCTCAGAAGATCGTTACCTGCGCCACCTTGAAGACGATTTGCGCCTGCATCGCCGGACAAGATGTCGTCATACGCCGAGCCCAAGACATTCTCAATTCCCGTCAGGCGATCAACCCCACCATAACCATTACTCGCGGTACCTTTCGATAGGTCAACAAGGACGCCTGAAGGTGCGCCGTCATAGCTGACGGTATCCACGCCTTCACCGCCGTTCAGCGTGTTTTTTCCACCTTTACCAGACAGCATATCCGCACCGGCACCACCATTGAGTACGTTGTCCCGGCTGTCACCGCTCAGACGATCGGCGAAGGCACTTCCCGTCAGGTTTTGCACATGGGTGAATCCGTCGAAATCACGTGGTGTTAGCGAGTCCAGCGATACGTCGATCCCTCGCACCAATTTTGAATAATCCACAGTGCTGACCCCAAGCAGATTGTCATACAGCGATAGGTTGTTCAGGTTCAGGCCGGTCAACGTGAGCAGTGGCCCCCCTGTCGCATAGGAAACACGTGCCTGTGTGGAGGCATCTTGGTCAAGATAGGCGGTTGTTAAGCCAGCGCTGAGCAGCAACCTGTCGCCTCCAAGTCCGGCTTGGAAGTTTTTAACTAGGTGACCTTTCGCTCCAGCGATATCGGTGAACAGTAAAGTGTCACGGCCTGCGCCGCCCGTTAGACCTTGGTTGCTCCCGGCTCCGGAAATTAACAGGCTTCCTGCCGCAGAGGCCGTCGCTGCAGCATTAGTGCCGGACAGAAACCGAACATCGGTATATCCCAGTATCGAGCCCAGCGCCGTTTTGTAGGTTTGCATGCTGGCATTGGCTGCCGCATAGGCGTCCTGCGCTGCTGCCTGCGCAAACAGGATTGCAGCTGCCTTGTTCTTATCAGTAGCCGAAGCCCAGTCATAGCGGGTGGTGGTGATGACATCAACCCAGGTTCCGACGTTAGGATTCAAAACATTGGTCGGAATAAATCGTTTTGTGGTCGTCGTACTGTTAGCCGGCAAGATACTGCCCAAACGATCACGGTTCCGAGTGATGAGCAAAGAGGCTTCGGATAATCGGGAAAGTGCATCCTGATAAAGGACCACCGTACGCCCCAAACCTTGTTCAAAGGCGCTCGCTGCAGTCCCGGCCAACTGGGCTGTTGACAGGTTTTTCGTGTCGTTGGCCTTTACCGCTTGCTCCAGTGCCGATTGCCGAGCTGTTGCGCTTGAGGCGACGGCCTGCCCCGCGGTAACTGCCGTAGAAAGTGAGCTGGTAATAGCGGTCAGGTCTGTGATGGAAGCACCGACCGCGCCAACACCTCGCTCAAGCTTTTCAGCAGGAGTGGAAGTCGATGACGGTGAAGAAATATCTATCGTTTTTTGAATATAGAAAGCATCGGCGTTCAGGGCCGTTATTCGCTGAAAGCTTGTGACATAGCTTGGCCGTCCCAATAGCGGGTTTGTAGAGTTCCAATCTCTTGGCGTAGAAACGATATATGTCTGAGCGTCCTGGCTGGTCTGATAGCGGTAGGTGTTCTGATTCGGGTTCAGGAAAACCGAGGAAACCTGGGCAGCTAAACTGCGGATTGAGGTGATCTTGGTGCTCAGAGCAGTCACCGCCGTCGTCGCTGTGTTGACAGCTGTGCCAGCCAGCCCCTTGCCTTGAGTGACGCTTCCCGATTCAAAAGTGCGCTTTGTTTCCAAGGCTACGCTGGACACCGAAGGCACCAGGGGGATTTCTACCTGAGCGGTGAAATACCCCGCCAATGAGGGGGCTCGGCCCGCAGTACTGGGATTTAGCGGATCGAAGGTGGGATTGGCCTGTTTCCAGGCTTGTTGCGTCGCAATGGCAAGTTCCACCCCATTGCTGCCCAGCTTGAGACCACTATCCAGTTCGATGGCCGCCAACTTGCGATAGTCCGCGGCAAACCAGTCTTGGACCGTAACCCGATCATGGCTGCCGAGTACCGTCAGCACCAGATTATTGCCTTCACGCGATAACCAGAGATCGCTGGCCTTGATGCCCGCGCGCAATTTCAAGATGGAGCTGGGGCTAGCATTGCCGGAGACGCCGTTGAACACCGTATCCTGACCATCGCCGCGGTCGAAGACAAAAACGTCATTACCACCAGCGCCTTCAAGGCGATCATTGCCACGGCCACCTGTCAGTACGTTGTTCGTTGAGGAGCCTGTCAGTATGTCGCGCCAGGTAGATCCTGCGAGATTTTCAATGTTGTATAACGTGCTGCCGAAGCTGTCCTTACCAGTGGAAAGGTTCGCGATGACGCTACCTGTAGCGTCGGCGTAACTAACTTGATCAACACCGCCACCGCCATCAAGCCAGTAGCCTTGACCTTTAATTACCAACGTATCGTTTGCGGTACCACCTCTGAGCACCGACGCCCAGTCACCGCCGATCAATGTATCGCCGAGGTTTGAAGCCGTGATCTCATTGACATGCACTTGGCCGTCGTTGAGTGAGTTACCTTGCAAACTACGTACGCCAGCCTGATTGAAACCGGCAAAGGAGAGGGCGCGAACGCCGCTGAAGTTAGCAAATAGGTTGAGGCTTTGGGCTGTGACACCCAACAAATCAACATAGCGTTGCCCGTCGGCTGCGCTAACCCGAAGGCCGCCCTGAATACTGGTAATTGCAGCCGCATTTCCCAGTCCCAGAAGCTGAATTTGGTCGCCGGCACTACCGGCTTGGAACCCCTGCAGGGTGACCTGGCCGCTGGCCTGACTGAGCAGCACATTGTCGACCTTGCTGTTGAGCACAAATCGCTGTGCTCCCTGGCCTGCCAGGACCAGATTGTAGCCATTGCCCAACGTAACCGTCCCACCGCTAACCCCTGTGTAGGCTTTGGCATAACCAGCCGATTGGGCAAAGGCCCCCAAGGACGCATCTACACCGATTTTTAGGTCCCTGAACAATTGCAGCACCGCCGTATAAGCAGTGAAGGTGTCCGCTGCAAAACCGGAGTCTTGAGGAGAAAAGAATGTGTAGCCACCAGGCAAATGTCCGGTATAGGACTGATTGATCGGAACCAGGTTGTTCAGTCCGCCACGCAGCGCTTCTAACTGCGCAGCATAGGTCGCCCAAGCGCCCACAGTATTCAAATAGGATGTCGCGGCTGCACCCCATGCCGTTGCGGCTGTCTGAGCTTGGGCCTGAGCCGCGGCGCGACTGTCAGCTGTTGATACCGCGTTGGCCACCTGAGCAGCACTTTGCGCCCGAGCGAGCGCGCTGGCCCCAGCGTCGACTGCTTGCAAGGTCGAGCGCACCGTCGTGTAGTAGGCGCTGCCCTGTTGCATCAACGTCATGACATCCTTCCCAGCAGTATTTCCACGCTGAGTGGCGGGGTTGCTGCCTTCGTAAGTCGTAATGAGCGCCGGATCCTTAGTCTTGATGAGCGGGTTCGCATAACCTTGATAAGTATGTGAACGTGCGCTCGCCATCCAAGTGCGTAACGCGCTCATTAATCCAGTAAAATTTGGCGCATGAGTCGCTAACGCAGCATCAACCCCTCGTGCCTGACCCGCCGCCATAGCGGCGAAGCTTTTGGATGCGTACTCGGCAAAAATCAGAGCTCCTGGATTGATGGGCGAGGTCGTGGGGCTGCTGGAGGTCTGCACGCTCAAGCCGATATCTGCGATGTCCAGGCGCGCCCCGTTGTTGAGTGTGAAACCGGCGGTAGAGTCGATCAGCCCGCCTGCGATCTGTCGGCCATCATGAACCGATGTCAAATCAATGGACTTGATGTTCAGGGCCGCCAAAGTTTTTAGCTCGCCGGCGGTCGAAACACCGTTTTGATCAGCGTCCACCCATACATTCAGTGCGTCAAAATAACTGGTACCAGTAAGCGGATTGATCAGTGCTGTCTCCCGGGAGAACACTGTACTCCCTGACTTCGTCAGCTTAGCCAATGCTTCGAAGCCATTTTTTCCGGCCGGCCCCGTGCTGCCTGGCACGACAAAAGCTTCGCCAAACCATTCGGCAGCGCTATCGATAACACCGTTGCGGTTTGTATCAAAAACCAGGATGCCATTGTCCGCGCCCACCCAACCGACGGGGCGTTTTATCCCATCAGCGTTGAGGTCGAATACCGCGTTACTTTGGGAGGGGGCAACCAGTTTTATTCCATTGCCGGATAAATCCAGCACTAAAGGTAAACGGTGCAATGGTTGGTTGCCGAAACCCAACACTTGAACATTGAAAATGGAGGCGAGCGGGGTACTCCAGCGTTGCTGGGCATTATTGATCGCTTGTTGGATCGCCGCCGCCAAGCTATTCGACAACGTCAAGGAAGCGGGGATAGCCCCGCTCAACGCAATCGGTGCCCAGCGATCAGAAACACCCTCCAATCCCAGGCGCTTTTGCAAATACCTCAAGGATGCCGCATTGTCTGTCCCCGCTGCCACCCCGTCGGCAGCTGTTCCGAGGGTATCTGTGGTTGCAGCTTGTTTGGCCTGAAGTGCTCCAGCCAGAGCTGAGTCGTTTGCTTGGATGGAAGACTTGGAAATGAACGCAGCCAAGTCCGGTTCCGCGCCGGTGAACGTAGTGCCGTTTTGTTTCCAAGTGGTCTTGACTGGCACCCCATCAAAACCGTAGGTCTGCTCTACAGTCAATCCGCCGTTGACATTTTTCCAAGTGACGATGACACCTTCGCTACTTAAGCGATATGTCGCTGACAAGTCGCCATAGCGATTTAGTACAGAGACGTTTTGTTGGCCTATGGTTATTTGAGCTTCTTTGGGAGCATCGATCAGAGTGATCCCTGCAATACTCACTTGAATGCCGTTGCTTCTGTACAAAACAGATGTTGCACTGCCAAACTCGGTTGATGATAGATTGAGTTTAATGTTTCCGTCTGCGTCTAGCTCAACGTTGCCAATGTTGTCAATTGAGATGTTGGTCATGTCGTCAAGCAGAACGTTAAAAGCGTTTTTATCAATGATGTCTGATAGGGTCGATAGTTTTATGCCGAAATAACCAAGGGTGGCATCCAAGCCAAGCGGAGTGAACAGACCCTTGTTGGATGCGTCTATTGTTATTTTTAATAATCCTGACAGCGTGGCTTCATCTACTCTTTCCTGCCAGCGGGAAAAAACTTCAGAGGTATTTGTGAACTGAGCTTGTTTTGAAAGATATTCTGATTCGTAGTTTTGTCGGCTGACTTCTGTGGCAGTTTCAAGAAATTGAGCGGAGCTACTCAGTCCGCCAGTTCGATTGCCCCACATGGCCAATTCGGCAACAAATTGCAAATCCAAGCCGTTTCGATCCAAACCACCAGGACCATTTGGGTTCTTGCTGGCGGCGTCTAGGGCAAGATTTACATAGCGTTCAATAATAGTAAGTTGCTGCTCATCCGCAGCGTCGACTAAGCTGGTATGTGCCGATAACGCTTTGTCCACCATGGCCCGCTCAGTGCTGCTTAGCTGCAGATTTTGGCTGGCTTTTGAATATAGACTGTCCGCCTGTGCCGAGGTTAGAGCACCCAAACTAACTTCAGCATCCAAGATGTTTCGGAAGGCAGTCCGAGCTATAGAGTTATTACCTACATCATTTTGAAGGGCGCCGAAGGATAATCCGCTATTTCCAGTGGATAGTACGGACACATAGGGACTAGTGTTGCCAATCTCTGAACTGGATACTGATTTCTTAATGAAATCTCGTAACTGCTGATTATCGAGCATAAGCCCACCTCAAATGTATATCGATTTGACTAGGACGGTAGTTTGAATGCAAGCCTATCCACCGTAGCAGTTCTCGTAAATGGCTTTAACTTTCCACTGATCCGTATCGGTGAACTCATTTAGCATCGAAAAATATCCCACCATCATATCGTTGCAAACGAAAACTTTTTCTGCGATTTGATTGTGTTTATAAGTGCAGACGCTACCAAAGCTATGGTTTCCATTTGCAACGCCAACAGGAAAGTCATAGATGTCAGAGCAATTTTTTATAGCTCCCGCGTAGCCTTTGCGCTTCAAGCTTTCATTGAATGATTCTGTGCGTTTAATAATCGTTTTTGGGTCTTCTATCGTTCTCACGACTGACTCGTTCCCCTTCCACTCGACTTCTCGAGAGAAAACACCAATGGAAAATCCTGAAAGAATAAAAAATGCAATTAATAAATAGCGTATGCTGACTCTCGCTGCAGAGGGTTTGTATGCTTCATCCATTTCTGTAATCTCGTGTTCTAAAAGCGGGACGGCATGGGAAGGTACTAGATATTTTGGAGTGAATATTTTTGCTTTGTCTGGGAAGGCAGTTTTCCATGTTGTGCCTGAAGTGGGTTGCTCCCTCCTTGGCTCCAAGGTCCATGTAGTAGGGATCGCTAGCTTTAATGTCTACTGTAAGTTGGTGCGTTTCGGGTTGGAAAGTGACGCGAGTTCTTAGTCCAGTGGCGTTGGTGTCTGGATAATTGCCCGTCTCTAGTATTCCGTTGTGAGCCTCTGATCTAGTAATGGTTGCGTCCCATTTGGGGTTTTTAACGGATAGTTCTTGAACGGTTTTTTGTGCGCATGAAATAACTTCCTGAGCCGACACCCGCGAATCTGTCTCCCAGCTTGTCCGTGAATGTGGCTCGACTAGGCTGCAACCGCTTAGCGCCAGTCCATATGTCAGCCAAACACTTGCCATAGGGAAAAAAGAAACTCTCATAGACAGACCTATTTTGTGAACGCACACAGAAGACTGTTTTCGAAACCGAAGACCGAACCTGCTCGTGGAGAAAAACTCATGCTGGCTCCTTAACGCTCTCTCAAGCTCTCATCAATATGCTGCTGCAAGGGGCTCAAAAAGTAATCGAGCACTCGACGCTGATCGGTTTTCACTTCGGCCGTGACAGACATCCCCGGCGACAACGCTACGCTTTGCCCGTTGATGATGAGGCTGTTGGTTTTGAGGCGAATACGGCTGCTGTAGATAGGTCCGCGTTTTTCGTCCTCGATAGCGTCATTGGAGACGCTGAGTACTTCACCCTCGACGGTTCCGTAGCGAGTAAACGTAAAGGTTTCTACTTTTACGGTGACTGCTTGGCCGGCGCGGACAAAACCAACGTCTTTGTTTTCCAGCATCGCCTCTACTTCCACGGGCTGATCCATAGGGACGATGACCATCAGGGCTTGCGCGGGAGTGACGACACCGCCCACCGTATGTACGGCAAGCTGTTGTACGGTGCCTGCCACTGAAGCCTTAAGCTGGGTCAAGGTCTCTTGGTAATGCGCCTTCGCTAGCTGCTGAACCAGGCTTGCTTCTTTTTGGCTAGCTTCCTGTTGCAGATCAAGCATGGCTCGCCGGGTTTGGGCCACCACACCTTCGCGGCGGCGCCGGGCTTCATTTTGTGCCGCAGTGGACTGCGCCACGCTTGCCTGTTGCACGCTGAGTTGTCGTAATACATCCAGACGAGCCTGCTCTTTTTGCAGATATTCGTGACGCGCCACGTACTGCTGGGTGAGCAAGCGTTCATAGTCCTCAGCCAGTCGAGTGGCGATCGGCAGGGTCGTGCGTAAATTCGACACCTGAACCTGGGCCGCCTGGATATCTGCACTGCGTTGAAGAATCTCGGCATCTGCCAGTTCGAGCTGACTTCTGTACTCCTGATATTGCCCTTGTAACCATCGCTGAGTGGCAAGGAGCTGATCCGCATTTGCCTCTTGCAGGCTTTCATGCGGAAGCCTTGGTTCCTGCGGATGGTTAATGGCTTCTAACATGGCGGTACTGCGAGCCTGATCAATGCGCGCGGCCAGCAAGTCGCTTTGAAGGCGCCGAACCTCTGCACCCGCCGAAGTGGGGTCCAGTTCAATTAATACCTCACCAACACTGACAAGCTGGCCGTCGCTGACATGAATCGCTTTGACCACGGCTGTTTCACTGGACTGGACGAGCTTGGTTTTCCCGCTAGGAACAATTTTTCCAGGGGCGACGGCCACCACCTCGATCTTTCCAAAATACGCCCAAGACAGTGCTAGAACAGCAAACACAATGATGGCCCAGATTAAAATTCTGGGAGCTGGGTGGGAGGGGCTTTCTTGCAGCGTCAAAGCCGCCGGCAAAAACTGCAATTCATGGGGCAAACGCTTTGGCGGTTCCATACGTTTGCGCTGTCGCCAGGATTCACCCCAGACTTGTCGATACCGTTGTAACAGTGCCAAGTCCATTTCTACCGACTCCTTGCCTGCACTCAACTCTGCTGCATGCGGTGTAAGCGTGAATAATGCCCCGCTTGGTGGGCCAGCAACTCGAGATGGGTACCTTGCTCAACGATCTGCCCGCGATCCACTACAAGAATACGGTGGGCGTCGCGTACTGCTGACAGCCGGTGGGCAATGATGATCACCGTGCGACCAGCACAAATACTTTGCATGTTCTGTTGAATGACCCGCTCTGATTCATAATCCAGAGCACTGGTGGCTTCGTCGAAAATCAGAATGCGTGGATTGCCGATCAACGCCCGAGCAATAGCGATCCGTTGCCGCTGGCCGCCGGAGAGCGAAGCACCATGTTCACCGACTTCAGTGTCGTAGCCTTCCGGTAGCTCGAGGATAAATTCGTGCGCGCCGGCCATTTTGGCGGCATGCATGACGTTCTCTAGTGGGCAGCCAGGGTCAGTCAATGCGATGTTTTCACGGATGCTGCGGTTGAACAGCATGTTGTCCTGAAGTACTACGCCGATCTGTCGGCGTAATGACGACACGTCGGCCAGCGCCAGATCCATGCCATCAACTAGCACGCGTCCACGCTCCGGGACATAAAGCCTCTGTAACAGGCGTGTCAGAGTGCTTTTTCCTGAGCCTGAACGACCTACGACACCAATTACTTGGCCAGCCTGGATCTGCACACTGACGCCTCGCAAAACCTCTGATCCATCGAGGCGGTAACGGAAATGCACTTGATCAAATTCGATGTGACCCTGAAGTGAGGGTAATGCGCTGCGCGCCGTTTGGGACAGCTCGGTGTGGGTATTGAGGATGTCCCCCAGACGCTGCACTGACACCCCGGTTTGCTGGAAGCTGGTCCATAGCTGGGCAAGACGCATAATTGGTTGGGATACTCGACCGGCCATCATGTTGAAGGCAATTAGCGCACCTACCGTCAATTGACCCTCAATCACCAACCGCGCGCCCATCCAGAGTGTCGCGACGGTCACTAGCTTGCCAATGAAAGACACGCTTTCATTGGCAATCGCCGATAGGTTTTGTGTCTTGAACCCCGCTGCAACGTATCCCGCAATCTGGTCTTCCCATTTGCGTGCCACTTGAGGCTCAACCGCCATGGACTTTAGAGTGTCGATACCATTCACGGTCTCCACCAGAAAAGCCTGATTCTGGGCTCCACGATTGAAACTGTCCTGTAATCGAGCTCGTAGCAGAGGGGTCACAATAAGAGACACCAGGAAATACAGGGGCAGGGATAGTAGGACGATCAATGTTAACCAGGCGCTGTAATAGAACATCACGACGATGAACACTACCGAGAACAACACATCAAGAACGACGGTGATAGCGTTCCCGGTAAGAAAGCTGCGGATGTTTTCCAGTTCACGAACACGCGCTACCGAATCCCCCACACGTCGAGCCTGAAAATACGCCAAGGGCAAGTTCAACAAATGACGAAACAACCGCGAACCTAGTTCTACGTCGATACGGCTGGCGGTATGGGCGAATAGGTAAGTGCGCAGCCCACTCAATGCGGACTCAAACACCATGATCCCCAGTAGACCGATGGCGACGACGTCCAACGTGGTCAGCCCGTGGTGCACCAGGACTTTGTCCATGACCACTTGAAAAAACAGCGGTGTGACCAATGCAAACACTTGTAGTACAAAGGAGACCAGCAGTACTTCGCCTAATAGCTTGCGATATTTGACGATGGCAGGAATGAACCAGGTAAAGTCGAAACGGGAGTTTTCACGCTGTAGGTTCGCATCAGAGCGTACCAGGATCAAAGTGCCCGACCACCGTCCCTGCAACGTTTCCAGCGCTATGATCTCTGCTCGTGCCACACGGGGGTCATGGATAACCGCTTTGCTTTGGTCGACCTTGGCGATAATGAAAAACTCACCGTTATGATCAGTGGCAATCGCGGGAAGAGGGGTATGTTCCAGACGGCTTACAGTCGTCTGTACGGACTTGGCCTTAAGACCTACTCGTTGAGCGGCTAGCAGCATCTCTCGTGAGCTAAAAAGGCCGCCCTCGCTGCAAAACTCATGAGTCAGTTGCTCAGCACTGATAGCAACGTTGTGCAACCGAGCAAGCATGACCAGGCAGATAAGGCCTGTATCTACTGGCGCATCAACGTTTGCTTGTTGTTCATTCATCTCGCGTCCATGCCTACAAAAGTCTGTGGTGAGTCGGATCTCACCCATCCGTTAATAGATGTGTACGCCATACAGATGATGGCTTTATGACGCCTGCGAATTATCGATAGGTCGTCCGCCGGGGCTGGTCTAGCCTTTTGTTAAAAAGGCTTACGGGCATCGGGCGGAAGAAAGTCGCGATCGGCGTTGTAGCTTTTGGTCATATACATGGCCAAGCTCGACAGGTCGGCGGGGCTCAATGTCCCGGCTGTCTGCTTGAGTTTTAATGTGTCGATGATGTAGTCATAACGCGCATTGTTGTATTCCCTGACGGCGTTATAGAGTTGGCGTTGGGCGTTGAGCACGTCGGCTGTGTTGCGTGTTCCCAGTTCCCGACCTACCTGGCTGGCCTTTACCGATGCCTGAGTAGACAGAATGGTCTGCCGACGGGCGATGACTTGTTCAACATCCGAGTTGACCGCACGGTGCAGGTTGCGCACATTCTGCACAACCTCACGGCGCAGGTCTTCTCTCTCATCTTCGCTTTGTGACAGGCGCTCAGTCGTTTCTCGCACTTGCGAGCGTGTTGAGCCGCCCGAGTACAAAGGGATATTCAACTCAATTCCGACACTTCGTTGCGCCACATTACCTTGATAATCGGACCGATTGAAATCGGTGGGATTGCTATAGCCGAAGCTGTCGTTGTCACCTCTGCGGTAGGACACCACCGCATCTAGGGTCGGTGCGAAACCTGCTTTACGTTGACGTTGGACGTGCTCGGCGGCGGCGACCGCAAAGCTGCTCGCCTGCAGTGAAAGGTTTTGCCGTACAGCATTGGTTACCCATGCATTGGCATCATTGGGCTGCGGTGTCTCAATAGGGAGCTGATGCTCGATACCCTCGATCGTCGAATAGTCTTGTCGTGTTAGACGCGATAGGGCCTCGAAGGCGTCGTCAACCTTGCGTTCAGCCAGCTTGCGATTAGCCTGAGCATTATCAAATGCAGCTTGGGCGTCTAGCACGTCTGTGATACTTGCGGCACCATTTTCCAGACGAGACTGAGCTTGCTTCTGTTGTCGCTTAAGAGCCGACTCCTCTGCCTTTGACGCTGCCAGTAAATCCCGTGTGCGCAACACATCAAAATAGGCTTGGGCAGCTTTTAGAATCAGCTCTTGCTCTTTGGCCGAATGCTCCAGCTCCGCCTGATTGGTACTGGCCTGAGCTGCCTCAAGAGCGAACCAGCGATCGAGTCGAAATATGGGTTGATTCAAATTCGCCTGGAAGACCGATTGACTGCGAGTTCGGGTTAATGTCGGGGCGTCACGCTCCAGTCGTACGGACTCAATATTGCCGCCCGCGCTGAGAGTAGGGAGCAAGCCAGCGCGCGCCTGGGGAACAGCTTCACGCTGTGCGGCGACTGCATGTCTGGATGCAGACAAGGTCGCATCGTTGATAACTGCTTGCTGGTATATGCCTAGCAAATCTGCGGTTTTGTCGGATGGATTGGCAGCGGCCCACAGGCAGTTGCACAGCAGACAACTCAAAATGCCGCAGATCCTGGCGGAATAGATCATGGAAGTCCATTTGGTAGGGGGTATTGACCGACTCTGTACACGGCAAAAATTTTCGCCGCCCCCAATATTAAGAATCCATTGTTACCATTTCAGGTGTTGTCGCTGACTCAATCCCTATAAGTAACGGAGGTTCTGGTGGTCAGCTATCGACTAAAATCGACAGCCCAGAACTGCTGAATACATGTCAGCCTGACACTCCGAGGTGGCAGGTCTCGGGGCTGCTGCGCACCCCAGCGGGAGCAAGCTCCCTCGCCACAAAAGCTGTACCGGCTCGAGATACCTGTCAGTCGGTTCGGCGGCTGCTCACTTCCGCCGGCACATCGTCCCCCGCCATACGCTTGCGAAACAACGCCGCCCGGGCCAGCAGCAGGGTGGTTACCGGTACGGTGATCGACAGCAGGATCGGGATAAGCCAGGCATGCAACACTGGCCCGGACTTGAGCGCCGAGAAATAAATGATCGAGGCCAGTGCCACGCTCCAGGCACCCAGTGTAGAGGCCAGGGCCGGTGGGTGCATGCGCTGGAAATAGTCCTTCAAACGCACCAGGCCGATTGCCCCGACCAGGGCGAAGAGGCCGCCGAGCACCAGCAGGATCGCCACCGGGATTTCCACCCACATCGACAGTTCGCCGGTCATTCGATTACCTCGCCACGCAGCAGGAACTTGGCCAGGGCGAACGAGCCGACAAAGCCGAACAGGGCGATCAGCAGCGCCGCCTCGAAATAGGTGTCACTGGCATAACGGATGCCCAGCACCAACATCATCAGCATCGCCACGATGTACAGATAGTCCAGGGCCAATACCCGATCCTGGGCCGACGGGCCCTTGAACAGCCGCCACAGGGTCAACACCATCGCCAGGGAGAACAGGAACAGGCTCAACAGGATCGCATTGGACAGCAGCGGGCTCATTCGAAAATCTCCATCAACGGGCGCTCGTAGGTGGCCTTGAAATGCGCGATGAAAGACGCCTCGTCTTGCAGGTCGAACACATGCATCAGCAGGATGCTGCGATTCAGGGCCAGTTCCGACCAGACTGTCCCGGGTACCACCGTGGTGATCATCGACAGCGCTGCCAGGCCGTTGGCATCGCGCAGGTCCAGCGGCACCTTGATGAACTGCGAGCGAGGCGGGCGGCGCCCGGCGTTCAACACACCCCAGGCCACCGCCAGGTTCGAGGCGAGTACATCGCGGCCCACCAACAGGAACAGGCGCAGTACCACCCACGGTCGCCGGATACGGATGGGCCGTGGGCGCAGCGGGCGCATCATCAGCGGCGCGAGAAAGCCCAACGCCGCCCCCAGCAGCAGGTGCCCGGCGCTGAGGGACAGGTTCAGCACCAGCCACAGCAACCAGAGCGCCAGGGACAGCCACGGAGCGGGAAACAGGCGCTTCATGGTTGCACCTCCGGCAATGCGGTGCTGGCCTGGGGGTTGGGCACGGCGCGGGTGGCCAGAACCGACATCACATAATGTTCAGGGTTGTTCAGCGCATCGGCGGCGGACTGGGTATAGCGCAGCAACGGCTCGGCCTTGAAGGTCAGCGCGATGCCCAGGCCCAGCAGGACGATGATCGGCAGGCATTCGAACGGCCGCAGCAACGGCGACGGTCGTTCCTGTGGCGTCCAGAAGCGCTGGATGCCCAGGCGCGAGAACGCGATCAACGAGGCCAACCCCGACAGAATCAGCAACGCCAACAGGCTCCACGCCTGATTCGACACCGGCGCCCCGGCGCTGGCCCCCAACCCCTGGGGATTGAGCAACGCGCTCAGCAGACCCAGCTTGCCGATGAACCCCGAGAGCGGCGGCATTCCGATAATCAATAGCGCGCAGAAGATGAAACTCAAGCCGAGAAAGGCCATGGTCCAGGGAATCACTTGGCCGACCACGGCTTTCTGCTCGTCATCGAGGTTGATGCCCTTGGGCGGCTGCAGGGATTCCTGCGGTCGCGGCAACGTGTCGAAGTCGTCGTCCAGGCCCGCTTCATTGGCCGAGCGCGAGCGTTCGACCAACTCCGCCAGCAGGAACAGCGCGCAAAGCGCCAGGGTCGAGCTCACCAGATAAAACAGCGCCGCGCCCACCAGGTTCGGCTGGGCAAAACCAATGGCCGACAGCAAGATTCCGGCCGAGACCAGGATACTCAGACTGGCCATGCGCTCCAGGCGCTGGGCCGCGAGAATGGCGATGGCGGCGCAGACGATGGTCGCCATGCCGCCGTAGACCAGCCAGTCGGCGCCGAAATACGCCGAGGCGCCGGCCTGGCCGGAGAACAGCAACGTCCACAGGCGCAGGATCGTGTAGACGCCGACCTTGGTCATGATCGCAAACAGCGCCGCCACCGGCGCACTGGCGGCACTGTAAGCCGGCACCAGCCAGAAGTTCAGCGGCCACATGCCGGCCTTGGCCAGGAACGCCACCGCGAGAATGCCTGCCCCCGCGTGCAGCAAGCCGCGGTCGGCCTCCGGCACCAGCGGGATTTTCAGGGCCAGGTCGGCCATGTTCAACGTGCCAGTGACGCCATAGATCAGCGCCGCGCCGATCAGGAACAACGACGAGGCCAGCAGATTGATGGAAATGTAATGCAGCCCCGACGATACCCGCGCCCGACCTGACCCGTGCAGCATCAAACCGTAGGAAGCTGCCAGCAGTACCTCGAAGAACACGAACAGGTTGAACAGGTCCGCCGTCAGGAAGGCGCCGTAGAGGCCCATCAGCTGGATCTGGAACAGCGCATGGAAACTGGCACCGGCGCGGTCCCAGCGGGCCGTGGCGAAGAGCAGGGCGCTGACGCCGATGATGCCAGTCAGCACCAGCA